>JAKQWZ010000073.1 GCA_029561735.1 Candidatus Omnitrophota bacterium | reverse complement strand
TTAATCTGCAGAAAAACAAGCTTTGCCGGTAATTTTGTCTGGTCTATGATTCTGATACCGTTATTTTTCCACTCAATAGTGACTAATTTCATTTCTAAATCTATTTCTCCTTGATTTTGGCTTCAAGCTGGGATATCTTTTTTGCTATTTCCTTTTTTAAACCTAAGCAGCAACCCGGCTTTAAAAAACTTATCACACTGCGATAAGCGCCTACCGCTTTCTTAATCTGGCCCAAATTAAAATAAGCATCGGCTAAGCTGTCGTAAGTAACCGCCCTGCCCGGCTCCAGTTCCAGCGCCTTAGTCAGGTATTTTATTGCTTCGGTATGTAACCCGATATTGTTCAAGAGCCAGCCCTTATTATGATATATAGTAGCATAGCCGGGCTCAGCTTCAATACCTTTGTCAAAATTACTTATGGCTTCATCAATAAAGCCTAATTCCGCCATACACAGCGCTTTATCGTTAAAAGCAGCGCCGTCAAAAGGGTTAATTTTTATAGCTGAGTCAAAATGTTCAATTGCCGAGACAAAATTTTTCTTTAGAATATCCAGCTGGCCTTTAAAATATTCTATTTCGCCTTTAAAATTTTTCAGCCGTGATTCTTCAAGGCCTTTTTTAGCCAGGCTAAACGCATCTTTTTTAGTACCGTATGTTATGGCATCATCAAGTTTGAGCCGCAATTCCAACAATTCGCAGTGTTTCTTCATAGCCTGATCAACTTTGCCAAAAGGCTTTTCTTGACCTTGATCGCTGATGCAGGGCAAGCCTCCTGGCAGCAAAAACAGGCAATACACCCGGAATAATCAAATGCAATACCTTTGGGCGTCATCTTTATCACTTTCTTCGGGCAGGAATCAATACAAGCAGCGCACTTAATACAGTTATCGCGCTCAACGCACGGATAATATTTTATCAGTTTGCGCGCTAAATTTGCGATTGCCGGCGGAACTTTTCTTGCCAGAGAAGCCGCAGGCAGGACAAAACGCCCGGTTAAAACATCTTCCAATTTCTCTCCCAGTATCTCGATATTCTTAAGGTCCGCGCTTCCGGCGCCCCTCCTGGCTGCTTCTCTTGTTGAAAGGACATCCCGCGGATTAACCCCCATAATACAAGCAAGGATTGAATCAACAGCTACACAATCACTGCCGGCCAGCACAAGGCCGCATTTCCGGGGAATACCGCTGGAGGCCGGGCCATCGCCTTCCATAGCCACTATAGCGTCAACAATGGTCAATACGGGCTTAATCTGCTGATAAATATCAACCAGTATCCTGCTGAATTCTTTTGCGTCAAAATATTTTTTATGCAGTTCGGTCTTATATGTGCCCCAGACAAGGCCAAACAGGTTCTTGACTGCCCCTGTTAACAGGGTAAATTCATGGGTCTTGAATTTCGGAAGATTCACGATGTAATCGCATTCAAAGGCTGCGCGCGCCAGAGGAAATTCAGAGCGCCATTGGCGGTGTTCGAATTTTATCAGCTCTACCCCTTCCTGATCAGTTACCTCCTTAATACCGCTTTTTTTATACACCTCTTCTACATTTTCAACGTATTTGCCCCAGACACTTGGCCCGTCGCCGACAAGAATACGGCAGTTGATTTCTTTAAGTATCTTTATGGCTGCGCGCACAATTTCAGGATGAGTGCATATCGCGTATTCCGGGCCCCGCGCCATTAAAAGATTCGGCTTAATCAAGACCTTACTGCCCGGTTTTATAAAAGCGGTTATTCCGCCAAGCAGGCCAACTGCCTGCCTGACCCGTTCATAAACCATCCCCGGCTCATAATCGCTGCATTTGACTATCGATACTTTTGAGTTCATTTAATTTGAAAAAACTCTATTGCGTTGGCGGTTGTGGCGCGCTCGACCTCTGCAAAAGTAACGCCTTTGATCTTTGCCACTTCAGCGCAAAGCCCCTTTACATGCATAGGTTCGTTTCTCTTACCGCGCAAATCCTGCGGCGGCAAGAATGGTGCGTCAGTCTCAAGCATCAGGCGTTCAAAAGGAACCAGTTTTAATACATCGCGCAGGAGCTGCGCTTTTTTATAAGTAATATTGCAGGTAAATGAAACAAAGAACCCCAAATCCAGGCAGGATCTTAAAAATTGGCTGTTTCCGGAGAAGCAATGCACAACAGCCCTAACCGGGGCTTCCTCTTTAAGCACTTGCAGGACATCTTTTTCGGCTTCGCGGCAATGGATTATTACGGGCAGGTTCATATCTTTTGCTAACCTGTTCAGCTTGCGGAATAATTTTAACTGATTCTCAGGCTGAGAAAAATTTTTGAAGTAATCAAGGCCTATCTCGCCTATAGCTACTACCTTATCGCCTGCTGACAGGGATTGTATTTCTTCCAAGTCCGGATCGGTTATCGCGTCCGCATCATGGGGATGTATTCCGCAAGCTGCATAAATATTATTGAATTGTTTTGCCAAAGCCGCGCTGTCGCGCGACCCTTTGAGGGAAGACCCGATATTTATTAAATACTCAACGCCATTTTTTTTGGCGCGAGAAATAACTTCATTCCTATCAGCGTCATAATCCGGAAAATCCAAATGGCAGTGGGTATCAATTAGCATTATGGCGAGCCAAATCTTTATTTATCCGCGGATTTAGTATCAATACGGGGGAATAGCGGCTTTCCTTTATTTATTTTATCCGTCCCGGCCTGCTCTAATATGCTTTCGGCTGTCTGCGGCATAAAAGGCCTTAAAGACAGGGCCACTCCCCGGATCACATCCACAAGCAGCCTGATAAATCCTTTTAGTTCTTCAGCCTTATTTTCTTTTGCCAGGCTCCAGGGTTTAACCTCTTCAACGTACTTGTTAGCCATGGCGATCAATTCCCAAATCCGCTCAAGGCAAGCGCTAAAATTATAATTTGTTTCCGGGCAAAGTTCTAAGCTTATGACTTCGGGTAATCCATCTAATTTTTCCCGTATCTGTATTTCCCGGGCCTTTGGTTTTTCTGATACCGCCGGTACAACAGAATCAAAATACTTTTCCGCCATTGTCAAAGTGCGGTAAACCAAATTACCCAAATCATTTGCCAAATCGCTGTTAAATCTTTTTACCAGGGCTTCTTCGCTAAAAGTCCCATCCAGCCCAAAAGGCATGTCCCTAAGCAGAAAATACCTGAAGGTATCTATTCCGTATTTTCCGGCCATTTCAACCGGTGAAATTACATTTCCCAGCGACTTTGACATTTTACTTTCGCCCATCATCCACCAACCATGGGCAAATACAGTTTTAGGCATCTGGATATCAAGGGCTTTAAGCATTATCGGCCAATAAACTGCGTGCTGCCTCAATATATCCTTAGCCATCAGATGCAGGGAAGCCGGCCACCATTTTGAAGTATATTTACCCCGCTCATCAAACTGCCCGACTGCGCTTATATAATTAAGCAGGGCATCAAACCAGACATAGATTACATGGTCCTTGCTAAAGGGGAGTTCTATTCCCCAGTTAAGCCGCTGCTTTGGCCTTGAAATACACAGGTCTGCGAGCCGGTTATTCTTTAAAAAACTCAGGACCTCGTTATAGCGCGAAACCGGCCTGATAAAATCTTTTTCAGATTCAATGTATTTGACAAGCCATTCCTGATATTTGGATAATTTAAAGAAATAATTGGTTTCGCTTATCCTTTCAAGGGCCCTTTTGCAATCCGGGCAGGCCTTGTCCGACACCTGCGCATCAAGCCAGAAAGTCTCGCAAGGGGTGCAATACCAACCCTCGTATTTGCCTTCCGCAATATCGCCTTTATCAAAAAGTATCTGTATAGAGCGCTGCACAAAATCCACATGGCGCTTTTCAGTCGTGCGGATAAAATCATCGTAAGTGACGTTTAGCCCGCTCCATAATTCTTTAAACTGAACTACGATTTTATCGGTAAAATCCTGGGCGCTTAAACCGCTTGCGTCTGCTGCTTTCTGGATCTTCTGCCCGTGTTCATCTGTGCCGGTAAGAAACCGGACATTTTCTTTGCCCAAATTCAGGCGCATATAGCGCGCCAGGCAGTCAGCGGCGATATTTGTATATGAATGCCCGATATGCGGCGAGGAATTCACATAATAAAGCGGGGTTGTAATATAAAATTTATCTTTGCTCATTTGTTATAATCCATCTGCGTAACTGTTCCGTCTTCAAGCTGGACTGTAGCTGTGCGCTTGAAAACGCTCACGCTGGTAACCTTACCCTTGCCTTTGGGGGTAGAGATAATTTCGCCTTCTTTAGGCAGGCCTTTGCATAAAACTTTATAAGTTTCATATTCAAAAGAAAGGCAGCACATCAGCCTGCCGCAAATGCCGGAAATCTTAGGCGGATTAAGCGGCAGCCCTTCCTCTTTGGCCATTTTAATCGTAACCGGTTCAAAATCCTTTAAAAATTTTGCGCAGCATAACTCTCTGCCGCAGGCACCGAATCCGCCGAATAAACGCGCCTCATCCCTGACCCCGATCTGGCGCAATTCTATCCGGGCCTTGAATATCTTGGCCAAGTCTTTAACTAAGTCCCGGAAATCAACCCTGCCGGGAGCGGTAAAATAAAATATTATTTTGGAGCGGTCAAAAGAATATTCCGCCTTTACCAGCTTCATATCCAATTTATGCTCTTCTATTTTTTTGACGCAGGCGTTAAAGGCCTCTTTTGCTTTTAGGCGGTTATCCTCAATCTGCTTTAAGTCAGAATCACGGGCCTGCCGTAATATTTTTTTTACCGGCTCTTTTGCCTTTTCTTTTAAATCTGTGTCCTTCGGCGAGATGATCTGCCCGTAATCCATGCCCCGGTCATGCTCAACTATAACATAATCCCCGTCTTTGACCTCAAGGTTACAGGCATTATAAAAATAAACCTGCCCGGAATCCCTTAATCTTACAAAAATCAGCTTTTCCATATTTCTATCCTTAAGTTTGACAATAAAAGCTTGGTATTGATATTGCCCTCTAAATAAGCAAGCGATTTTGTAAGCGTCGTCATTATTTCATTTAGCTCGCTTTGCGAATAACGCGCTGCTGCGCTGAATATGCCATCCTCACGGTCAAGATTAATAAATGTAGCTGCTGGCATGCCTATTTGAGCAAAATAGATATCCCTGAACCAGCCGGCCAGTATATTAATCTGCCCGGCGATCTGGCTCCTTTCCTTTTTAGCCAATTCATCAATAAACGAAGTGCCCCGGGAAAAAACAAATCCGTCAATCACGCTGTTTTTGAAAGCCAGGCTATCGCTTTCTGCAAGCCTTAAGGCGCCGCCCAGCCTGCCCTCGCAATAATAGGAAAGGTAATGCGCTTGGGCTTCCGGGACAGAATAATCACGCGCTAAAATATCCCGCAGTTCTTCCCTGCCCAAAGGATAAAACCTGATCAACTGGCAGCGTGAGATAATAGTCTTAAAAAGCAGCTGCAGCTTGGCAGTTATAAGGATAATCAAACTGCTTCCGGGAGGCTCTTCCAGCACTTTCAAAAGCGCATTTGACGATTCAGGGTTAAGCCGGTGCGCATCATTAATAATAAATACTTTTCTTCTTGCTTCATAAGGGCGCAGATTAATGCTTCTTTTTAGCTCCCTGATCTGCTCTATCTTGATCTCATCCGAATCTTGAGCGGAAATTTCATGGATGTCAGGATGGGCTTGCCCGGCAATTTTGACGCACGATACGCAGCTGCCGCAGGCATCATCTTTATTTACCAAACAATTAAGGGCCTGGGCAAAATTAATTGCTGAGAGGTATTTTCCTGCGCCGTCAGGGCCGCAAAATAAAAATGCCCCGGGCACATTACCGGTTTTTAAATATCCTTTAAACAATTCTATGGGCCGTGCCTGGCCTTTAATATCTCTAAATGCCATATTATTTAATAAGCCTGCCTGCCAGAATCCTTACTTTCTTCTGGGTCAGGCGCATATCTTTTTCCACCTTTATAATTTTAAACCTTTTCGGCTCCTGCCGCGCTATCTTCAAATAACCCGAGCGCACAGCCAGATGGAATTTAATCGGCCTTTTTTCTATCCGGTCCTTGGTTTTGATCCGGGAACACGCTTTTAGGCCTTCCCTTGCAGGCAAGTCTAAGAATATAGTCAGGTCCGGGACAGTATTTCTGGTAGCAAATCCTCCTACATCCCTGATTAGCTTCAGGTTAATGCCCAGCCCATAACCCTGATAGGCAAGAGTGGAATCAAGAAACCTGTCGCAAAGAACTATCCTACCCTTTTTCAAAGCCGGCTCAATAATCTGAGCGATCAATTGGGCCCGCGCAGCCATATAAAGCAGCATCTCAGCTTCCGGGGCCATATCTTCATTCTTGCAGTCAAGCAAAAGCCCCCTGATTGCCTCACTAATCTTGGTGCCTCCGGGTTCGCGGATATAAATAACATCCAGACCCCTGCTCTTCAGATAATCATAAAGCAGGCGCGAATGAGTGCTCTTGCCGCTTCCTTCCGAACCTTCAAATGTTATAAATTTGCCTTTCATGATGAATCATCCCCGCGCCACCCGCTAAAATCTATATTTTTTTACGCCAGCTAGTTTTACCGTCTTTGGCGTCCTCTAATATAATCCCCTTACTTTCAAGCTCCTTTCTGATTTGATCAGAAAGAGCATAATCCTTATTTTTGCGGGCTTGATCTCTCTGAGCTATTTTACTTTCCACTTCTTCCCTATTCATTAAACCTAAATCAACTTTTTCTGCTAATGAAACCCCTAACACCCCTAGTAAATCTTTAATCATCACATAAGCGTTTATAGCAAAATTATTATCATTAATATTCTTATTCGTTAAATTTACCAGATCAAAAATGCAAGCTAAGCCCTTAGGTGTATTAAAATCCTCGTCCATAGATTCAATAAATTTTATCCTTGTATATTCAATTTCCCTGACTTGTACTCCTCTATTTTGTCCTCGTTCATCTGAGCTTACCTTATCCATCAGAATAAGGATTCTTTCCAATGCCTGTTTTGCCTCTTCAATTTTTTCTTCTGTATAATCTACCGGTGATGAATAGTGCGCGGATAGAAAGAACAACTTTAGTAAATCAGGATTCTTATATTTGGCCAGAAAATCATTAATCGTGATAAAATTCCCCAGCGACTTTGCCATTTTCTGGCCGTTAATAGTGAGAAGGCCGTGATGGATCCAATATCTGGCGAATTCTTTGCCGGCACCTTCGGATTGGGCAATTTCGTTTTCATGATGGGGGAATATTAAATCAAGCCCGCCACCGTGTATATCAAATTGGTCGCCAAGAATATCTGAACTCATCACGGAACACTCTATGTGCCAACCCGGCCGGCCTTTACCCCACGGGCTATCCCAAGAGGGCTCCCCTTCTTTAGCTGATTTCCATAAGGCAAAATCTAACGGGTCTCTTTTATTTTCGCCTGCAATAACGCGCGCGCCGGATTCCATTTTCTCCAGGGATTGATTAGAGAGCTTTCCGTAATTCTTTGATTTTTTTATGTCAAAGTATACGTCGCCGCCTGAAGAGTAAGCCGCGCCTTTATCAACCAAGGCGCTGATAAAAGATATCATTTTAGGGATGTATTCGCTGGCCTTTGGCTCAACTATTCCGCTGTCGTCTATGCCTAAACTTTTAAGCGCCTCATGGTAAGAAGCCAGATATCTCTGCGCAACCTTCTTAAAAGAAACGTTTAAATCTCCGTTAGGATATTCTTTCTTAGCCTTATCAATGATCTTATCGTCAACATCGGTAACATTCCTGACAAATGTTACATCGTAGCCCCTGTACTTTAAATACCTCCTGATCACATCAAAAATATAAGCACTGCGGGCATGCCCTATATGCGGCTCGTCATACACTGTCGGCCCGCAAACATACATTTTGACTTGCGCCGGGTTTAAAGAGACAAAATCTTCTTTCTTGCGGGTAAGGGAATTGTATATATGAATAGGCATGAATAAACTATTTATCTTCCAGCTTCTTTATCCTGTTTTCCAACTCTTCTAAATTCTGCATTATCGGGTCTAGCACATGCGCATGATCTAAACTTACATCAATCTTCTTGCCGTCCTGTTTTGTAATCCTGCCCGGCACGCCTACTACCGTAGAATTAGACGGCACATCTTTAATCACCACGGCATTAGAGCCGATATATGAATTGTCGCCGATAGTAATATTGCCTAAGACCTTTGCCCCTGCTCCGATAACCACATTACTGCCGATAGTAGGATGGCGTTTGCCTTTTTCAAGGCCAGTACCCCCCAGAGTAACCTCCTGATAGATAAGCACGTCATCTCCGATAACAGCCGTCTCTCCGATAACTACTCCCATTCCGTGATCAATAAACAGGCGTTTTCCTATCCGGGCCCCGGGATGGATCTCAATCCCGGTTAAAAATCTGGCCAGCTGGCTCATAAAACGGGCAATTAAATAAAATCTGGCCTTATAAAAAAAGTGAGCCACTCGATAGGCGATTAACGCGTGCAACCCCTGATAAAGCAGGACTATCTCCAAAAAACTTCTCGAGGCAGGGTCCTTTTTCTGGGCAGCCTTAATCTCCTCAAAAAAGAAAACGCTAATAAGAATCAGCTTTAAAATTATCAAAGCCAGCAGTATTAACAAAATATTAATCAAGATCGTCATTATTCTTTCCTCCTACTCAATGTAACACAGGCAAAACAGCAAATTGCTTTCTTTTTTCCCAACTCGCCTAATCCTTCATTGGTCTTGGCCTTAACCGCAACCGAATCCTTACCGATTTTTAACGTTTGGGCTATTGAATCCCGAATAATCTGTTTATAAGGAGACAGTTTTGGTTCTTCGGCGATAATTATAGTATCAACGTTATTGATAATGTAGCCTTTTTCGGATACAATTTCATTTACTTTTGCTAATAATTTTCTACTATCTGCATTTTTATACGCAGGGTCGCTGTCCGGAAATAATTCACCGATATCCCCGCAGGCGCAGGCGCCTAAAAGCGCATCTGTTATCGCATGCACAAGCACGTCAGCGTCGGAATGCCCTAACAAACCTGACTTAAACGGAATCTCAACTCCGCCGAGTATAAGCTTACGCCCCTTTACCAGGCGGTGAATGTCGTATCCTATGCCAGTCCTTATCTCCATTTCTTTATCAACTCCCGGGCAATAACCAAATCTTCCGGCGTAGTTATCTTGATATTATCATACGAGCCGCTGACAAGGCTGACCCGGCAACCTGACTTTTCAACCACTGCTGCGTCATCAGTAAAAGTCAACCTGCCAAATTTCTTATATGCATCAACAATCAGGTCTTTTCTAAATACCTGCGGGGTCTGCGCTACCCACAACTCATTCCGGTCAGGCGTATCTTTTATATTATAACTTGCCCCTTGCTTCTTGCCCCTTGTAACCCTTTTTATTGTCTCCTTGACCGGCACGCCTAAAATCGCCGAACCGTTTTTTCTCGCCGCTGATATCAACGAAGTAACCATCCTGGCGTTGATAAAGGGGCGGCAAGCATCATGGATAAGCACAAAATCTGCCTGCCGCGATACAACTGCTAATCCGCGCTCAACCGAATCCTGCCTGCGCACGCCGCCTAAGACAACGCGAAGGAGCTTATCTATATCGTATTTTGCCGCCTGCTCTATAATAGCCGGCCTGTTTTCAATTCCGGCTACCAGCACAATATCGCAGATCTGCGGATGTTTATTTAATGTTTCAAGGCAATATACAAATAGCGGCTTGCGGTTTAATTCTGCCAGCGGCTTGGAGACTTTTGATTTCAGCCTCAAACCCTTGCCTGCCGCAACCACTATTGCGCAAACCTTGCTCTTATTTCTCAATTTTTGTAAATATCATCCTTCCGGCCTGCGTCTGTAATACAGAAGTCACCGCGACTTTTACTTCCTGGCCGATTAACCTGCGCGCATCCTCCACTACCACCATAGTGCCGTCATCAAGATATCCCACAGCCTGATTATGCTCTTTTCCTTCTTTGATTAATTTTAAGCGCATCTCTTCTCCGGGAAAAACTACCGGCTTTAAAGCATTGGCTAATTCGTTGATATTCAAAACTGTCACTCCCTGTATGCCGGCAACCCGGTTAAGATTATAATCTACAGTCAAGACCTTGCCCTCTATCAGCTGGCCCAGCTTGACCAGCTTAGCATCCACTTCCCGGATATCCGGAAAATCCTCATCGTGAATGGTAATATTCATAGACGGGTCTTTCTGCAATGCGTGCAAAATCTCCAGGCCTCTCCTGCCTCTCTGGCGCTTTATCGGGTCTGTAGAGTCCGCAATCTGCTGCAGTTCTTTCAGGACAAATTTAGGCACAACCAGCTTGCTGCTTAAAAACTTGGTCTTAATGATATCAGTGATCCTGCCGTCAATAATCACGCTGGTATCCAGAATAACCGACTCTCCGCTCTGGTCCTGCCGGCGAAGGCGCACATACGGAATAATCACATTAAATTCATCTTTGCCTCGCAGGCCTATGACCATGCCCAGATAACAAAAAACCAGGGTCAACGTAGTCCTGATTGCCTGCAAAGTCTGCGCAGGCAAAGGGGCCAGGCTAAAGGCATCTCCGACTAATTTAGCGATAATAAGGCCGAGGACCAGGCCAAAAACAGAACTGGAAAGCCCGCGCACAGATACCTTGCGCATTCCGATTTCTAATAAGATAATGATCAAGCCTGTGCCTAAACCGACTACTCCTCCCATAAGCGCAGAGTCTTTAGCTGAGCCGGCTTGAAAACCGATAATAATGCTGCCGACAACAAAAAGAACGCGCACTAACAATAAATTCATTTTTCCCCTCCTCGGACAGAAAATATACACCAACCTATTATTTAAGGCCGGGTGTTATAGAAATATCCAGCGCCTCTTTCAATGTAGAGACGGGCAATAATTCCAAACTGCTGTTTTTAAATTTAAGGCCCTTATGATTATTTTTAGGTAAAATACAACGTTTAAAACCCAGTTTTTCAGCCTCGTTTAAGCGCAGAGGCAATTGAGATATGCTTCTTATTTCTCCTGCCAAACCGATCTCCCCTAAAATTACCGTTTCAGGTATTACCAGCGCGTCCCTGAATGCCGAAGCTATGGATACCGCAACAGCCAGATCAGCTGCCGGATCTTCAATCTTTATCCCTCCGGCGATATTGACAAAAACATCTTCAGCCTCAAGGTGAAACCCTGTTCTTTTTTCCAATACCGCAATCAAAAGAGAAAGGCGGTTGAAATCAAACCCCTGGGCCCTTCTGCGCGCATAACCAAAACTTGACTTACTCACCAGCGCCTGGACTTCCACCAAAAGCGGGCGCGTCCCTTCCAATATTGAAGTCACCACAGACCCGGAGACATCTTTTGGCCTTTCTGACAGGAAAATCTCTGAAGGATTAGCCACTTCGGTTAAACCTGAAGAGGACATTTCAAATACGCCGATCTCATTGGTCGAGCCAAACCGGTTTTTTACTGCGCGTAAAATCCTGTAAACCGCAAACCGGTCTCCTTCAAAATAAAGCACAGTATCAACTATATGCTCTAAAACTCTTGGCCCTGCAATCGTGCCTTCTTTAGTCACATGGCCAATAATAAAAACCGTAGTATCAGTGGTCTTGGCCAATTGGGTCAGGATCCCGGCGCATTCCCTTACCTGACTGACGCTTCCGGGCGAAGATGATATTGAAGGGTCAAAAATCACCTGTATAGAATCAATAATAATGACTTTCGGCTTTATTTTCTTAATATACTCAACTATCAGGGAAAGATCAGTCTGATTGACAATAAAAAGATTGCCCTGATCAGCTGGCCTGCCTAATCTTTTAGCCCGTAAAGTAGTCTGGGAAACCGATTCTTCTGAACTGACATAAAGAACAGTATGTCCCTGTCTAGCCAGCTGATTAGAAACCTGTAAGGATATAGTTGATTTGCCTATGCCGGGGTCGCCTCCTATAAGGATAACCGAACCCGAAACTATACCTCCGCCCATTACCCTGTCTAATTCCGCGATACCGGTATTTATTCTGGGTACCTCTTTTATCCGGACATCTTTTAAAAGCACAGGGGCGTCCTTATATAAAGACACTCTCTCTTTATCCCCGGCAGGAGCAGAAGAATAATCCTCTTCAACAAAAGAATTCCACTTATTGCAGTCAGGGCACTTACCCATCCATTTAGGCGACTGGTAACCGCAAGACTGGCATGAAAAAATAGTCCTGGTTTTCATTTATTTTTTGTTTCTCGGCGGCACAGGCTTTTCTTTGGCTTTCCAGAGAAGCTTCCAGGGGTTGGCTTTCAGGTCTCTGACCAGGTCATCTATCTCGTCATAAAGAGAGGGGTCATAAAGCAGCCTGCCGATTGTGCCTTCTTTATTATTAATAACATTTTCGGGTATTTCTTGATTTATAATTCTTTTCATAATAGTATAAATCATTTTTTGCTTATTTAAACCGTTTTCTGCGTTATAATTAGATTTTATTTCATCGCGTAAGTTCCAATGGGATATTAATTTCATATCTTCTGGAAATTTTGCATTTGTTTTATTATCAATAATATTTCCCATATAAATATTATAATTAGCAATATAATTATCACATTTATTATTCAAATCACCAAATTCTAATGATAAATCAGCCGGCACTCTCGAGCTAAATAAATCACCAACGCGAGCGTAAGCCCATTGGCGCGCTGTCCAATTATCACCGATAGTATTTTTCTCATCTAAGCTATAATGAGGAAAATTTAGTAAAATATAAAAGGCAATTTTATTTTTAAATAAGTCGCTTTGTAAATTCGATGATGGTTCGTATCCACCGAACATTAAGTCGAGAGGGTTCATTTCGCCCTCATCAATATGCTGTTTAAATTTCAATGCTAAACTTATTTTATTAAAATGTCCATTTAGTACCTCGAAATTCTTTTGTATAGTAACAAATGCGCTATCGAGTTCATCTTTGTCATTAATAAAATTTTCAATACAGAAATTTTGGAAATCCTCGTCAGTGCCGTCTTCTGAAGTCCAAAAATCTGCAACTTGCCGAACTCCCATTTCAATCCTTTCTATATCGGGCGTCTGAAATTTCAATTTTAGAGAATCTATCGTATTCACGATAACAATATCTCTTATTGGCAAAGGTTTTGAAATTTTATTATTTTCATTAATTTTATTTTCCATTCCGCAGGATACCATAAAAATTGCTAACAAAAAAAGAAATATAGTTCTCATTTTTTTTAATCCTAAAAATAAATTTTTTAAATATTTTTTAAAAATAATTATATTTTTTTTTATTTATTTAATTTTTTTTTACGAAACTATATAATGCGCCCCTCTACTAACTCTACTTTCTAAAGTTGCAGATGTAACAGCAATAGCAGTTTGCACTCCGTTTCGTAGTTGAATTAACTCTCGTGTCATTTTTGCTTTTTGATAAAAATGTTCGATTTCGTTTTGTAAATGTCTTAAAATTGTTGTAGCTCTTAATAATCTTTGTCGGGTGCGCACAAGTCCTACATAATTCCACATAGTATTTTTAATAGTAAGCCAATCTTGTTTGATTAAAGCGGGGTCAATATACTCATCATAAGAATTCCAAGGAAAAATCTCGGGGAAATATTTGTCGCTCGAAATATGCTCAGCGGCTTCTTTACCCGCAATATATCCCCATACAACCGCTTCGAGTAAAGAAGTCGAAGCAAGACGATTCGCACCGTGAACACCCGTACAAGCAACTTCGCCCACAGCATAAAGTCTTTGAAGCGAAGTTCGCCCTTTAAGACTTACTCCAACTCCACCGCAGGAATAATGTGCCGAAGGAACTACGGGTATAGGTTCTTTACAAATATCAACTCCATTATATAAGCAATGTTCGTATATAGTCGGAAAACGCATTTTTATCCATTCTGAATCTTTAAATGAAATATCAAGATATACGCATGGATGTTCCGTATCGAGCATAGTTTGATGTATAGCACGTGCAACTATATCACGCGGAGCAAGATTTCCAAACTCGTGAATATCTTGCATAAACTGTTTACCGTTTTTTTCTACCAGAACTCCGCCTTCGCCTCGAACTGCTTCAGAAATCA
>JAKQWZ010000063.1 GCA_029561735.1 Candidatus Omnitrophota bacterium | reverse complement strand
GGAGACGGATTTGGGGCACACCATAATCCATCACGGAATGAAAAATCTTTCGCGGTCCATCCGAGCGTCGAACCATTCTTCATTCCGTGATGGATTATGGTGTGCCCCAAATCCGTCTCCTTACCAAAATCCAATTCAATTGATGCCAGCTGGCTTGCAGACATAGAGTATAAAGATAATATATTTCCGGATATAGATTACAGGGCGCACCAATAATGTTAAATAAGGAAAAAATACCAAAGCATATCGCCATTATTATGGATGGCAACGGGCGCTGGGCCAGGGAAAAACATCTGCCGCGCACTGCCGGGCACAAGCAGGGAGTTGACCGGGTAAAAGAGATCGTCAGCGCCAGCGCTAAGCTTGGAGTCAAAGCCCTGACATTGTTTGCTTTTTCCACTGAGAATTGGATAAGGCCGAAAAGAGAAATAAATATTCTAATGCGTTTTCTTGATCATTTTCTGGACAGCCAGATTAAAGATTTGATGAAAAACAACGTAAAGCTGCTTTTTATCGGAAGAGACAGGCCTATCCCGGAATTTCTTTTAGCCAAAATGAGCCTGGCTGAAGATAAGACTAAATATAATACAGGATTGACGCTTGTGCTGGCATTGAATTACGGCTCCCGCCAGGAAATGGTGGATGCGGTAAAAAAGGTCATCCGCGATGCCAAAGACGGTAAAGTCAATCCGGAAAAATTTGATGTTGATGATTTTGCGCGTTATCTTTATACCGCAGGCCTGCCTGATCCGGACCTTTTGATCCGCACCAGCGGCGAGATGCGTATAAGCAACTTTTTACTCTGGCAGCTTTCTTACGCGGAATTATATTTTGTAAAAAAATTCTGGCCGGATTTCCACGCTAAAGACCTGGAAAAGGCAATAGCGGAATTTCAGAGAAGAGAGCGTAGATTCGGCGATACACATGCTAATTAGAAGAATAATCAGCTCTATTCTGGTGATAGGCACAATTGCCATGGTTATGGCAATAGATTGGCTTACCGGGCTTTTAGCCACTTTTTTTATTGTCCTTGGGCTTTTTGAGTTTTTCAAGATGCTGGAGAACAAAGGGATTACCGCCTATAAATATGTGGGAATAGGCGTTGGCCTGATCATACCGCTTTCAGTGGTCTTTAAGTTTGAACCTACAAAAAAGTGGGAGCTCTTTTTCATAATTGCCATAATGTTGTTTTTATTCCTTATGCAGTTTAGAAGGCGCCAGAATCACGGCGCAGTTGAAGGGATATCTACGACAATATTCGGCATACTTTATATTTCATGGACGCTGAGTTTTTTGATAAAAATACGCTATCTTGACCAGGGCTTGGGCCTTTTGGTGGCGCTTCTTTTGATGACTAAATTAGGCGATATTGGCGCGTATTTTATCGGCTCCAGGTTCGGCAAACATCCGCTTATACCGCATATCAGCCCGAAAAAATCAGTTGAAGGTTCTCTTGGCGGTTTGTTGTTCAGCGTTATGGCAGCCATGGCCTGTAAGCCGTTTTTTGATTTGGCATATATCCATTTGGCATTTATAGGTTTTATCTTAGGGGTATTGGGCCAGTTGGGAGACCTTTCAGAATCTCTCTTGAAGCGTGATTGCCAGATTAAAGATTCGGGCAAGGCTTTCCCGGGTATGGGCGGAGCGCTTGATGTTGTAGACAGCCTGATTTTTACCGCTCCGGCTTTTTATTTTTACCTAAGCCTAATATTGAACAGATGAAACGCATCGCTATACTTGGTTCAACCGGCTCTATAGGCAGCAGTACGCTTAAGGTCATCAGGCGCCATCCGGACAGGTTTAAAGCCGTAGCATTGGCCGCCAATTCAAATATAGACGAGCTTTTGCTTCAGGTAAAAGAATTTTCTCCGGAGTCGGTCTGCGTTATTGATGAAAAGGCCGCTGCAAGATTTGCCCTCCGGATTAAAAATAAAGGTATTAAATTATATCCGGGCAAACAGGGCTTGAAAGAACTGATTTCCTGTACGGGTATTGACAGGATGGTTTTGGCTATAACCGGATCAAGCGCGCTTGAGCCGCTTTTGACAGCGATAGAGCGCAAAATTGATGTCGCTTTGGCCAATAAAGAAGCGCTGGTCATGGCAGGCAGTATTATCATGGGCAAGGCGCGCAGGCACAATGTGAGGATATTGCCCATAGACAGCGAACAGTCCGCTATCTGGCAATGCCTGGCTAAAGAGGATAAGCGTGCATTAAAACGGATTTATCTGACGGCTTCAGGCGGGCCGTTCAGGAAGACCAGCCGCTCTCTTTTTAAAAAAATAGAATTAAAACAAGTCCTTAAGCATCCGCGTTGGAATATGGGCCGCAAGATTACTGTTGATTCGGCAACGCTGATGAATAAAGGTTTTGAGCTGCTTGAGGCAATGGCGTTATTTGACTTGAGCAGCGATAAGGTGAGCATATTGATCCATCCTGAAGCAATATGCCATTCGATGGTGGAATTCAATGACGGTGTAGTGATGGCGCAATTATCAGCTACGGACATGCGCATCCCTATCCAATATGCGCTTACTTTTCCTGACAGGCTGGAATCCGGTTTTTCCGGAATAGATTTTTGCGCTTTAAAAAGCCTGAATTTTGAGAAGCCGGATTTTAAAAAATTTCCATGCCTTGGGCTTAGTTTAAAAGCCGCGCGCATGCTCGGCACAATGCCGGCGGTGTTAAACGCTGCCAATGAGATTGCAGTTAATGAATTTTTAGCGGGTAATTTAAGATTTTTCCTGATTCCCGATATTGTCAGAACGGTTATGAACAGGCATAAAAATATTATTAACCCGTCTTTGGCCCAGATTCTGGCCGCTGATGCCTGGGCAAAACAGCAAACAGCCGCAGTTATAGGAAAATTATGATTTCATTGCTTATATTTTTATTCGTTTTGGGTATAGTGATAATCTCTCATGAGTTTGGTCACTTTATTGTAGCTAAGAAACTCGGGGTGAGGGTTGAAAAATTTTCTTTTGGTTTTGGCCGCGCTTTATTAAAGATAAAGAAAGGCGATACAGAATACGCTTTAAGCAGCGTGCCTCTAGGCGGCTATGTAAAGCTTGCCGGAGATAACTTTGAGGAATTTAAAGGTAAGCCCGATGAGTATCTTTCCCGTCCGCCGCAGCAAAGGGCGGCAATAGTATTTGCCGGGCCGCTATTTAATTATATCCTGGGTTTTCTTTGTTTTTGGCTTATCTTTTTTGCCGGATACCCCACTTTGACTACTAAGGTGGGAGGGCTTCTTGACGGTTTCGGGGCCAAGAGTTCAGGCATGGAGCCCGGAGATAAAATAATCGCAGTAGAAGGTAAAAAAGTCTTTTTCTGGGATGACCTGCAAAAACAAGTCCAGGCGAATAAGGACAATAAATTTCTGAATATTTCGGTTATCCGTTCCGATAAGCAGTATGATTTTAAGGTGGAGATTAAGAGTAAAGAATTAGGCGACAGCCTCGGCCAGAAGCGCAGTTTCGGGCTTATCGGGGTTATGCCGGCAGATGAAATAGTCAAAGTCCGCCACGGCGCGTTAAATTCATTCGGCCTTGCAGCGGCAAAGACTTTGGATATGACCGCGATCACTTATAAGGCGCTCTGGTATCTGGCAACCGGAAAACTTTCTATGCGCGAGTCTATGACCGGCCCCTTGGGGATATTCCTTATTACTTCCAAGGCCGCTGCTTTAGGTTTCATTGCGTTATTGCATTTGATTGCGGTATTAAATATAAGCCTGGCGATATTTAACCTGTTACCTCTGCCGATCCTTGACGGAGGGCACATGGTGCTATTGGCAATTGAAAAGGTAAGAGGAAAGATGATCAGCGAAAAGTTTGAACGGATAATGAATCAATTAGGCATCAGCCTGCTTTTGTTTTTAGCAATCATTGTCACTTATAATGACCTGATGCGTATTTTCGGGGATAAGATAAGCAGGTTGTTCAAATAATGAAAATCATGCGGCGTAAAACAAGAGTAATCAGTATAGGTAATATCAAAATCGGTGGAAATAATCCGGTTGCGATTCAATCGATGTCCAAGACCAGGACATCCGATGTCACCGGGACTGTTTCTCAGATAAAAGGCCTGCAGGCATGCGGATGCGAAATAATCCGCGTAGCAGTCAAAGATGAACTTGATGCCCGGGCAATAAAAGATATAAAGAGGCAGATCAAAATTCCGCTGGTAGCTGATATTCATTTCAACTGGCGTTTGGCTGTGCAGGCAATTGAAAGTGGTGCAGATAAAATCAGGCTTAACCCCGGAAATATTTACAGGAAAGAAGAAGTCAGGAATGTAGTCAGCGCTTTAAAGCAGGCTAAGAGGCCGCTTCGCATCGGGTTGAATTCAGGCTCAGTCAAGTATCCCGGAGCGCGCATGAGTATGCCTGAAAAGCTGGCAGCTTCATGCCTGGAATATATCAGGCTGGTTGAGAGCTTTAAATTTAGTGATATCGTAGTTTCGCTTAAGGGTTCGGATGTCTTGAGCACTATTGAGGCTTATCGCAGGATCTCCAAACGCATTGATTACCCTTTTCATCTGGGAGTGACTGCAACCGGGCTCCCCTTTGAAGGCGCGATAAAATCCGGCATTGCCATCGGAGTTTTGCTATTGGAAGGAATCGGTGATACAATAAGGATATCGCTGACTGATACTCCTGCCCGGGAAATAAGGGCTGCCAAGGCAATCCTTGAGGCAACCGAGAGGCGTATTTTTGGGCCGCAGATTATCAGCTGCCCTACTTGCGGCAGATGCGAAGTTGACTTAGCTGATATAGTAAAGGAATTAGAGGAGAATATTTCAGCTCTTAACCCCCGGCCCCTGGCCCGGGCTTTTAAAGTGGCGGTTATGGGTTGCGTTGTAAACGGCCCGGGAGAAGCAAAAGAGGCTGATTTAGGGATAGCTTTTGGCAAGAAAGACGCGATGTTGTTTAAGAAAGGCAAGCAGGCTAGAAAAGTGCCTTTATCTCAATGTGTTAAACTCTTAACCACGGAGATCAGGAAAAATGCTTACTAATTATAAAAGCAGGGTCAGGCAGAAACTCTTTTCCGACTATCGCGGGCTTTTTCTTAAAGAAAAATCCGAAGACAATGAAATAAAAGCAGCGATTACCCGCGCCGTAGACGATATTATACGTTTAGATAATTTAAGCGCCGGAGATGAAGAACGCATGCGCATGATTGAAGAACTGGTTAATGAATTTATAGGTTACGGCCCTATAGAAAAACTTATGCAGGACCCGCAGGTAACCGAGATAATGATAAACGGTCCGAAAAAAGTTTATGCCGAACGCGCCGGCCATACCGTACTTACCGATGTTACTTTTGACGACGAGCGCCAGATTATGGTGCTGGTTTATAAAATATTAGGACATACCCGCAGAAGGGTTGATGAACTTTTTCCTTATACAGAGGTTTCTTTAAAAGACGGCTCAAGGGTCAATATTATAATACCGCCTTTGGCGCTTGACGGCCCGACGCTTACCATAAGAAAATTTATGAAAGAAATAAAATCAGCCGATGACCTGGTTAAGCTTGGCACGTTTGACGAGCGGATGAGTAAATTCCTGGTTGCGGCGATTAAGGCCAAGCTGAATATTATTTTTTCAGGCGCAACAGGGGCAGGAAAAACCACTACCCTCAATGTGTTGTCTTCATATATTCCCGAAGACGACCGCGTTATTACTATTGAAGACACGGCTGAATTGCGGCTTTCTCAGGAACATGTTGTCAGGCTTGAGACACGCCAGCCCAGCATTGAAGGAAAAGGGGAGATAACTATAAGGGACCTCTTTAAGAATTCTCTGCGCATGCGCCCGGACAGGATTATTATCGGGGAGATCAGGAGTTCAGAAGCCCTGGATATGCTTCAGGCAATCTGCTCAGGGCATACCGGCAGCCTCGCTGTTCTGCATGCCAATTCTCCGGAAGACACCATATACAGGTTAGAGACAATGATTCTGGCTTCCGGCATTCCGATAAGCCTGGAGGCGATACACAGGCAGTTAAATGCGGCAATCAATATTGTTGTCCAGCAGGAGCAGCTTCTGGATGGCTCCAGGAAAATTACGCATATTGCCCAGATAAACGGGATGAAAGAGGGAAGGGTCAGGCTGGAGGATATTTTTATTTATGATATAGAAGAAGTCAAGCCTGACGGCACAGTGACCGGAAGGTGGAAGGCAACCGGCGTTACGCCTTTATTTATGGATAAATTCAAGAAATCCGGCGTAGATCTGCCGATGGAAATATTTAAGAAAGATTAATTATGTACTGGACTAAAGATTTTATACCCACGTTAAGGCAGGTTCCTCAGGAGGCAGAGACAATAAGCCATCAGCTGATGTTGCGTGCGGCCCTGGTGCGCATGCTTATGGCCGGAGTATATACTTACCTGCCTTTGGGCCTAAAAGTTTTAAATAACATTGAGGATATAATCAGGCAGGAGATGGAGCTTGCCGGAGCAAGAGAATTATTGCTGCCTGCGCTTCAGCCGCTGGAATTATGGGCAAAAACCGGGCGGGACAAGTTATTAGGAGAGGTGATGATAAAATTCACAGACAGGCGCGGGAGGAATATCTGCCTTGGACCTACTCATGAAGAAGTTATAACTGATCTGGCCAGTAATTATATATCCAGTTACCGGCAATTGCCCCTGGTTTTATATCAGATTCAGACAAAGTTCCGCGATGAGATCCGCCCCAGGTTCGGGCTGGTAAGGTCTTGCGAATTTGTGATGAAAGATGCCTATAGTTTTGATGCGGACCAGGAGGGTTTAGATAAAAATTACCAGGCAATGCTCCAGGCCTATATTGCGGTTTTCAGAAGGTGCGGTTTAAAAGTCCTGGTGGTTGAGGCTGATTCCGGAGTAATGGGCGGCAGTGTTTCCCATGAGTTTATGGTCCCGGCAAAGGATGGCGAAGATACGGTTTTTGCCTGTTTAAAATGCAATCAGGCTTTAGCCTATAAGGAAGGAAAAAAGGAAAATTGCCCTAAATGTAATTCGGCAATGGAAAAAATAAATACTCTGGAAATCGGGCATATATTCCAATTAGGGACAAAATACAGCGATAGCCTTGCAGCTAACTTTCTTGACGCCAAGGGAGAACAAAAGCCGGTAATAATGGGTTGTTACGGAATAGGGGTTTCCCGCCTTATCCCGGCCATAATCGAGCAGAACAATGATAAAGACGGAATAATCTGGCCTGTAGAGGTTGCGCCTTACCAGGTGATAGTGTCGGCGCTTGATGTTACTGATGAGAATATAATGGAAAAAGCCAAAGAGGTATACGATTCTTTAAGCGCATCGGGGATAAAAGTGCTTTTTGACGACCGCGATGAACGCGCAGGAGTGAAGTTCAAAGATGCCGATCTTTTGGGTGTGCCCGTATTAGTGGTTATAGGCAGGGATTCGGTCAAGAATAATACTATTGAGCTAAAACTGCGCAAGGATAAAGAAAAAATAATCGGATCAAAAGAAGAAGTGCTGGAAAAGATCAAGGGGTTCTTAAATGGATAGGCAGGAAACTATCGGGCAATTAAAATCTGTTATTTCTGAGTATCTTGACTGCCGGGATATGGAGCTGGTTGAACTAATCTACAGGCAGGAAGGCAGGGACTTGGTTCTCAGGCTTTTGGTTGATTATCCCGAAGGCGGCATTACATTGGGCGAATGCGCTGAATTAAATACGCAGATTGGAAATTTGCTGGACGAAAAAGATATTATCCAGCAAAACTATATTCTGGAAGTTTCTTCGCCCGGCATAGACCGGCCTTTAAAAACAAAGAATGATTTTCTGCGCAGCTTAGATAAAGAAGTAAGGTTTTTCTTAAGCCAGCCGCTTAACGGCAAGCTTGAGTGGTGCGGCAAGGTCGTCCAGGCCGACGACGATAAAGTCACAGTATTAATAAACGGTGCGAATTTGATTATCCCGTTGTCCAGAATAAACAAAGCAAAGCAGGAATTATAAAAATAACCGGAGAATAAAATGAGTCAGGAATTATTGGCAATCATTGAACAGATTGAAAGAGAAAAGGGCATTAAAAAAGAAGTGTTGATACAGGCTTTGGAAAGCGCAATGCTAAGCGCTGCGCGCAAAGTCATTGATTTGAAGCCGGGTGAGGATCTCAGGGTAGAGCTTGATCCCCAGACAGCCAAGATTCGCGCTTTCAGAAACAACGAAGAAGTCACAACTATAAACTTTGGCCGTATTGCCGCCTCTACTGCGCGCCAGGTGATTATTCAGAAAATACGCGAAGCCGAGAAAGAAGTTGTATTTAATGAATTTCAGGGCCGCGTGGGAGAATTGGTTTCCGGTACAGTTTATAGATTTGAAAAAGGCAATATTGTTGTGGACCTTTTGGGCAAGGCAGAAGGCGTTTTGTTAAAACGCGAACAATCGCCTAAAGAGGAATTCAAGCAGGGCCAGCGGGTCCGCGCCTATGTCGCTGAAGTAAAGAAAGATATTAAAGGCGCTCAGATTATCCTTTCCCGCGCTCACCCTAACCTGGTAAAGAAACTTTTTGAACTGGAAGTCCCTGAGATATATGAGGGGATAGTTGAAATTAAGTCTATTGCCCGCCAGCCGGGTGAACGGACCAAGATCGCTGTCTGGTCAAAGAACGACAAGGTTGATTCCGTGGGCGCCTGCGTAGGAATGCGCGGCAGCCGGGTGAGGAATATTGTTAATGAGCTGCAGGGAGAAAAGATTGACATAGTCCGTTTTAATGAGGATATCAGGGAATATATTAAAGCTGCTTTATCGCCGGCAAAGATCTCGGAGATAAAACTGAATAAAGAAAAACTAAATGCTGAAATAATCGTGGATGATGACCAGCTTTCGCTGGCAATAGGTAAACACGGCCAGAATGTAAGGCTGGCGTCTAAATTAATCGGCTGGGAGCTGGATATCCGCTCTAAGTCGGCTATTGCCGATAAGCTTGCCAAACAGGAAGCCCAGGACCGGGCTCAGGCAGAGGCTGAAGCTGCAGCAGTTGAACAAGAACAGGAAAAAACAGGGAAGAAAGCATCCAAAAAGAAAGAAAAAAAAGAGAAGAAAGAAAAGAAAGAAAAAAAGGCCGGTTTGTTAAGCCTTGAGGAAATGGGCATAAGCCAGAAATTGGCGCAAAACCTCGCGGGTGCCGGTTTCAACAATAGCGATGATATATTAAACGCCGGAAAAAATGAGCTTCTTAACGTCAAAGGGCTCGGAGAAAAGAGCGTTGATAAACTCATTGATAAAGTTAAAAAGTGCGTGAAAAAATGAAGATAAAAACAAAATCCAAAGCCAAGCCAAAAGAAAAACCAATTAAGAAAATAAAAAGCGCTGTTGTAAAGCCGGTAAAAGCAAAATCTCCGGTTGCCTCTAAGGTTAAGGCCAAGGTTGAGGTTAAGGCCAAAGCCAAGGCGCTCAAATCAACGGTTAAAAAGCCCGTAAAGTCCGTTCATGTTGCAGCGCCGGCATCTGTAAGCCCGGTTCATGTTGCCGGGCCTAAGCTGCCTGCTATGCCTAAGCCGGTACGTGAAATTAAGCCTGTTGTTGAAAAAGCTGTTCATGAGGTTAAACCGGCCGTGCTTAAGCCGGCGCATGAAATTAAACCTTCGCCAGCAGTTATTAAACCGGAATCACCGGTTAAGCCTCCTGTTGCGCAAGTATCAAAGCCTGTTGTTGCGCCAAAGGAAACTGTTGTTGCTGCTCCTGCTGCCAAAGACCTGAAAGAGCTGGAACTTAAACTGCCGATAAATATAAAAGACCTGTCTGTAAAATTGCAGGAGAAGCCGTCTAATCTTATTAAGATGCTCATGGGCATGAAAATTATGGCAGGGATAAATCAGGTGCTTGATGAGTCTGTTGTATCGTTAATATGCGAAAAGTTCGGGTTTAAGATTAAACATGCCCCCGATGAAGAAGAATTGATTTTAAGCGATCATCAGGAAAAAGATACTGCTGAAAACCTGAAACCCCGTTCCCCGATAGTTACCTTTATGGGCCATGTTGACCATGGCAAGACTTCTTTGCTTGACGCAATCAGGAAGACTAAAGTCGCTGATAAGGAGCATGGGGGTATTACCCAGCATATCGGTGCCTACAGAGTGGCTTTGCCGGGCGGAGTAATTACTTTTCTGGATACTCCCGGCCACGAAGCCTTTACATCAATGCGCGCCAGGGGTGCCAGCGTTACCGATATAGTTGTTTTAGTTGTAGCTGCTGATGACGGGGTTATGCCGCAGACAATAGAGGCTGTTGACCACGCCAAGGCCGCCGGTGTATCTATAATGGTAGCGATAAATAAAGTGGATAAACCGCAGGCGGACCCGGATAAAGTTAAAAAACAATTGGCCAAGATAGACCTGAATCCCGAAGATTGGGGAGGAAAGACTATTATGGTGCCTGTTTCAGCTAAGACCGGGCAGGGAATAGATAATTTACTGGAGATGATCCTTTTAGAGAGCCAGATGCTGGAATTAAAAGCTAACGCAAAAAGGCTTGCCCGCGGCATAGTTATTGAAGCCAAAATTTCACAAGGCAGAGGCCCGGTGGCAACGCTTCTGGTGCAAAACGGTACTCTTCATTTAAACGAAAATATCATTGTGGGAAAATTCTACGGCAAGATCAGGGCAATGTTTAATGACCGCGGCCAGTCAGTTACTGCGGCCGGGCCTGCTTTTCCTGTTGAGGTTTTGGGTTTGTCCAGCGTGCCCGAGGCAGGAGACCAGTTTTTTGTCATTGGCGATGAAAAGAAGGCCAAAGAACTGGCCCAGAAACGCCAGGAAGCAGAGAAACAGATAGAGTTGAAGTCTGTCAAAAAGGTCAGCCTGGAAGAGCTTTATACTCAGATAAAAGCAGGCGTTATCAAAGAGCTTAAGCTTGTAATCAAGGCTGATGTGCAGGGTTCTCTGGAGGCGATCAAGGATGTATTGGGAAAGATCAATACCACTGAAGAACTGAAGATAGAAATAATCCATGAAGGTATCGGCAATATTAATTCTTCCGACGTAGTCCTGGCTGCCGCATCAAATGCCTTGATACTCGGTTTTAATATAACCAGCGATGACAGGGCAAAAGAGTTGATAGAAAAAGAAGGCGTTGATGTGCGCAATTACAATATAATTTATGAATTAGCCAATGAAGTCAAGGCCGCGCTTGAAGGGATGCTTGAGCCGAAAATCAAAAAAGTATTCCTGGGCAAGGCTGAGATCAGAAAGGTTTTTAATCTTTCCCGTTCCGGATTAATCGCCGGAAGTTTTGTCACTAAGGGAAGGCTTACGCGTAATTGCCTGGCTAATTTGGTGAGAAACGGCGAAGTTATATTTGAGGGCAAGGTTTCTTCGCTCAAACGTTTTAAAGACGATGTCAGGGATGTCGCGGAGGGTTTTGAATGCGGCTTGTCTTTAGGCGGATTTACCGATTATAAAGAAGGCGATATCGTAGAGGCTTACGAGTTGGAAAAGGTAGCCAGAAAACTATGAAAAAGAGGATATTAAGCGGGATGCGGCCGACCGGAAAGCTCCATCTGGGGCATTTGGCCGGGGCATTAGATAATTGGGTAAGATTGCAGGATGAATATGAGTGTTTTTTCATGGTTGCGGACTGGCATGCATTGATGTCCGAATACGCGGACCCGAAGAACCTCAAAGACAGCATCTTTGATAATGTAGTGGACTGGCTTGCCTGCGGCCTGGACCCGGAAAAATCAACAATATTTATCCAATCGCATGTTAAAGAACACCTGGAACTGGATTTTATTTTATCTGTGATAACCCCGCTTGGATGGCTTGAGCGCTGCCCTACATATAAAGAGCAATTGCGCGAAATAACCAACAGGGATTTAAGCACCTATGGTTTTCTGGGGTATCCGGTATTACAAGCCGCCGATATCCTGCTTTATAAGGCTAATGCCGTTCCGGTAGGAGAAGACCAGCTTCCGCACCTTGAATTGACCCGGGAGATCGCCCGCAAGTTCAATCATCTTTATAAGAAAAATATTTTTCCTGAGCCGGAAGCGCTTCTGACAAAAGTAAGGCGGCTGAACGGCTTAGACGGCAGGAAGATGAGCAAGAGCTACAATAATTTTATTGCTTTATCCGAAGGCCCCGAAGCGGTCCGTAAAAAGGTCCAGACAATGTTTACTGACCCTCAAAAAATAAAATTAAGCGATGACGGGCATCCGGAGCAGTGCAATCTATTTAATTACTACAATCTTTTTTTTCCGGACAAGGCCAAAGAAGTAAAACAGCTTTGCAGCAAAGCAGAGCGCGGTTGTACTGCCTGTAAGAAAGAATTAGCTGAGATTTTAATCGGTTTCCTTGCCCCGATTCAGGACAAAAGAAGCAGGTACCTTAAAAATAAAGATGATATATTTGACATATTGGATGCCGGCGCAAAAAAAGCATCAAGCATGGCAGCCAAATCAATCGCAGAAGTCAAAACCCTTATCGGTTTGATATGAGTTATAAAATAAAATTACAGCTTTTTGAGGGCCCGCTTGATCTGCTGTTGTATCTGGTCAAAAAAGACCATTTGAATATCTACGATATCCCTATTGCCGAAGTAACCGAACAATACCTGAAATATATTGAATTGATGCAGCTTCTGGATTTGAACATCGCCGGAGAATTCCTGGTTATGGCCGCTACCCTTATGCAGATAAAGTCTAAGATGCTGTTGCCGCCGGACCCTTCTGAACAGGTTGAAGAAGAGCAGGAGGACCCGCGCGCCGAATTGGTCAGGCGCCTGCTTGAATACGAGAAATTCAAAGAGATAGCCCAGGACCTGCGGCAGAGAGAATGCCAGCAGCAGGAAGTCTTCAAGCGGCCTAAGCCGCAGAATATCCCGGCGGAAAAAGAGGTCTATTTTGAGGCCAGCCTTTTTGACCTGATCAGCGCTTTTTCCAAAGCGCTGGAGGAAGTTCCTAAAGAGCTTTTCTATGAGGTCATTAAAGACGAGTTCAGCGTTGAAGATAAAGTGCATCAGATATTGCACTTGTTATTGGAAAGGCAGTCTGTTTTAATCTCGGAGCTATTTACTAAGGCTAAGAATAAAATAGAGATAATCGTGACTTTCCTGGCTATTTTAGAGCTTATCCGTATGAAGGAGATCGCTGCCTGCCAAAAAGGTTTATTCGGCGAAATAGAAGTTGTCAGAAATAAAGAAAATATCATTCCCCATGAAAAACGAAGCCAGACAGAAATTAATTAAAGGCTCTGATCTTGCGCCCGGGCAGGATGATGCCCGCCAGAAGCTTCTTGCCGCTCAAGCCGAAACCGACGAAGATATAGTCTTAAATATCTCGCTGCGCCCGAAAAGGCTGCCTGAGTTTATCGGGCAGAAGGATATTATTGACAATTTGAAAATCTGCCTTACCGCGGCAAAAGAAAGAAAAGAGCCGCTTGAGCACGTGCTTTTTTCCGGGCCCCCGGGGTTAGGCAAGACATCCTTGTCTCATATTATCGCACATGAAATGGGCACTAAAGTCACTGCAACAAGCGGCCCGGCGATAGAAAGGGCAGGAGATTTGATCGGGATACTCACTAACTTGGAAAAGGGCGACATCCTTTTTATTGACGAAATTCACCGCATGTCCAAAGTAGTTGAGGAATTCCTTTATCCGGCAATGGAAAGTTTTCAGATTGATTTTATAATTGATAAAGGCCCTTATGCTAAGACGATCAAGTTTAATCTTAAGCCTTTTACGCTCGTAGGCGCTACCACCCGGGTGGGGTTATTATCTGAGCCGCTCAGGGCGCGGTTCGGCATGTTTTACCACCTGGATTTTTATTCGGTTGAAGATTTGTCAAAGATTGTCAGGCATTCGGCAAAGATATTGGGAATGGAAATAGATACAGAGGCTTCAGAAGAGGTCGCCCGGAGGGCGCGCGGTACTCCGCGCATAGCCAACAGGCTTTTGCGCCGGATCAGGGATTATGCGCAGGTGCAAAAAATGCCGAAAATAAATATTGCCAATGCCTCAAAAACCCTTGATGATCTGGGTATTGATAAGGCCGGCCTTGATGCGATAGACAGGAAAATATTGCATATGATTATTGACGGATATAAGGGCGGCCCGGTTGGGGTTGATTCTTTGGCTGCCAGCCTGAATGAAGAAGTGGATACTATAGTTGACGCGATTGAACCGTACCTTTTAAAAGCAGGTTATCTGAAGCGTACCTCGCGCGGCAGATTGGCAACGAAGCTGGCCTTTGAACATCTGGGTATCGCTTATAATTCCGAAAAGCAGCACGAGTTATTCTAAAATTCTGCGGTGAGTAAAATACTATTACATATCTGCTGCGCGCCGTGCATGATCCATCCGCTTGAAGTGCTCAGAGGCAAGGGCTATGAGGTCTCGGGGTTATTTTACAACCCGAATATCCACCCGCCTGCAGAATACAATATCCGTAAGAGCGCTGTTGAGGCTTATGCTAAAGAATCTGATATAAAAGTTTTTTATCCTGAGTATCAGCCGCAGGAATATTTTCGGGCAGTCAACTTGAATGAGGCAAAACCGGGCAGGTGCGGGCTTTGCTGGCAAATGCGCTTTGCTTTTACCGCAAGGATAGCTCAAGAAAATGATTTTGATAGTTTTACTTCAACGCTTCTGGTCAGCCCCTATCAGGACCAGGAAGCGCTTAAAAGAATTGGCAGTGATGTTTCAAAGGCCGGGCAGGCGGTTTTTTATTACGAAGATTTTAGGCCCGGGTTTAGAAAAGCGCATAATCAGGCGCGCGAATCAGGTATCTACTGCCAAAAATATTGCGGTTGTATTTATTCGCAGATGGAAAGAGGAGCAAAATGAAATTAACGAATTTAGTGATTATTCTTTTATTTGCTGCCATATTTTTATTCCCGGGGTTTTGTTTAGCCCAAACCGCAAATGAAATAAATATCGGCATCTGGGTTTCGGTATTTTCAAAGGATAAGGTGTTGTATTCTGTTAAAGAGGTTGATAAACTACTTGCATTTTGCGCCAAAAATAATATTAAAGAGGTCTATATCCAACTTTATCAGTCAGGCAGGGCTTATTATGATTCGAAACTTGCCCCGAGCCCAAAGTTTAATGAAATGAAATCCGAGGCCGGGCTGGATACTGTTGCTTATCTGGCTAAAAAAGCAAAGGCCGCAGGGATTAAGGTGTACGCATGGGTAAATATACTTAGCTTAGGAAATAACCGTGAAGCCGACATTTTAAAAAAATACGGCGATTCTATTTTGACCCGCGACCAATACCTGGATTACTCCCTTGAAAGCGGCAAATCAGATGCCGATAAATATTTCTTAAAAGAAAATTACATTTTTCTGGAACCGGGAGACCCGAGAGTCGGCGAATATATGGTTAAAATCGTAAGCGAGATCGCGGCAAGATATCCTGATCTAAGCGGTTTTCACCTGGATTATATCCGTTATCCTATGCCTTTGCCTTTTAGCGTGGGCGCGCGTTTTGCGAGGTATGGCTTGGCTTATGGTTACGGAAAAGTTAACCTAGAGAGGTTCGTCAAACAAACCGGGCTGGACCCTTTATCTAATTTGAATAACCGTTTTAAACAGCAGAAATGGGACCATTGGAGAAGGCAGCAGGTAACAGACCTGGTTAAAGGCATTAGTCAGGCAGTAAAATCCAAGAACGCGGGCTTTCTGGTTTCTGCGGCGGTTATCGCCTCCAATGACCGGGCCTATAACAGCGCTTTTCAGGATTGGCCATATTGGCTTGAAACCGGGGCAATAGATTATGCGGTTTTGATGAATTATTCTGACGACCTGCAGCTGACTAAGGAATTCAGTTTAGCCGCGCTTGGTTTGCGCGGGAATAAGAAAATATATATAGGAATAGGGGCTTTTATATTTAAAGATAACCCTCACGGCCTGGCTGAACAATACAGGTTGGTTTCCTCGCTTAATCCTGACGGTATCGTGTTATTCTCTTATGATGATTTGTCGGATAAGCTAATGAATTCCCTCGCGAAAGTAAATTAATTTTATCAAACGCCAATCGTATTATGCTTAAATTGTCTGATTTTGATTATGGCCTGCCTGCGGAGCTGATCGCGCAGGAAGCGCTGCAGCAAAGGCAGAAGGCAAGGCTTTTGGTAGTAGACCGTAAAAGGGCGGCCTTTCAACATTTGTTATTTGAGGACCTGCTGCAATTTTTCAGTAAGGACGATCTGCTGGTCTTGAATGACAGCAAGGTCCTGCCTTGCCGGCTGATAGGAAAAAGAAAAACCGGGGGTAAAGCCGAAGTTTTTCTTTTGAAGAATCTGGGAGGCATGAAATTCAGGGCATTACTCAGCCCCGGCCGTTTAAAAAAACAGGAAAGAATCAGTTTCGGGCCCAGCCCGGTTACCGCTTTGATATTAGATAAGGATATGGTGGAATTTGATGCCAAAAGCGTAGAAAATATATATGCGCTCGGTAAAATTCCGCTGCCACCCTATATTAAAAGAGAGGTTAAAAATAGCGACGCTATTGATTACCAGACTGTTTATGCCCGTTTACCCGGATCTGTTGCTTCTCCTACGGCGGGATTGCATTTTACACGGGAGATTCTGGATGAGCTGCAAAAATCAGGCAAGAAAATTGCTTATGTTACGCTGCATGTGGGTTTAGGTACTTTTAAGCCGGTTAAATGCTGTAATATTGCCGAGCACAGGATGGAAGCAGAGGATTTTAATATTAGCCCGGAATCTATAAAACTTATTGAAGAGGCGAAATTAAACAATAATACGGTTATAGCTACAGGCACAACTTCGTTAAGGGTGCTGGAGACTTATGCCCGGGGTAAAACACAAGGCAAAACCGATCTCTTTGTGTATCCGGGTTATGAATTCAAGCTGGTCAATGCCCTGATTACGAATTTTCATTTGCCGCGCAGTACGCTTTTTATGCTGGCCTGCGCCTTTGGTACTGAAAAATTGATTAAAAGGGCATATAAAGAAGCAATAGAAAAAAAATACCGGTTTTACAGTTACGGCGACGCGATGCTGATTATATGAAAATGGAATTTAAATTATTGCATAAAGATAAACATAGCAGGGCAAGGGTAGGGAAATTGGCCCTGGCCCACGGCGAGATGGACACGCCTGCATTCATGCCTGTGGGTACGCAGGGTACAGTCAAGGCAGTTCAACAGCGCGAGCTAACTTGTGCCGGAGCCCAGATAATCCTGTGCAATGCATATCATTTATTCTTACGGCCGGGTATTGAGGTAATTAAGAAGGCAGGAGGATTGCATAAGTTTATTTCCTGGCCGAAACCTATTCTGACTGATAGCGGCGGATACCAGGTATTCAGTCTGGCGCTATTGCGCAAGGTTACTGATGAGGGTGTGCAATTTCAGTCGCATATAGACGGGTTTAAGCATTTCTTGACCCCCGAAGATGTGATTGGTATACAAAAAGCCCTGGGCTCTGATATTGTTATGCCGTTTGATGAATGCGTGCATTATCCATGTAGTAAAGAGCAGGCCCGTTTAGCCATGGAGCGGACTATTGATTGGGCCAGGCGCTCTAAAGCGGTGGAATTGGCTGATCAGGCATTATTTGCAATAGTGCAGGGAGCTACTTATGATGACTTGCGCCGGGAATGCGCCGAGCGGCTTGTGGAAGAAGATTTTTCCGGCTATGCCATAGGCGGGGTTTCTGTTGGAGAGCCGAAAAACCTGCGGTATAATACAGTTGATATTGTTTCGGTGATATTGCCTGAAGATAAGCCGCGTTATCTTATGGGAGTAGGTTTGCCTGAGGATATACTTGGAGCAATAGAACAAGGCGTGGATATGTTTGATTGTGTAGTGCCTACGCGCTACGGCAGGAATGGTACTGCGTTTACCAGCCAAGGTAAGATTACCATAAGAAATTCGCCTTTTATCAATGATTTTACTGCACTTGATGCGCAGTGTGGATGTTATGCCTGTAAGAATTTCAGCCGTTCATACATAAGGCATCTTTTTAATACCGAGGAAGTGCTTGGCCTGGAGCTGGTTTCAATGCATAATATACATTTTTTCCTGAATATGATGTCCCGGGCCAGGGAAGCAATAGCCCAAGACAGGTACGCGGAGTTCAAGAAAGAGTTTCTGGATAAATATAACGCAAAATAATATGCGCATAGATATTATTACTATATTCCCCAAGATGTTTGAACCGGTGCTGGGAGAATCTATTCTCAAGAGGGCTCAGGCTGCGGGTAAAGTAAAGATCCTCGTGCATGACCTGCGCGATCATACCCTTGATAAACACCGTAAAGTAGATGACCGTCCTTTTGGGGGAGGCAGCGGAATGGTGCTTTGCCCTGAGCCGGTATTTAAAGCAGTGGCTGCTGTAAAAAAATCCGGTTCAAAAGTAATTTTACTTACTCCTCAGGGCAGGAAATTAGATCAATCCATGGCAAAAAGGCTGGCAAAGCAGAAACATCTTATCTTTGTATGCGGCCGCTATGAAGGTTTTGACGAAAGGATCAGGGCCCTGGCTGATGAGGAGGTTTCAATAGGTGATTATATCCTTACCGGAGGAGAGCTTGCGGCAATGGTCCTTACAGATGTTGTTAGCCGGCTTTTACCGGGGGTATTGGGGGATAAAAATTCCTTGAATTTTGAGTCTTTTGAAGGTAATCTATTAGAATATCCTCAGTATACAAGGCCTGCGAATTTCCGTTCAATGGAAGTTCCCCGCGTTCTTTTGTCAGGGGATCATCAAAAGATTGAATGCTGGAGGGCCCAACAAGCCTTAAAGAGGACCAGAGAAAAAAGGCCGGATCTTCTGAATAACAATAATAAGAAAAAGGGGAAATCAAAATGGACAAAATGAAATTAGTAGAATCCAGGTTTTCATTAAAAGAAATGCCTAAATTTAATGTAGGCGATACGGTTAAAGTCTTGACTAAAATACCCGAAGGCCCGGACAAGGTCCGTCTGCATCCTTTTGAAGGGGTAGTTATATCTAAAAAGGGAGAGGGGATCAAAGCGGCGTTTACAGTCAGGAAGTTATCCTTCGGAGAGGGGATAGAGCGTGTTTTTATGCTGCAATCGCCCAGTATTGAACGTATTGAAATAATCCGTTCAGGTAAAGTCAGGCGCGCCAAGCTTTATTATTTAAGAGGCAAGACCAGCAAGAAAGACACCAAGATCCAGTCTGCGGACGAAGAGAAAACTCAAAGCAAGGCTTAAAGAGGGTGTTATATTACGAAAAAAAGCTCTACTCGCAGGGTTTTGATACCATAATCGGAGTGGACGAAGCCGGCCGCGGGCCGCTTGCAGGGCCGGTAGTTGCTGCGGCAGTTGTTTTGAAGAAAAACCGTTTTGATGCGCGCATAGATGATTCCAAGAAATTATCCCCTCGCCAGAGGGAAGAGGCGTTTCCGGAGATCCTTAATAATTCTATTTTTGGGCTGGGCATAATCAGCGAATCGATAATTGACCGGGTCAATATCCTTAATGCCACGCGCATGGCAATGCAAAAGGCTATTGAGCAGCTTTTGGAGAATTTAGGGCCCGGCCTTGATAAAAGCAGGGTTCATATTATCGTGGACGGTAAAATGCGCCTGGAGCTGGATTATCCCTGCACGGATATTATTAAGGGAGACGGTAAGTCCTTAAGTATCGCCTCGGCATCTATCCTGGCAAAAGTTACCCGGGACAGGCTAATGGTTGAATGCGACAGGCTTTTTCCCGGATACGGGTTCAAACAGCATAAAGGCTACGGGACGCCCGGGCACCTGAAAGCAATAAGAAAACTGGGCCTTAGCAGTGTGCACAGAAAAAGTTTCTACTCCCAACAGGCATAATATTGATCTGGGCGCTTCAGGGGAAGGGCTGGCCAGAAAATTCTTAAAGAAGCTGGGTTACAGCATACTTTTTAATAATTACCGCTCTTATCTGGGCGAGATTGATATTGTTGCGCGCGATAAAGATACTATCTGTTTTATTGAGGTAAAAACCCGTTCCAACAGGAATTTCGGCCTTCCTCAGGAAGCAGTCACTCGCCGGAAACAGAGGCAGTTGACCAGGTTGGCAGCGGAATTCCTGAAAGAGAAGAATTTATCAGAGCAAAGCGCAAGATTTGACGTTGTTTCGGTTATCTTGCCCCAAGGCGGGCTTGAGCCGGAAATAGAGATATTTAAAAATGCCTTTAGCATAGAGGAATAAAATGTACGCAAGCTCCAGCCTTAGAAACTATATTGAAGATTTAGCCGCCAAAAAGCCCGCCCCGGGCGGAGGTTCCGCAGCTGCTCTGAATGCGGCGTTGGGTGTGTCGTTGATAAGCATGGTAGCTAATTTTACAACCGGTAAACCTAAATATGCCAAATATGAAGCAGAAATAAATAATATCTTAAAGAAGTCAGACAAATTAAGGAATGATTTTTTAAGCATGGTTGATCTGGATGTAAAGGCTTACCAGAGCAGGGATCCCCGCAAAGCTATGGAGGTGCCTTTTATGCTTTGCCGCCTCTGTTTGGAAGGCGTAAAACTCTGCTTGCCCCTGATAAAGAAAGGCAATACAAACCTGATAAGCGATGTTGCGGTAGCTGCAATTATGCTGGAAAGCGCTTTTGCTTGCGGCTATTTTAATGTGGCGATAAACCTGAAATTTATTAACGATAAATCATTAGCCGGTAAAATCAGGCGTGAATTGGATGCGAAACAAAAGACCATTAAAAGGATAAGGAAAACTACGGAGGAGCAAGTTGGCAAAATTATTAGAGGGTAAGCCGGTAGCGGAAAAGATTAAAGAAGAATTAAAAAAACAGGTATCGGCGATGCCCAAGCCGCCGGTTCTTGCAAGCATTCTGGTTGGAGACAATGCCGGAGCGCAGGCCTATGTCAAATCCCAGAAAAAGACCGCTGAAGGTTTAGGTATTGTATATCAGCTGCATTCTTTAGGCAATGAGACCGATGAGAAGTCATTGATTGATTTTGTAAATAAACTTAATGCCGATAATTCGGTAAACGGAATTATCATTCAGATGCCATTGCCAGCAGCGATAGATTATAAGAATATCAGCAGGCATATCAGCCCGGGAAAGGATATTGAAGGCATGAATCCGCAGAATTTCGGCAGGATTGTATTCGGCCAGGCGCAGATCCTGCCTTGCACTGCAGCTGCGGTAATGGAATTATTAAAAGAAAGCGGCGTTGACCTGTACGGTAAAGAAGTAGTTGTAGTGGGGCACAGCGAAATAGTGGGAAAACCGGTTACGCTGTTATTATTGGATAAATTTGCCACAGTTACTGTTTGTCATATAGGCACATCAAAGGCAGGGAAACTTGAAGAGCATGTGAAAAAAGCCGAAGTTTTGATTGTGGCAGTAGGCAGGGCCGGATTGATCAAAGGCGAATGGGTGAAAGTTGGCGCAATAGTCATAGATGTCGGAATAAACAGAGTGGCGGAAAGAATAGTCGGAGACGTGGAGTTTGAAGCAGCGGAGAAACGCGCTTCATTCATTACTCCGGTCCCCGGCGGCGTCGGCCCCCTTACCGTGACCATGCTCATGCGTAACCTGGTCGAAGCAACGAAGGCGCAGTTATAATATTTTTTAGTTCTGGGGATCCGCAAAAAACTATGAACTTTAGAGAAAAATTAGGTGCCGGGAATTTTATAGTTACTTCTGAAGTCGGCCCGCCTAAAGGCATTGATATAACGCATTTGCTTGAAGAAGCCGAGGTTATTCGTAACAGGGTTGATGCAATAAATGTGACTGATATTCAGTCATCGGTAATGCGTCTGGGTTCTTTGGCGGTGAGCGCGATACTCAAGCAAAAAGGTTTTGAGCCGGTGTTTCAATTGACCTGCCGCGACAGGAACAGGCTGGCGCTTCAGTCGGATATATTGTCAGCCGCAGCCTTTGGTATAGAAAATATGCTACTTCTGACCGGAGATCATACAACTCTCGGAGACCATCCTCAGGCAAAACCGGTATTTGACCTGGATTCAGTGCAATTGCTGCAGGTCGCTTCTCAATTACAGCAGGGGACTGATATGAACGGGAATAAACTTGAGGGCCCGCTGCCTAAATTCTGTTTAGGCGCGGTGGTAAACCCCGGAGCAGATCCGCTTGAACCGCAGATTATCAAGATGGAGAAAAAAATTGAAGCCGGCGCGCAGTTTTTTCAGACCCAGGCTATTTACGACGTAAAAGTATTTGAGAATTTTTTAAACAAGACCAGGCACCTGAAAACTAAAGTTTTGGCCGGGATTGTGCTTTTAAAAAGCGCAGGTATGGCAAAATTTATGAATAAGAATGTGGCTGGTATTTTTGTCCCGGATAATCTGATCAAAGAAATGGAAGATGCAAAAGATAAAACTGCCCAGTCAGTGGATATTGGCTCGCGGCTGATCAAAGAATTAAAACCAATGTGCCAGGGCATTCATATTATGCCTATCGGATGGAACAGGTTCGTGCCGCGCCTTTTAGATGCCTCGGGGTTATAAAATATGCCAAAAATAGTCATTATCGGTAATTCTGCCGCAGGGTTCAGCTGTACGGATACTCTTGCAAAATTGTCTGCGGGCAATGAAATAACCGTGGTTTCCAAAGATAAATTCCTTCCCTACAGGAGGGATAATCTATTAGAGTATATTGCCGGTAAGATACCGGAGCATTCGCTTTACATTGTCCCCAAAGATTACTATAGCGTAGAAAAGATAACATACAAGGCAGGCGTGGAAGTAGCCCGCGTTGATGCCAAGAAGCAAAGAGTAGTTTTAAAAGATAATACCAAGATTGATTATGATTTTTTAATTATTGCCAGCGGCCTTGAGCCTGAACTTCCCGAGCTCCCCGGTACTTCAAAGGACGGGGTAGTGGCATACTCGGGGTTGGAAGAGGCTAAAGCGATAATCGAAAAATTGCTGGTGGTTAATCTGGCCTGCTGCGTTGGCAAAGCGGAATCCTGTTTTAAATTAGCCAAGGTTTTGCTGGATAAAGGCAAGGAAGTCAAAGCCATAATATCCGGCACCTGCGTTGAGCCTATGCAGCATGAGAGGCTGGAGGTAATCAGCGATGCGCAGCCGGTTGAAATAATCGGCGAAGGGCCTGAACTTAAAGCCCTGAAACTTTCTAACGGCAAAGTGATCGGAACTTCTATGATAATATTTGCTTCGCAGAATTTCCCCTCAAGCGATTTTCTCAAAGAAACAGATATTGTGCGCACAAAAAACGGGTTTATCGTTGTTGATGAGAGTATGAAAACAAATATTGATAATATCTTTGCCTGCGGAGCAGTGGCGGTTAATCTTAATTCCGGCAATCAGGAGAAAGACTGGATTGACGCATCAAGGGAAGGCTGGATTATCGGGACTAATCTTATAGGAATGATAGAAGAAGCGCCCAAACTTAAATGATAGTTTGGCGTGGGCTTGCTGCCCAACACCCGGCCTTAAATGATAGGCCGGTATGGGCTTGCTGCCCAAGGAGAAAAAATATGTCAGAAGTCTTAGTGCAACTGGGGACAAAAGGGTCGCAGGCTTTACTTCAGGCTACCAAAGAACAGATTAACAAAGCAATAAAAGAAAAAGGCCCCGGGTTTGAAGTGTCGTTTGGCCAAACAAATTATTTTTTTCCCCTGATAAACGCTCTTTTAAAGATAGAGGTAAAGACTCTTGACGATTGCGCTAAGGTCCTGGCTGAAGCCGAAAAACTGGATAAGAATTTAGCTGCTGCTAATGGCATGAAAATAGAGGCTTTAGGCGGCGTATTAAATAAAGGCATAGCTGCTTTGATCTGCGAGGAGATTCTGGCTGCGTTGAATATATTGGCAAAAACGCACCCGCAAAAAGACACCGCCGGATTTCTTTCCGATACGCTGCTGCGTTCATTGGGAATTCAGTTAGTCGACGGTAGGATAGCCGGAATTGCAGTTATTTTGGGCCCGGCTAAAGATGAAGATTCGGCAGTGCAATTAATCAGGGATTTTCAAAGCAGAAGCATTGTCAGCCTGCTGGCCGGAAATATCAATGGCTTGACCCTGCGCAGGCAGCTGGAAAATAAAAAGATCGGTATGGGGCTGGAAAATTATATCGTGCCTTTAGGCGACGATTATTTAAGCGCAATATATGCGGTAAATTTTGCGGTAAGGGCCCCGCTTACATTCGGCGGTTTTAAAAGCGGGCAATGGAAGGAAATCCTGGATTATACAAAATACAAGGTGCCGGCTTTTGTTGTGCTTTTAAGCCACGTGGATGAAGTGCTGGTGGCAACCGGGCTGGGCGCTTTGGCGCTTGGTTTTCCGATTATAACCGATTTGGAAGTCCCGCAACTGCCCAAGATAGATACTACTTTATACGAAGCTTTAGCCGTTGAAAAGGATTATAAAAAAATAGCGGGAAAATGCATAGAGGCCAGAGGCTTAAAAGTAAAAGTGGCTGATATTGCTATTCCAGTCCCTTTTTCAGCTGCATTTGAAGGCGAGCGGGTCAGGCGCGAACAGCTTTATGTGGAGTTTGGCGGCAAAGGCGGTTTGGCTTTTGAGTATTTGACTACAAAAAATTTGAATGAAGTTGAAGACGGCGCCATCCAGATTATCGGATCCGATATAGATAAATTAGAAGGCAATAAGAAGTCTATGCCTTTGGCGATAATGGTGGAGGTGGCCGGCAGAAAAATGCAGAAAGATTTTGAGCCGATTCTTGAGCGGCAGATCCACCGCTTTGTCAATTACGCTATGGGTATCATGCATATCGGGCAACGCGATATGAATTGGGTCCGGATTTCTCTGGATGCGTATAATAAAGGTTTTCGTTTAAAGCATATAGGGGTAATTTTACACGCTATGCTGCATCAGGAATATAGCGCGATAGTTGATAAGGTGCAGGTAAAGCTTTACACCGGCCAGGCTGATGTGGAAAGATTATTAGCAAGTGCGAAAAAAGTTTATGATGAGCGCGACCAGCGTTTAGGGGGTATGACCGATGAGAGCGTGGATACTTTTTATTCCTGCCTTTTATGCCAATCGTTTGCGCCTAACCATGTCTGCGTTATTACTCCTGAAAGGCTTGGGCTTTGCGGAGCTTATTCCTGGCTTGACGGAAAAGCTTCTTATGAGATTACTCCTACCGGGCCGAACCAGCCAATTGAAAAAGGCGCAGTGCTGGATGCAAAAGTCGGGGAGTGGAAAAATATAAATGATTTTGTTTATAATAAATCCAATAAAACCGTTGACAGGGTGAGCATGTATTCATTGATGAATTTTCCGCAGACTTCCTGCGGGTGTTTTGAGTGTATTCTGGCGATAATTCCCGAGGTAAACGGCGTTATGGTCGTGCACCGTGATTATACCGGGATGACTCCCTGCGGAATGTCTTTTACTACTCTGGCCGGTTCTGTCGGCGGCGGAGTGCAGACCCCGGGATTTTTAGGCGTGGGCAAGCTTTATATAGTGAGTAAAAAGTTTATCGCAGCTGAAGGCGGATTAAAAAGGCTGGTCTGGATGCCTAAAGAGTTAAAAGAACTTTTAGCGGATAAGCTTAAGGCAAGAGCGCAGGAAATCGGAGCCCCGGACTTGCTGGATAAAATCGCCGATGAAACAATAGCTACGAGCTCGGAAGAGCTGGCTGTATTCTTGGAAAAATCCCGGCATCCTGCGCTGGGTTTGGAGCCGTTGATTTAGTTGATATTTTTCTTGACGAGCAGGGCGAAAAGTGTATAATTAAAACAAAGATATGCCTACCGATTTATTCATTAAATTTATCATTGTAACAATCTTAACTCTAAGCACTTACGTCTTTTCTTTTGCCCAGGGCCCCAAAGGCATTAGCGGCAATCAGGGGTATGTTCAGAATAGCAGTATTCCTGAAACCAAGAAAGGGACTGTAATTATTGAGGGAAGAGACGAAGGCCCTTCAACTGCCGGAAACGTTAAGAAGAAAACCGAGAAAAAGGAAGAGCTTAGCACTACGCAGGCAATGGCCCGCGATTACAGGCAGCAGGGCCTTGATGCCCAGAATAGAGGCGATTTGGTCACGGCAATGGATTTCTATTCCAAGGCCGCACAATATGACCCCGGATATGCGGTTGTTTTTAATGACTTGGGAATAGTTTATGAAGCCAATAATGATGTTGCCAGGGCCGAGCAGAATTATTTACAGGCAATCAAAATAGACCCGGAGTTTTTAAGCCCGTATTCCAACCTGGCTATTCTTTATGAAAATCAGCGCAATCTCGCTGCTGCCGCGCAATACTGGAAAAAAAGGGCTGATCTGGGCTCGCTAAGCGACCCGTGGACGCAAAAAGCCCTTGCCCGCTACAGGGATATCCAGATGGTCTTGGGGCAGGTCCCGGTATATAATAAGGAAAAAGAAGTAGTAAATTTGGTCAAGGATGTTACTGTGCAAAAAGCCGTAACTAAAAAAGACGGGACACCGACTACCTGCCAGGAACACTATAAGAAATCCAAGGCTTATTATAAACAGCAAAATTACACCATGGCCCTTAAGGAAGCCATGGAAGCGTTGCAGATGAATCCGCCGGACAGCTCAGAGATTGAAAGCTATATCAGCGAAATTCACCAAAAGATGCTTGCAGGAAAAAACACCTCAAAATAAATTTTCCTCCCCATAGATAAAATTTCCATGATTGATTTTAATGAAAAATAAAAATTTATATCTGATAGATGCCACGGCATTCTGTTATAGGGCATTCTACGCAATAAGGGGCTTTACTACTTCCGGCGGCCAGCCGACCAATGCCGTGTTCGGTTTTGTGAACATGCTGAATAAATTGATTAAGGAACAGTCCCCCCGGTACCTGGCAGTTTGTTTTGATGTTTCCCGTAAGACCCAAAGGCAGGAGAAATTCGCCGAATATAAGGCGCAACGGCCGCCCATGCCGGAGGATCTGGTCAGCCAGATGTCTATTATAAAAGAAATTATCTCCGCTTATCGAATTCCTTTATATGAAATGGAGGGTTTTGAGGCCGATGATGTTATCGCCACGCTTTCAAAAAAGGCAACAGAGCACGATTTTAACGTGACTATAGTCAGTTCGGATAAAGATATGCTGCAGTTAGTCAATGAAAAAATCCGGGTATTATGCCCTCATAAAGACGGCGACCTGTTTTATGACGCGGATTTGGTAAGGGAGCGTTTCGGGGTGGAGCCGGCTTCAATTCCGGATTTGATCGCGCTTAAAGGCGATGCTTCTGATAATATACCCAAGATAAAAGATATCGGCGAGAAAACCGCCGTAGAATTGATAAAAGAGCATAAGAGTATCTCAAGTCTGCTTAAAAATATTGATGAAATAAAACAGGAAAAGGCCAGGAATGCGATAAAAGAGAATATGGCCCAGATAAAGCTAAACCGGGAATTAGCCGGATTAAGCAATGATCTGGATATTGAATTTAATATTGAAAGACTGGAAGCCGGCAAACCCGACTATAAGGAATTATTCAAGCTGTTCAAACAGCTTGAGTTTAAGAAGTTTTTATCCGGCTTGAGCGGGCAGGGGGAGGAAACCGTGCAAAGCGCAGAACCTTGCAGTGTGTCCGATTCAGAAATTGCCGGGTTGATCCCGGAAAAAGGGGTTCTGATCTTAAGCGGGCAGTCCCTCAAGAATATTGTTTATTGCAGCAATGGAAAGTTATTTCGCGTAAATGAACCCGGACAGCATATAAGAAAAGCATTGAGCGATAACAAGATAAGCAAAGCCGGGCATGACCTGAAGAGTTTAAAGATCGCGCTTTTTAACGACGGCGTTGAACTTAACGGCATTTATTTTGATACCATGATAGCCGCTTATCTTTTGAACCCTTCGCGTTCCGGATACTCGTTAAGCGAATTAGCCTGGGATTTTCAGAATAAAAGGCTTGCTGATATGATGGATCCGGCTCAGGCATGCAGTTTGATTGCCGAATTAGTTCCAAAGTTAGAAAGCGAATTGCGCGATAAATCTCTTTGGGAATTGTTTGAGAGCACTGAGATGCCGCTGGTCGGTGTTCTTGCGCAGATGCAGTTAAACGGCATAAAACTGGATACAGAATTACTTCACAGCTTATCGCAGGAGTTGGAAAAACGCCTGATTAAACTTATTGAAAATATTTATGATATAAGCGGCTCGCAGTTTAATATTAATTCTCCGAAACAATTGCGCGAGATTTTATTCGTAAGGCTTAATCTTCCGGTTATTAAGCGCAGCAAAACAGGTCCTTCAACTGATGAAGAGGTCCTTCGCCAGCTAAGCGCTAATCATAAGCTTCCGGCAATGCTTTTGGAGTACCGGCAGCTGACTAAATTAAAATCGACCTATGTTGATGCCTTACCGGCAATGGTAGAGGCTAAAACCAACAGGATACACGCTTCTTTTAACCAAACCGGCACGGAGACCGGCAGATTAAGTTCAAGTAATCCTAATCTGCAAAATCTTCCGGTTAGGACCGATATCGGTTCAAAGATCAGGCAGGCCATAATTGCATCTTCTGCGGACAATTGCCTTTTGGCCTGTGATTATTCTCAAGTGGAATTGAGGATTTTGGCCCATTTATCCGCAGACAGCAACCTTATCCGGGCCTTTAAAGAAGGCAAGGATATACATAAGGCCACAGCGGCTTTAATCTACAATGTAAATGAAAGCGAAGTCACCGGACAGATGCGCGAAATGGCCAAGCGGGTTAATTTCGGCATAGTTTACGGGCTTACTGCTTATGGTTTGTCGCGCGATTTGGATATCCCTAATGAAGAGGCACAGGTCTTTATTGATGCTTATTTTACCCGTTACTCAGGAGTGAAAAGTTTTATTGAAACAAGCATTGCCCGCGCGCGCAAAGACGGGTTTGTAACGACGATACTGGGCAGGCGCCGGTATATTCCGGAAATAAATAATAAAAATCAGGGCATAAGGCAGTTTGCCGAAAGGCAGGCGGTTAATACCCCGATACAAGGTTCAGCCAGCGACCTGATAAAATTAGCCATGGTTAAGATCCATAATGATATCACCAGCAAAAAGCTGCCTGTTGCAATTATAATGCAGATCCATGATGAATTGGTCTTTGACGTGCCTAAAAGGTGTGCAACGGAATTCAGTGATTTGGTGCGGGACAGGATGGAAAATGTTTTGAAA
>JAKQWZ010000051.1 GCA_029561735.1 Candidatus Omnitrophota bacterium | reverse complement strand
CTTTGCCGATATGCCAAATAATACCGGTATTCTAAAAATATAATATTTTGCGGCGATCGACTGGATAAAACAATCGCCGCCGAATTTTGTAAATCCGTAAATATTAAGCGGTATCGGCCGGTCACTTTCTGTATAAAATCCGCTTTTACGATCGCTGAAGACCGCATCAGTGCTGAAATGAACCAGAATGAAGCCGATTTTATTAGATAATTGCGCCAAAAATTTCGGGTAAAGGGTATTCACAAGAAAAGCCTTTTGAGGGTCGTTTTCACAGGGGTCAATCCCCAAGAAAGCCGCAGCATTGACGACTATATCCGGCTTGCTCCTCTTTATTAAATGTTCTACCGAATTAAAATCATCCGCGTTAAAATCATTGCTGTTTTTGCCGATTACCTTGTATTTTTTAGGCAAGACTGAGCTTAACGCACTACCCATTTTCCCGGTTGACCCTAATATCAGTACTGTTTTACGCATGCCTGCAGGCCTTTAATAAAATATTCTTGATTGCCTGTGCAGAAATACCGTATTCCTGCCTCATTCCCGCATTATTCTTAACCGCGTGTATAAATTCATTCCTGATACCCAATTTTATCAGCTTCAACCCCGTTTTTTCTTTAATAATCCATTCGGCTATAATCGAGCCCAGCCCGCCGTCAACAAAATGCTCCTCAACAGTGACAACGGTATGAGCTCCTCTTAATTCCTGCTTTAATGCCCTGAAGTCAACCGGGTTGAGCATCGGCACGGAAATTAGCTTAATTTTTTTATTCAGCTCTTGGACGGCATTATAGGCTTCAATTGCTACCGAGCCGTGAAATAATACAGCGACCTCTCCCTCTTTATTAATGGTTATTGGTTTAGTTATGGACAGGGGCCTGCGGCAATGAATTTTAGCCTCACCGCTTTTTGCAATCCTGATATAAACCGGGCGTTTAGAATTGATCGCGTATTCAGCGCAAAGCTCTGCTTCGTAAGGATCGCCGGGAGAAAGGATGACAAGATTGGGTAGTGTCCTGGCTATTGCGATATCTTCTACGGAATAGTGCGTCACACCCTGTGGCGCATAAGTAACTCCGCTGCCGATACCTATCAACGTAACGGGCAGATTTTGGTAGCAGATGTCATTACGCACCTGCTCAAAACACCTGAATAATACAAAAGGAACGATATTATATATAAAGACTTTATAACCTGTTAAAGCCAGCCCGCTGGCAAAACTGACTGTATTCTGTTCAGCTATACCGAGGTTTAAAAAGCGTCCCGGAAATTCCTTCTGATATGCATCCAGAACACCGAAGCCTGCGTCACCGGTTATCAAAAAGATATCATCCCGGTTTTTTGCAGCTATGTTGATTCTACTTATAACAGAACTTCTCATATATTTTTACAGAGGCACTCTAATGCCTTTTTTTTCAATTCTTCGGTCACAATAAAATAGTGCCACTTCATCTGGTCTTCCATAAAAGTCACGCCTTTACCTTTACAGGTATCGGCAATTATAATTTTTGGTTTTGACCTGTTGGGAGAATTAAAAGCAGAAATTATCGAAGAAAAATCGTGCCCGTCTACACGGCGGGCGTCCCAGCCGAATGCCCTCCACTTATCCAGTATCGGCTCAAAATGGCATATCTGAGTTGGCCTGCCGTAACCCTGCAGGTCATTATGATCCATAATTGCTATAAAATTATCAATACCGAGCTTTGAGGC
>JAKQWZ010000046.1 GCA_029561735.1 Candidatus Omnitrophota bacterium | reverse complement strand
GGGGTTTTCCCGAAAACCAGGTTGCATTCATTAACCAGCGGGCCTTTAGAGCTGGTAAAGTGCCTGGAGAAAAATAATTCGCAAAATTGCGGGCTGGTGCAATTAGGGCATTCCTACAGGCATACCGAGATGTACGGCGATAATTACGGTTACCGTTCGGGCCTGAACCAATCAATGGTCGAGCATCTGAATAAAAAGGCAAAAACCATTGAGTCCCTGGCTAAATTACATAAAGGTGATTTAGTTATTGATATCGGCAGTAATGATGGCACGCTTTTAAAGTCTTACATTACAGATGGCCTATTGCTTGCAGGGGTTGACCCTTCGGGCGCAAAATTCAAGGAGTATTACCCCGGGAACATTACGTTGGTTGCCGATTATTTTTCGGCAGAGTGCGTGAAAGCAAATTTTAACGGCCGAAAAGCCAAAGCCGTAACCTCTATTGCCATGTTCTATGACCTTGAATCTCCACTGGATTTTGCGCTTCAGGTAAAAGAGGTTTTGGATGATGAAGGTATCTGGCTTTTTGAACAGAGCTATTTACCGGCAATGCTGGAAATGAATTCCTATGATACCGTTTGCCACGAACATCTGGAATATTACGGCCTTAAGCAGATAAAATGGATAACGGATAATGCCGGATTTAAGATTATCGGCATTGAGTTTAATAACGTCAACGGCGGAAGTTTTTCTGTCGCGGTTGCCAAAGAAAAATCTCACTATAGACAGAACGCGCAGGTAGTTCAGTCTGCCTTAGAAAATGAAATGAGCATTGGTTTGCATACCTTAGTCCCTTTTGAACGGTTCAGGGCGAGAGTAGCCGAACATCGTGAAAAGTTGCTTAGTTCTATACGTGAGTTCAAAATTGCAAAGAAGAAAATATTCGGTTACGGTGCTTCAACTAAGGGTAATGTAATTTTACAATATTGCGGCATCACGGAAGATGATATCCCGTATATTGCTGAGGTTAATCCGGATAAATTCGGTTGTTTTACTCCGGGTAGCGGCATACCGATTATTTCGGAGGAAGAGACAAGGCAGATGCGCCCGGATTGTTTTATGGTCTTGCCCTGGCATTTCCGGGATAACATTATCAAAAGGGAAAAGTCGTATTTGGCGGGAGGGGGAAGGCTATTGTTCCCGCTACCGATTTTGGAGCTAGTATGACAGGCGCCGGCAAAGATATAATTCTGTCTTTTTGCATTCCTACTTATAACCGAGCCGTTTTTATCGGTGAGGCATTAAGGAGTATTATTTCTCAGGCTGATGAGCGTATTGAGATTGTAGTTGTTGATGGGGCGTCTACCGATAACACTGCAGAGGTTATCCGTCAATACCAGCAACAATTCCCTAACTTAGTATATTTCCGGGGCGAGAAGAAACGCGGAGTAGACAGGGATATGGCCAAAAGTATTGAATTGGCCCGGGGGGAATACTGCTGGATGCTTTCAGATGATGATGTGCTTTGCCCCGGAGCAGTAGATAGGATTCTAAAAGAAACGGGTTTGGGATGCGAAATATTCCTTTGTAATGCTACCAACTGCGATTTAAGCCTGCGCCCGTTAAAGGACCGTTTCTGGCTGTCCAGGAGAGCCAATGATCGTATTTTTGACTTTTGCGACAGGAAAGATCTTATTTTATATTGCCGTTTGGCAAACTCTCTGGGAGCAATTTTTAGTTATATGAGTTCAATCATTTTACTTCGCCGGGCGTGGAATCGCGCGGGGTTCCAGGATAGTTTTGACGGGTCCGCATATGCTTTGGCGGCTTCGCTTTTTTCTTTTCGTAGCCACAAATGCAGGCTTAAATACATTAGAGAGCCGTTGCTTTTATGCCGTGGTGATAATGAAAGCTTTTCCGGATCTGCCGGGCTGGTTAAGAGGTTCCTGCTTGATTTTGACGGGTATTTGCGCTTGGCGGATATTTTTCTTGGCAATGATAAGGCAGCCCGCAGGGTATTTTTAAAAGTTATGACCCGGGAGCATCCATGGTATACGATTATCCATGTTGCTTCGCTAATAGATATACAGGAGGCATGGCTGCTATTTAAGAAAAAACTTGTGGCTTGCGGTTACAATCCGCTGATGGTCAGTTTATGCCGTTTTTTATCCGGAAATGAGAAATTAGTTTCTCTGGCTGTTGCCCTAAAACGAAAAATCGTGCGCAACAGGGCCTACCTGTGGTTTAATAGAATAATAACCCGGGTATTATTCTTAAAACAAACATGAGAATAGCGGTTAACGGTTTAGTTTTGTCCAATAAGAACACAGGCGCCGGAAGGTACGTTATCGATTTAATTAACGGATTAAACAATGAAAAGTCGAAAGAGGTGATCCTTTTTACGGATAGCAATTTACGCGAAAGCGGCATCATTACA
>JAKQWZ010000043.1 GCA_029561735.1 Candidatus Omnitrophota bacterium | reverse complement strand
AACCATTCAAACCGCCCGGCCGTTTCCTTTCCGCTATAGCTTATCTGCCTATAGCTTAATATGCTGTTTTAAAGTTACCCCTTCTTTTTCTGCTCGTTTATCCAGTTATTGACAAAGGCATCCACCTGCGAACCGGACGCGAACACTTCAAAAACCTCAACGTCTTTTTCAATGCCTTTTAATGCCACGCCCTGTTCCAGTTTTGACATGCAGACATACCTGTTAAGCACCCCGTCATAGTAATAATGAATATCGTAAGACAGGTCCAGTTTTTCTTTGGGTATTATATCCACTTCCGAATCGCGCCTTAGCGCGTTATAAATTTCATTTGTTATCACTATACCCTGGTTAAAAAGTTTGCGGTCCTGCACGTAAACCCTGCGCGGGATATTTTTTAACCCGTAAAGTTTTTCAAGGTATTTCTTCACGTCATTATTGCTTCCGGACAGCCTTGCCGCCTGGGTTAAGCTTGGTGACAGGACAATGTTAAACCTTACCTGTTCCTCGCCGATGACCGCAAAAAACAGCTCGCCTTCGGTCACGCCTATTCCTATTTCCACCTTGGGCATTGAATTTTCTTCCGCAATCTTCGTTACAAGCTCATCCAGATTGACATTGGGGTTTCTTAAGCCGTTTAATGCTTCTTTTATATGGTCAGGCAGGGAAGGGTCAATTTTTCCCAGAACTGCCGGTTTTTTATCCTTTGAAATTGCGCCAAGCCTTAGCAGCTCCCTGAAAATCTCCTTGGATTTCTCCGCGGCCTTAATCTCCGCGTCTTTGCGCAGTTTTGTGTACTCCCTGTGAATAATGCCTGCCGCGCGCACGCATTCGGACGCTTTCTGAAAATGCGCCGCGTAGCCGTCCCCGGCAAAGTAAATTTCAGTGCCGGCATTTTCCTTTGAAATCCTGTAAACCGTATTCAGGTACGGCGTAAGAAAAGAAGCCGTGTCCTTGGTAAGCTTCATGGTGGTTTCCGTGGAATTTCTTAAATCGGCAAACATGAATATCTTTTTGCCCCTTACACTGCCCTGCCCGCCCGGATAAACCGCTCCGTTTTCCCTGAAATAAAAAATTCCGGATTCTTCAAAGTGGTTCTCTATCCTTGTTTTTTCATCATCGGATATGGCCACGCACGCGGCCTCATCCATTCCTATTTCCTCGGAAGTAATGCGTTTTACGCAGCTCTGCCTTAGTATTTTTATCCCCTGCATCTGCTCGCTGAAAGCGGACTTTTTGCCGTATTTTTTCCTTATATCCCTGAAATCAGAGGCAATTTTAAAATACAATGACATTACTTCCAGGCCGTGCCACGCTATTTTTTCAAGTTCCCTGCGCAGAAGCCCCCCAAAAACCCCATTTTTACTCCGCCTTATCCTGTCAGCGGCGTCTTCAATATATGACATAAGCTCCCTTGCTTTTTTGAGCCCGTAATGATCCTCTTCGAGAATCGCCTCGGACTCCTTCAGGGTGTGCTTGTTCTCCGTCTTCTCCTGCCAGGGCATGTCGAGCAGCCAGTCGATGTAGTTGCGCACGACCGTGGCCTCCGCCGACATGGGAGACATCATCTTGAGCTTCTTGATCTCGTGCTTGACTTTCTTCTGGGCCTCCTCGGAGAGCTTCTTGCCCTTCATGCGCTTCTCGAGCTCTTCGATCTCGCTGGAGAAATCGTCCTTCTCGCCCATCTCCTTCTGGATGGCGCGCATCTGCTCGTTGAGGTAGTAGTCCTTCTGGGTCTTC
>JAKQWZ010000040.1 GCA_029561735.1 Candidatus Omnitrophota bacterium | reverse complement strand
TATTCAGTTGGCGGCAGGAGCAATGCATTTGGAAGCTGGACAAAGAGGGGCGCCTAATGCAAACGGGGAATTTAAGAGGATTTACGATAATAGTACTAATAAACTGGTTTATAGCTTTGACCGTTTACCGGGCGGCATGATTAAGGTATATAGCGCAAAGGGTATAGAAATTAACGATCCTGTAAGCGGCAATAATATGACTGTGCATAATTATATTTTTGATAACAAGGGCAGATTAACCAAAGCTTTTGATGTTAAAGGCGCGATGGTAGCCAGATATGAATATATTGCTCTGCCCGGTGGCCATAGTTTGCGTAATACCTACAATGGCAGCAATTTATTAGCAGGCAAGGAATATTTTGATGAGAATCAGCAGTATACAGGAGGAGTAAGAGTAAAGTATACAATTTTAGGCTTAGCTCAGGAGCGCACCTATTTCCGCAGTATAAATGGAAATATTATGGCTTATGCCGGATTAGCCAGCTCAAGAATTCCTGAAGTTGATAGCGTAGTTTCTAATGCCTGGAATATTTATGGGACAACAGAGCAGGCGCTTAAGTTTGCTGGAGGATGGAGGACAGCCGCAGGATATGATGGGCTTGATAGAACAGAACCCGGAAAATCATTAGTTGATATATTTAAATCAACCGGGTCTTTTAGAAATACATCTATTGATGTCAGGTTCGGCGAACAATGGAGTGATTATTTAATAGGCCCGTATTTGACAAAGTTGGCCTTTGCTAAATTGCCTTTATGGGGTAAATATAATTCGGAAAACCTTGAAACAGCATGGTCTGCAGTAGAAAGAAGCCCGGAACTTGCCTCTACTGTTCTTGATTTGACCCAAAAAGTTGCACATATCTATAGTAATAGAGCAAGCAACCAAAATTCTCCTATATCAAATGCTGGCCAGTATCTTCTTACAATGGTTAAACATCCGCGTTTATTATTAACTCCAACTACTGATGAAATAGCGCATGCTAGTGACTGGCAATTGGGATTATTCTCTGTTGGCGCAGCTTCTACTCTTGTTGTTGCCGGCGCAGGCATAATTAAAGGCGTGACAGCAGCCCAGCAAATAACCACCAGCTTAATAAGAGCTGCAGGCCAAGGTGCTTTAACCGCTGAATTAAAAGCTGTAGGCTTGAATGCATTAAGCGGAACAAAGAGCTTATTATTACCTGTTGCCGGAGAAGGCAGATTAACCGGTAGCGCGGCATTAAGGATGATAGCTGATAAGGGCTTGAGATACACTTTGGCTAATGAAGCAGCTTTAGTGCGTGAGTTAACCGGTGTTAGTGGTAGGGGAGTTCTTTCGGCAGCAGCTTCTACTTATATACCTAAGTGGGGGGCGGCAACAGCTATTGGTAATGTTGCTTTTGGGCAGTACCTATCTGATAAATTAGGCGGCTCTAATCAAGGTCATAGCCAATATTGGGATCCAGTTTCGGCTGCAGGCGTATCTTTACGTTCCGGATATGGCGCAGGTGTATTATTGAGCGGAGCAAATGCCCTTACAGGTATAGGCTCTACAGCTGTTGCAAGGATTAATCCTGTAACTTCATGGTTGGCCGGAAAGTCAGCAGCGTTTAGATGGGGTTGGTCGGCAGGCGAAATAGCTGTTGGCTCTGGTGCATATGGGGCCGGCAATTACTTAAGGAATAACACGGATTGGAAAATTACCGGAAATATTCTTTCCAACGCAGGTATATTTTTAATCGGGCAGGGAGGGTTAAGAGGCATAGCCCTAGCCAGAGAAATAGGATGGGTAAAGTCAACCATTAGTAATGGTTTGGCTCATGTTAGAGATACCGAAGGTTTATTAGCTAGAACTGCGGGTTCTTTTAATAGAGGTGTATTTTTAAGGGGTGTTTCAGGAGTTACTAAGTCCCCGTTTATAGGCATGAGGTTTGCAGCTATAGACCATTTAGCAGCAACCCCAGGTTTAAAATATCTGTTAAATAACGGAAATTACAGCCGGTTAAATTATATTGATGATTCTACCCCGCATCTTTTCTCAACCTACTCATCCGTTTCTTATCGCGATGAAAAAGGCCAGCCGTTACAGATAAAAGCCGAATTGCCGTTCTATTCTGTTGTTGGCGCATCCTGGATATTAGGTAAGGCAATAAGGGCTGCGGCTATTGAAAAATATTCTGAAGGCTCGCTCGGTGTTATAAAAGGAATAAAAAACGGACTGAACAAAGGCTTTAGCATTCCTTTTGCAAACGGCTATTCATGGGCTGGGAAATATTTACCGAACTTGTCCGGTAAGGCTTCTGTATTATCTCTGCCTGTTAAAGTCGGATCCGGACTGGTTAATTTTGGTTTACACAAGGCCCGTAATTTTATTTCTATTTATGCAATTATGGCCACCTTACAGGGAGCCATGGAAGGCACGGGCTTAATCACTCAAAGGTATTTAATGCCCGGGACAAACAACGATCTTTACAAATTAGCCTTAGGCCAGACTTTAGGTATGTCTTGGGATGAGACCATAAGCCCGATCAAGTACAGAAAATACGCAGAAATATTACATTCTAAAGCAGGGTTATTCAGTAAGATAAGTGCAATAGGTGCAATAGTGCGTACCTCTCTTTGGGGCGGAGTAATGCATATAGTTTCAACCCGGGAAGATTTCATTAACAACCCTAATTTTAACAGAGGACAGCTGGATTTAAGCTCTGATGAAGCTTTTGCAAAATCAATAAGCTATATTAATAGCCAAATTAAAAGAGGAATGCTTACGCCTGCAGCGTTAGGTGATTTAGGCAGGTTCCAGGCTGATGCAGAAGGCGCAAAGATCAGAGGTATAAAAGATTTTATCAGATATTCAGAGAAATCAACATTTGGTTTTACTTTGGCTATGGCCTTTCTTATGGAGCCGGTCCAGGGCATATTGACTAATATTAAGCCGGGTAATTTTGGAAACTGGTTCAGGGCAACCGGCGAGGCAATGGAAGAGTCGTTATCTTTATTCCGATTCAGCGAAGCTAATAAAGGAATAGGCAATAGCAGGGGTATTCTTGGATTTTTGAAAAACGCCTCTAACTCTCCGTATCAATTTTTGCAGCGCGCAATACATGGTACATGGGAAGAGGTTGTTGTTGAGCAGATAAACGATATGCCAATAAATATAATATTAGGTATGACACCATTGCCTTTAGCGAAAAGAATGCAGCTTTCAGAAATACTGCAGGAAATGACCAGCCCGGAAGGAAACGTCTCAGTTAAAGCCAATTTGGCCGATGTCTTGAAAAACGGAGGAGGATTAAGAGATATTAAACTCCCGGCAGGCTCATCAGCAACAGCTCCGGCGCTTCCTGCTAATTTTGATTTTAGTAATTTGAGTCATGTTGCTTTGTTGCAAGGCTTGCCTTTAGGCACTGTTTTAACAGTGAACAACCCGGAAACCAGATCCCCAATGAATTTTACTTTGGGCCAGAATGAGTCTAATGTTATTGCTTCACAGGCGCGAAAACTTAATCTTGCGGATGCTCATGGCGTCAATCCTTCGGGTATACAGCAGTTAGAAGCCATAGCTACAGGAAGCGATCCTTTAGAGGCAGTAGCAGCAAAACAGGTGCTAGTAGACAGGCTTGATCCTCAGGGAATAATAGAGCTTATGCAAGGTGGAACAGTGGCAAGCGTTGGTGGAATAAGTTTGAGTTCTACGTTATTAAGCTCCGCAGATGCGGTAGTAACCAATGCATTAGTTGACCGTTTAGCCTTTGATGCTAGTTTAAGGAGCCAGATTACACAGCAGGCTCCGATAGCTTTTGGTTCGGGCACGGGAGAAGTCAGTCAGGCGTTCGGTAGGCAGGTTTATAATACTTATGCAGGTTCCCGTACAGTTTCCAGCTATACCACAGAAGACGGTATAACTGTAAGAGTGGTTGATACTGATGATTTTGGTGTTGATTCTACAGGTAGAAAAGTTACCGGATTTAATGTTACTTATAACAACGGCAGGCGGGAAATTTGGGTATCTCAGACCGACCGTAATACAGCACAGATGTTGATTAACGATTTCGGCTCTTCCGAGGCTGATGCAGAGGCAATTGGTCAGTATGCGCATAATGAAATTGTGGCGCATGAGTTGGCAGAGTTAAGAGGAAATAGCCATGCGGCAGGCGTTGCCGGTGTAGGCCAGTTCCGTGCAGAAGCAGCAGGTCGAAACGAAATTTTAAAGATGGATTCAGGCCATAACCGGTTATTAGGCCAGCTTGGTTATCGGATTGTAGACAGGGCTTATCGCGGAGTAAAAGACTTTGCAGCAGTAGCAGCGTTATTTAGAGATGGGCAGGTGTTAAATC
>JAKQWZ010000036.1 GCA_029561735.1 Candidatus Omnitrophota bacterium | reverse complement strand
CTTGGACATACCGGATGGGCCCCATTTTTGAAACTATGGGAAAATGTGATTTTTTCGCTGCTGATAGTTGCGGCCATGGCAATTATTGCGTATTTTGCCGGGCGCCGGCCAAAGATGATACCCGGCAGGTTGCAGAATGCAGCTGAATTTTTAATCGGGGCTTTAGATGAATTTATTTGCGGGATACTCGGCCCCTGCGGCCGCAGGTATACCCCGTTTATCGGGACGCTCTTTATATATATATTTTTGATGAACCTGTCCGGGCTTATACCTTTATTAAAGTCCCCGACCTCCAGCTGGTCTACAACTTTGTCGCTGGCGCTGTGCGTATTTATTTATGTGCAATATACTGCAATAAAGGAAATGGGTTTTTTAGGCTACTTAGACCACCTGATGGGCAATCCCCGGGGAGGGATGGCCTTATCAATAGTGTTTCCTTTGCTTATGTTTTTTCTGCACGTAGTAAACGAGCTTGTCAGGCCGCTCACGCTTTCGCTTCGTCTTCGCAGCAATATCTGGGGAGAAGATGTACTATTGGCGGTGTTAGCCGGGTTCGGGCTTCAAGGCATACCGCTTATTATTTTTAGCATGCTTTTGGCGATAATTGCCGCAACGGTACAGGCACTGGTATTTTGCCTTTTGACCACGATTTATTTTGCGCTAATATTAACTCACGAAGGGGAGAATGTAGCTCCGACTCACAAAATACGTTCGTCGGAGTAAATTCGGCCTAATAACTTATGTCGCCTGGGGCTCCATAAGTTATGGCCTCATTTAAAGGAGGAATAATCATGGATTACAAGTCATTACTGGCAATATCGCTTCCTTTGGGGGTTGCGATTGCCGCATTTGGTTCGGCATTGGGCCTGGGAAAAGCAGTTTCATCGGCAATGGAAGCTACCGGAAGGCAGCCAGAGGCCTCAACAAAGATTCTGATTGCAATGGCGACCGGCTGCGCGTTTATTGAAGCATTGACAATTTACGCGCTGGTATTTGCCTTTGTGCTTTCAGGCAAGATCTAAAAAATGGAACTATTAAAGCTTCTTAGCGCCAATGAGATAACGGCCCAGGCTGTAAGTTTTCTGGTATTGCTTTTGCTGATGCGCATATTTGTCTGGAAAAAACTGCTTGGGCTCCTGGACCGGCGCAAAGAAACAATCGCTTCGGAGTTTAAGAGGATAGAAGATACCAAGCTTGCCGCAGCCAAGCTGCAGGAAGAGCTTGAAACCAGGCTTAAATCAATTGATGAGCTCTCTAAATCCCGGATTGATGACGCCCTCAGGGAAGGCGAGAAGCTGGCCGTAGAAATCAAGAAACAGGCGCATCAGGAAGCCCAGAAAATTATTGAAGACGCCAGAAACTATACCAAATATGAATTATCCAAAGTAAAAGAATCGCTTAAGGACGAAATAATTGATTTGGTTATTAAGGCTACCGAGGATGTAATTGAAGAGAAGATTACTGAAGACGGGGATAGAAAGATAGTAGAAAGTTTTCTGAACCGGATTGAAAAAACATAAATGAAAGAAAAGATACTTGCTAAAAGATACGCCGAGGCCTATGTCAGTTTTGCCCGGGAGGGCCAAAGCATCGCAAAGATAGTTGAAGAAATTAAAGACCTTAAAACTATCCTGCGGAATAACCCGCAAGTAAAGGATTTTGTAGAAAACCCGGAAATCACATTGACGGAAAAAACCGCTTTTATGGAAGATGTATTGGACGGACATTTTTCTAAAGAGCTGCGCCAGTTTTTAACCTTGCTTTTAAGCAAGAGGCGTATTGAATTGACAACAGAAATCATTGACTATATCCGTATTCATTATTCTCACGCCGAAGCGCTTGACGCGCTGATTAAAACTTCTTACCCTTTGGACCTGGAGCTTATCCAAAGGATAGAAAACAAGCTGGAAAAACGGTTCAAGCGCAAACTCAATTTCTATCTTGACCTTGATGCCAGCCTGCTGGGCGGAGTGCAGGCCATGGTGGGCAATACCGTGATTGACGGATCAGTGCGCAGGCGTTTGGATGAATTAAAAGAAAGATTAAAAACGATAAGGATTTCATAAATGGAAATACGCCCGGAAGAAGTAACGGCTATTATCAAGAAAGAGCTGGAAAAATATAAAACGCGCCTGCGGACCGAGTCTACCGGAAGGGTTATTCAGGTAGGCGATGCCATTGCCCGTATTTACGGGCTTGATGATGTGATGATCGGGGAGTTGATTGAATTTACCAATAATGTCTTTGGTATGGTGCTGAACCTTGAAGAAGATAGCGTTGGCGCGGTAATATTCGGCCCGGATAACCCTGACCGCAATATTAAAGAAGGCGATATAGTAAAGCGCACGGGAAAAATTATTCAAGTTCCCGTAGGCGATGCGTTAATAGGCAGGGTTGTTAATGCCCTTGGCCATCCCATAGACGGCAAAGGAGCTTTGGATACCAATAAATTCCGGCTCTTGGAATATCATGCCCCCAGCGTAGTAGACCGCCAGCCGGTCAAAGAGCCGCTGGAAACAGGAATAAAAGCAATAGATTCAATGATCCCGATCGGCAGGGGGCAGCGCGAGCTGATTATCGGAGACCGCCAGACCGGGAAGACCGCAATAGTCCTGGACACCATAATTAATCAAAAAGGCAAAGGTGTCCATTGTATTTATGTAGGTATAGGCCAGAAGATGTCTAATATAGTCGCTGTTTCCGAAATCCTGGAAAAATACGGGGCAATGGAATATACGACTATAGTCAGCGCTTCGGCCCGGGCGTCGGCATCTTTGCAGTACCTGGCCCCTTATGCCGGCTGCGCTATCGGCGAAGAATTTATGTATTCAGGCAAACACGCGCTGGTTATTTATGACGATCTTTCTAAGCACGCCCAGGCTTACAGGCAGTTATCTTTGCTTTTAAGAAGGCCGCCGGGAAGAGAGGCGTATCCGGGCGATATATTTTACCTGCATTCAAGGCTTTTGGAGCGCGCCTCTAAAATGAGTGATGACTTAGGCGGCGGCTCAATGACTGCTATTCCGATAATTGAGACTCAGGCAGGAGATATTTCCAGCTATATTCCGACCAACGTCATATCAATAACCGATGGCCAGATCTATCTGGAAAGTGACCTGTTTTACGCCGGTGTCCGTCCGGCGATAAACGTTGGTTTATCGGTATCCCGCGTAGGCGGAAAAGCCCAGACCAAAGCTATGCGCCAGGTTGCCGCGCAATTACGCCTTGACCTTGCTCAATACAGGGAACTGGCTGCCTTTACCCAGTTTGGCTCGGAGATAGATAAAAACGCCCAGGCCCAGCTGATCAGGGGCAAGAAAATGATTGAAATACTTAAACAGGGTTTATATGAGACCCTTTCTTTAGCCAAACAGGTCATGATTATTTTTGCCGGCAATAAGGCTTATCTTGATGATCTGCCTGCGGATAAGATCAGTGAATTCATGCATGATTTTTACAGGTATATGGATGAAGCCCATCCTGAAATTGAGAAAGAGATACAGGATAAAAAGATGCTTAGCGATGACCTGATTTTACGCCTGGATAATTCAGTGGCGGCATTCAAAAATGATTTTGTTACGCGGATAAAAAAATGATCCAGTCCTTAAGGCAAATAAAGAACAGGATAAAAAGCATACAGAACACGCATAAACTGACCCGGGCAATGGAGATGATCTCTTTGACCAAGATGCGCTCTTTTCAGAGAGTCCTGCCGGCCTATAAAAGATTTTATTCCAAGCTCGAAGGCCTGATCCATGACTTGTCTGCGAGTTTTGACACAGCGCCGCATCCGTTTTTGCGGCAGGTTGATAAATGCAAAAAAGTCGCTTTATGTATTATTACTTCAGACACCGGGCTTTGCGGGGCATATAACCACAATATTATTGCCGCGGCAGAGCATTTCCTCCGGCAGGATAAATGCCTTAAGGCGGATATTATTGCTATAGGCAAGAAAGGGTTTATCCATTTTAAGAAGAAAGGTTACGCTGTCCCTGAAGTATATACGGAATTGCACGGCCGTTATTCCGAGGCGCTGGCGGATAAGATATCCGCAAAGCTGATTGAGTTATTTGTCAGCGGCGAATGCGGGGAAGTAGCCATAGCATACACGGTTTTTGAGTCTGCGTCCCGCCACAGGCCAAATGTTGAAAGATTCCTGAACATTGAAAGAAAACCCGGCACAAAAAGAGAATATATCCTTGAACCGCAAGCTGATGCCATGCTGGCAGAACTTCTGCCGGTGTATGTGCGCAATAAGATGCGTATTATCCTGCTTAATGCTTTTGCCTGCGAACATGCGTCCAGGGCCATGGCAATGGGGGAATCAACTGAAAATGCCGAGGAAGTTTTAAATAACCTTACGCTGGTAAGGAATAAAGTCAGGCAGGCAAATATAACCAAAGAAATAATAGAAGTTATATCCAGCGTAGACGCTTTGAAAGGATAAATTTTATGGCACAAGGTGAGATCATTCAGGTAATAGGGCCTATTGTAGATATCCGTTTTCCGGAAAACGAAGTCCCCCAGCTTTTAAATGCCGTAAAAATAGACGATAAAGATTCCGGGATTAAATTAACCCTGGAAGTTGCCCAGATAATCGGCAATAACACAGTGCGGACAGTGGCATTGGCTTCTACAGACGGACTGGTCCGCGGCATGAAAGCCTTGGATTTAGGCGAGCCTATAAGGGTTGCGGTCGGCCCGCAGACTTTAGGCAGGATTTTTAACCTGTTAGGCGAACCTATTGACGGTAAGGGCGAGTTGGCGCATCCAGAGAATCGCGACCCTATCCACAGGGATTCTCCGAATTTTCAGGAACAGCTGCCTATCTCTTCAATGCTGGAGACCGGCCTTAAAGTCATAGATTTACTGGCCCCGTTTCCAAGAGGAGGGAAAATAGGGTTATTCGGCGGTGCAGGCGTTGGCAAGACCGTGCTGGTAATGGAGCTGATGCGCAATGTATCTCAGGAATTAAGCGGAGCTTCTGTATTTGCCGGAATAGGCGAACGCACCAGAGAGGGGAATGAATTATGGAGAGAATTAAACGAATCCGGAGTAGTTGATAAAACCGCTTTTGTATTCGGCCAGATGAATGAGCCTCCGGGAGCGCGCCTGCGTATAGGCTTATCAGCTTTGACAGTGGCGGAATATTTCCGCGATAAAGAAAGAAAAGACATCCTGCTTTTTATTGACAATATCTACAGGTATATTCAGGCGGGTTCCGAAGTTTCCACGCTTTTAGGCAGGATGCCCTCGGCAGTGGGATACCAGCCGAACCTGGCAACTGAAGTAGCGCAGCTTGAAGAGCGCATTGTCTCAACCAGGAACGGGGCCATTACTTCCGTGCAGGCAATATATGTCCCGGCAGACGATCTGACTGACCCGGCAATTGTAGTTACGTTTTCTCATCTTGACGCAAAACTTGTTCTTTCGCGCCAGATCATGGAATTGGGGATTTATCCGGCAGTAGACCCGCTGGATTCTACTTCGCGGATCCTGCAGCCGCAGATAGTCGGGCAGGAACATTTTGATACCGCATCTAACGTGCAGAAAGTCTTACAGCGTTATAAAGACCTGCGCGATATTATTTCTATCTTAGGCATGGACGAACTTTCAGAAGACGATAAGCTGACGGTATACCGCGCCAGAAAAATACAGAAGTTTTTCTCTCAGCCGTTTTTCGTGGCTGAGAATTTTACCGGCATCAAAGGTAAATATGTGCGCCTGCAGGACACAATCAAAGGTTTTAAGATGATCCTGGAAGGAAAGCTTGATGATGTGCCGGAACAGGCATTTTATATGGCCGGGACTATAGAAGAAGTTTTGGAAAAAGCCAAGGGCATGCATAAGTGAGCGCGGAAAAATTATTTCATATTGAAGTATTAAGCCCTTCCAAAGTAATCTTTGAGGGCGATATTGCCTCGCTGGTAGTGCCGGCAAAACTGGGTTATCTTGGAGTACTGGCAGATCACGCGCCGCTGGCAGCGGCTTTGACAAAAGGCAATATAATTATCCGCGATTCCGCAGGAAAAAGCACTACGTTAAATTCCACAGGCGGTTTTCTGGAAGTCCTCAACAATCACGTCTCGGTTTTACTCGACTCGTCGTCTAATTAATTTTATTCTATAAATATCCTTTCAGGGGTTTCTCGCTCAGGTCGATTTTGCCCTTTGGGCCGGCAAAGGTCTCTCGCATTTTTGGCGGCTGCAGAACTCGCAGCATTTGTTCTAACAAATGCTGCTCAGACACCTTCGCCGTGCCGGTGTTGTCGCCCCTCCGCCTTTGGCGGGGGGGGCTCCACCGGCATTCCCAAAAATGCTCGAGCTGCTTTGCCTAAAATCGACATTCGCTCGAAACCCCTTTCAAGGATATTTATATATGAATATATTTGGTTTTCTTGCCCTTGGGCGGGTGGCATTGGGCAATCCGAGCACGCAGCATATGCCACACCTTTCGCGTGTGGCATGCGCGCGCAGGATGCCCAATGACAGGCCCTGCCTACAGAGGCAGGCAAGAAAACCCAAGCCTAATGCTTAATAAGCCTACAGCAAAATAAGGACTACCTGTGGTATAATATTTATATGCGTATATGGGATATTGAGTTGAAGAAGTTGTGCCGGAATCACCTTCTGGCTGAGCATCGCGAGCTGCATGCGATCTGGTCAGTTATTACTAAGAATAAAAAGGGCTATGCCCATCATCCTGAAACTATGCGCTGGAGAGGGAAGCTGGCTGCGCTGTACCGTAGGCACCGGCAGCAGGTAAAAGAATTGGAGAACAGAGGTTATTGCCACAAAAGCCCTTTGCCGATTAAGTATGCTAAAGGCTTAGCGCAGCAGAAATTCTTTGTAAACTCATTGAGAGAACAGTTAGAAATTTTAAGAAGTAAGAAATGCCAGTGCAGAATATAAAATGAATAAAATAATCCGGACTATAAAATTGATTGAAAGGCATGTTAAAGGTTTAACCGTCCCGATAGTAACTATAGTTTCTGATAAATGGCATGATCCTTACCTGGTTTTAGTGTCTTGCATTCTTAGCCTGCGCACAAAAGATAAAACCACTCACGAAGCCTCAATGAGGCTGTTCAGGCAGGCTGATTCGCCGCGTAAAATGATAAAACTTTCTAAACCGGCATTAGAAAAGCTGATATATCCGGTTGGTTTCTATCATACCAAGGCCGGGGTAATACTTGAGTTGAGCAAGAGGCTAATAAAAGAATATAACGGGAAAGTTCCGGCCAGCGAAGCCGAATTGCTGCAATTAAAAGGCGTAGGCAGAAAGACTGCCAATTTGGTGCTTGGCCTGGGTTTCGGGGTTCCGGCTATCTGCGTGGATACGCATGTGCATAGGATACCTAACCGGCTCGGGTGGATCAAAACCAAAACACCCGAGGAGACCGAATATGCTTTGCGCAAGATCCTGCCTAAAAATCAATGGATAAAAATCAACACTACTTTAGTCACTTTTGGCCAAAATACATGCCTGCCGGTATCACCGCTTTGCAGCCAATGCCCTGTATCCGGATTATGCAGGAAGAGAGGGGTCCTGTCCCACAGATAGGCAAAATTGCCTAAAAATTAGGCAGAAATTTCTTGACAAATATCATATTTGTATTATTATTCTCATATTATCATTCATACAAAAGTTTAAGACAAAGACGTCCAAGCTTTTTGAGCGGGCGTCTTTTTGCTTTTATGGAGTATTAGGCTAAAACAGGGAAAATCATGAAAATATTGGACAAGCTGGTTTTATCAGAGAGCGCCGGGGTAAAAGTGGTGCGAATGGAAATCTATCATCCTGATATTGCCCGTAATGCCGGGCCGGGCCAGTTTATTGCTTTTATGGTCAGCGAAAAAGGAGAAAGGGTGCCTTTGACCATAGTTGATAAAGACTTGAATAAAGGCACTATTACCCTGATTTTTCAGGAAGCCGGATTGACCACGCGCCTTTTGGCTAAATTGAATGTTGGGGACAGCCTGTATTCGCTTGCCGGGCCGCTCGGCCATCCCACAGAAATAAAAAAATACGGCAAGGCCATTATGGTAGGCGGCGGCGTTGGCATTGCTGAAATATACCCTGTTGCCCGGGCATTAAAAGAAGCTGGCAATTACGTGGTTTCGGTATTAGGGGCCAGGACCAGGGAACTTCTGATACTTGAAACGGAAATGAAGAAGATAAGCGATGAATTTTATGTAATGACAGATGACGGCTCATACGGCAAAAAAGGTTTTACTACCGATGCTTTGGCAGAGCTGTTAAAGAAAGATAAATACGGGCTTGTTTATTGCGTCGGCCCTTTACCGATGATGAAGAGGGTCTCTGATTTAACCAAAGATTTTAAAGTTAAGACAATTGTTTCGCTCAACGCCCTTATGGTTGATGCCACGGGTATGTGCGGCTGCTGCAGGGTGACGGTAGGCAACAGTATTAAATTCAGCTGTGTGGACGGCCCGGATTTTGACGCGCACCTTATAGATTGGGATGAATTAAGCAAAAGAAGCAAGGTCTATCAGGAACAGGAAAAACATATTTGTAAGCTTAGCAATATCTAAATGAAAAAAGAGCCGGTAAAAGTTAAAGAAGTCCCAGCGCAAGCCAGGATTAAAGATTTTTCCGAGGTTATCCTGGGTTACAGCGAAAGCGAAGCCTTGCAGGAAGCAGGAAGGTGCCTGCAGTGCAAAAATCCCACCTGCATATCAGGCTGCCCGGTGGGTATAGACATCAAAAGATTTATATACCATATTACTCAAAAAGATTATAAAAATGCATACCTTACGATAAGAGAGAAAAATAATTTTCCTTCTATATGCGGAAGGGTATGCCCTGCTGAATATCAATGCCGGAAGGCCTGCGTATTGACTAAAAAAGGCTCGCCGTATGCTTCAGAACAGGCAATATGGATTAATTTTCTGGAAAGATTTGCAGGGGATTACGGGATGAATAATAATATCCCCCTGCCAGCAGAAAAACAGGAATCTTTTTCAAAAGCTTCAGTTGCCGTGGTTGGTTCCGGGCCTGCCGGGTTATGTTGCGCCGGAGAATTGGGCAGGCTGGGGGCTAAAGTGACAATTTTTGAAAGCCTGCATAAAACCGGAGGAGTTTTGCGTTACGGCATTCCGCCTTTCAGGCTGCCGCGCAGTATTCTTGATAATGAGATTGAATCACTGCAAAAATCAGGCGTAGAAATCAAGGCAAACGTCATTGTAGGCAAGACCAAGCTGCTTAAAGAATTGCAGGATGAATATTCAAGCGTATTCCTTGGTTTGGGCGCAGGGGTCCCGGGTTTCTTAAAAATACCCGGGGAGAACCTTTGCAATATCTATTCGGCAAATGAATTTCTGACCCGGGTAAATTTAATGTCTGCTTATAAATTTCCTGAATTTCATACGCCGGTAAGCATAGGCAGGCATATGATAGTTATCGGCGGAGGCAATACCGCTATGGATGCTGCCCGCTGTGCGCTCAGGCTGCAGGTTGGCCGGGGGTTTAAGCCGGACACCAGCATATTGTACCGGCGCACAGAAGCAGAAATGCCTGCGCGCAGGTTAGAGATTGAACATGCCAAAGAGGAAGGGATTAATTTTCAGCTTTTGATCCAGCCGGTTGCCTTTATCGGAGATGAAAACGGGTTTGTGAAGAAACTGAAATGCTTGAAATGCCAACTGGCAGAGCCGGACGCCTCCGGCAGGAGAAGGCCGGTGGCAATTGAAGGAAGCGAATTTGAGATTGATTGCGATGTGGCGATTATTGCGGTTGGCCTGGAGGCGAATCAAGTGTTGACCCGGGCCACGCCGGAAATAAAAACTGACAAATACAAAGACGTAATTGTCGACCAGCAGACCATGGAGACTTCGGTTAAAGGCGTATTCGCCGGAGGCGATATTGTCGGCGGAGAAGGCACGGTAATTGAGGCCATGGGCATGGCCAAGAAGGCATCAGTATCTATTGCGGATTATTTAAAAAATAAATAAAGGGGGAACAAAATGTCAAAGAAGACAGAGGAGTTTATCGCCAGCGTCATAGCGAAAAACCCGGCAGAGGCAGAGTTTCATCAAGCAGTGAGAGAAGTCGTAGAATCAGTTATGCCGATCATTGAGAAGAACAAAAAATACCAGGATGCCAAGATCCTTGAGAGGATAGTTGAGCCGGAGCGGGTAATAATGTTCCGGGTCCCATGGATAGATGATAAAGGCGAGGTGCAGGTAAATAAAGGTTACCGTATCCAGATGAACAGCGCTATCGGCCCGTATAAGGGCGGTTTGCGTTTTCATCCCAGCGTTAATCTGGGTATTCTTAAATTCCTGGCTTTTGAGCAGGTATTCAAAAACAGCCTAACTACTCTGCCGATGGGCGGGGCCAAGGGCGGTTCGAATTTTGACCCTAAAGGTAAATCCGATATTGAAGTGATGCGCTTTTGCCAGAGCTTTATGACTGAATTAAGCCGGCATATCGGCCCTGATACTGATGTGCCTGCAGGCGATATCGGGGTGGGCGGACGCGAGATAGGATATTTATTCGGGCAATATAAAAGGCTGCGCAATGAATTTACCGGAGTACTTACCGGCAAGGGTTTGAATTGGGGCGGCAGCCTGATCCGTCCTGAAGCAACCGGTTATGGTTGTGTATATTTTGTAGAGCAGATGCTTAAGACCCGGGGCGAAAAGCTTGAAGGCAAAATCTGCGCTGTTTCCGGTTCCGGGAATGTGGCCCAATATACAGTAGAAAAACTTTTGGAGCTCGGCGCAAAGGTTGTTACAATGTCTGACTCTGACGGTTATATATATGATGAAGAGGGCATAGACCGTAAAGAGCTTGATTGCGTGATGCATTTAAAAAACATCAAGCGCACCAGGATCAAAGAATGCGCCAACGAATTTAAATGCAAATATTTTGAAAAACACAGGCCATGGAACGTAAAATGCGATATAGCTTTTCCCAGCGCCACGCAGAACGAGATCAGTGAGCAGGATGCTAAGACATTAGTCAAAAACGGCTGTATGGCAGTAGGCGAGGGCGCGAATATGCCGACTACTCCGGAGGGGGTAGAGGTATTTCAAAAGGCCCAGATTTTATATGCTCCGGGTAAAGCTTCAAATGCCGGCGGAGTAGCTACTTCCGGGTTAGAGATGACCCAGAACAGCATGCGCCTTCCCTGGTCGCGGGAAGAAGTAGATAAAAAGCTGCGCGGGATCATGATATCAATCCACGAGCAGTGCGTAAAACACGGCAAAGAAGGAAAATATACCAACTATGTCAACGGAGCAAATATCGCCGGATTCCTTAAGGTTGCGGATGCGATGCTGGATCAGGGCATAATTTAATCCGCCGGCAGATAAAAGAAGTTGACAATCAGCGGTAAAATGCTATACTTATCTTAAGGTTAAGCACAATGTCAGTACTTAACTGCAGATAGCAATGAGGCATTCTCGGGAGAGAATGCCTTTTTTGTTTTGCGGATAAAGACGTCCTTTAGGGCAGAAACTGCCTTTAAAGGGCGTCTTTTTTTTAGGATTGAATCTATGCGATACGAAGAACAAATCAAAGCCCTTTCCAGGATCAGTATTGCCATATCCAGCGGCCAATACTTAGACGATATTTTAAAATTAATCGTTAAGGTGACAGCAGATGTTATTAATTCAAAAATTTGCTCCATAATGCTGCTTGACGAAAAAAAGAAGCTGTTAATGATCCGGGCTACTCAAAGCATCAGCGAAGAATACAATAAAAAGCCGGCGCTTAAAATCGGAGAAGGGATTGCGGGTAAGGTTGCCCGGCTTAATAAACCGCTTACCGTTGAGAACGTATTGAATGAAAAAGAATATAAGTATAAAGATATCGCAAAAAAGGAAAAACTTCATTCACTCTTGTGTATGCCCTTAGCTGCCAATGGCACGGTGATCGGGGTGCTAAATTGCTATACATCCAGCGCGCATAAATTCAGCGATACCGAAATAAACATCCTGACCAGCATTGCCGCCCAGTCAGCCGTAGCCATAGAAAATGCGCAGCTGGCTTCTAAAAGCAAGATGATGCAGGATGAGCTGGAATCCCGTAAATTAATTGAGCGCGCTAAAGGGATTTTGATGCGCGACCAGGGTTTTTCCGAAGAGCAGGCTTATTTGCATTTACGTAAATTCAGCATGGATAAACGTAAATCCATGCGTGAAGTAGCTGAGGCGATAATTTTAGCCGCCGATATGCAGAAAGTTGTCTGACCGGCAGGGCTGCCGGTAGAATAGGTGATTTCCTGAAAACAGGGCAGGGGTTACCGTGAAAAATTGATTCCCTGAAAACTCGAGGAGGAGAACAGATGTCTTTGAGCAAACCTAATGCCAGTGCTGCAACAAATACCAGAAACAGGGTCAGTCCGTCTCCTGTTTCGGGGCTTTGCGTAACCTGTCTTGACGGATGCGTGGGTTTATGTGAAGTAGCCAAATCAGCGATACGGGGCAGGGAACTGATATATCCCCAGCCTTTTGGTAAAGTTGTCGCCGGTTCGGAAAAAGATTACCCGATCGATTTTTCGCACTTTAATATCCTTGGTACATGCGTTGGGGCTGTGGGCATAGAGGCAGATCCTGACAAAGCTAAATTTCCCGATGTGGATATATCTACAAACGTCGGCGGAAAAAATAAGATAGAGATGGATGTGCCGTTCTTTACCGGCGCGCTTGGCTCTACTGAAGTGGCCCGGGTTAACTGGGATGAGAACGCTATAGGCGCGGCAATCTGCGGGACGATAGTGGTTATAGGAGAAAATGTCTGCGGCATGGACCATAAGGCCCAGATCAAGAACGGACGGATAGTAAAATCACCCGAAATGGAGCGCAGGATAAATTCTTACAAAAGGTGGCACAAAGGAAAAGGCGCGATAGTAGTGCAGTATAATGTTGAAGACGGCAGGCTCGGCGTGCCCGAATATGTGCGCAGTTTAGGCGTTGATGCTATTGAGCCTAAATGGGGCCAGGGGGCCAAGGATATCGGCGGAGAAGTAAAATTGCCGTCATTGGAAAGGGCGCTTGAGCTTAAAAAAAGAGGTTATATAGTTTATCCTGACCCGGAGGATCCTGTTACTAAAAAAGCCTATAAGGAAGGCGCGATCAAGGAATTTGAAAGGCATTCCCGTTTAGGCATGGTTGAAGAGGAGAGTTTTTATAAAGAAATTGAAAGGTTGCGCAAACTCGGTTTTAAATATGTAACTTTAAAGACCGGGGCATACCGGCCGGCTGATCTGGCAAGGGCGGTGAAATTTGCTTCTTGCGCTAAAATAGACCTTTTGACTGTTGACGGAGCAAGCGGCGGAACAGGCATGAGCCCGTGGAGGATGATGAATGAATGGGGCGTACCGACAGTTGAATTAGAGAGCCTGCTCTATCAGATGTTAAAGCGCGTTGAGGCAAAACAGGGGTATATCCCGCCAATAGCTATTGCCGGAGGATTAGCGCTTGAGGACCATATCTTTAAAGCAATTGCACTGGGCGCGCCGTTTGTAAAGGCGATCTGTATGGGCAGAGCCACTTTTGCCGCGGCTATGGCTGCCAAGACAGTAGGCAATCTGATAAAAGAGAAAAAGGTACCAACAGAATATCAGCGTTTTGGCAAAACAATAGAGCAGATATTTGTCGCAGCTGAAAAGTTAAAAGCCCAGTACGGCAAGGATTATAAGGACATACCTTTTGGTGCAATAGGGATGTATTCTTATTATGACCGTTTAAGCACGGGTTTGAAGCAGCTGATGGCCGGGGAACGCAAATTCGCTTTAAAATATATTACCCGCGACGATATTGTTTCTCTTACCAGGGAGGCGGCTGAAGTTTCCGGTATAAGCTATGTAATGGATTGTGACCGCGACAAGGTAGATGCGATACTGGACGGAGAGCCAAAAAAGAGGGGTGCTTATGAAAATGCAAGGCCTTTGCCTGAGTTGTGTAAATAAAACCAGCTGTATCTATACCAAGAACGGGCAGGTTTTATTCTGCGAGGAGTTTAGCGACTACGCCCCTGTTTCCGTAGTAATTCCCGCCAAAAGCCTGAAAATAAACCAGGCTTGTTCTTGCGCGGCTCAAGAGGAATAAGAAAGAAAGCGGTTTGACATTTGAGCTGTTTTTGATACAATTATATGGCGATTCAATAGGGAGTTGCCAAAACAAACAATGGCGTTTAGATAGCCGGAAGTGTCGGCGCTAAACGCCATTTTTCTAATGTCCAATGACTAAATATATTTTTATAACCGGCGGTGTGATCTCAAGCCTGGGCAAAGGCATTGCTTCTGCCTCAATAGGAAAAATCCTTGAATCCAGGGGACTGAAGATCTCAATGATGAAGCTTGACCCGTACATCAATGTTGACCCCGGGACAATGAACCCTTTTCAACACGGCGAGGTATATGTGACCGAAGACGGGGCTGAAACCGACCTTGACCTCGGCCACTACGAGCGCTTTACCAATACCAAAGCTACTAAATTCAATAATGCCACCACCGGCCAGATATATAACGCGGTTATCTCAAGAGAGAGGCGCGGGGATTATTTGGGGAAAACAATCCAGGTTATTCCGCATATTACTAATGAAATAAAAGACAGGATTAGAAAAGTAGGCGAGGTTTCCCGGGCCGATATTGTTATGGTTGAGATCGGCGGGACAGTCGGGGATATTGAGAGCTTGCCGTTTCTGGAAGCGGCCCGCCAGTTCAGCCGGGATATGGGCAAAGATAATGTGCTTTATGTGCACCTGACTTTGATTCCTTATATAAAATGCGCGGATGAGATTAAGACCAAGCCTACACAGCATAGCGTGGGAACTTTGCGCGAAATAGGGATCCAGCCGGATGTTTTGATCTGCCGCACTGAAAAGCCAATACCCGAAGAAATAAAGGATAAGATATCCCTTTTTTGCAGCATTCAGAAAGAGGCGGTAATAGAAGCGCCTGATGTGGAAACGATCTATCAACTGCCCCTGGTATTTAAAAAGCAGATTTTAGACGAGATAATCTTAAGCCATTTTAAACTGATCTGTAAGTTTTCTGACCTTAAGGACTGGGAAAGAAATGTGGTTGAGAAAGCGCTTTATCCGGAAAAAAAGGTTGTAATCGCGATAGTAGGTAAATACGTGGCTTTACATGATGCTTACAAATCTATTTTTGAATGTTTAAGCCACGCCGGGATCCATAACGACGCCCGGGTGGAAATTAAAAAGATTGATTCGGAAGAGCTGGAAAAAGGCAATGCCGATGAAATATTATCCGGCGTTTCAGGGGTGCTTGTTCCCGGAGGGTTTGGCTATCGCGGAATTGAAGGGAAAATCAGGGCTGTTAAATATGCCAGAACAAATAAAATACCGTTTTTGGGGCTGTGCCTGGGCATGCAATGCGCGGTGATTGAATACAGCCGTAATGCCTGCGGTTTAAAAGACGCAAATTCCACGGAATTCAAAAAGAAGACAAAACATCCGGTGATCAGCCTGCTTATTGAGCAGCAGCATGTCAAAGACCTGGGCGGGACTATGCGCTTAGGGGCATATCCTTGCAGGTTAAAGAAAAATTCCCTGGCCGCGAAAACCTATGGTACACTTGCTATCTGTGAGCGGCACCGCCACAGGTATGAATTTAATAATAAATACAGGAAGCTGCTTGAGAAAAAAGGGTTGGTTATTTCCGGAATATTCCCGGGCAAGAACCTGGTTGAGATCGTTGAGATAAAAAATCATCCCTTTTTCATCGCTGTGCAGTTTCACCCCGAATTTAAGTCCAAACCTGATAAGGCACATCCCTTATTCAGGGATTTTATTAAAGCGTCTTTGGAAAAATAACAAACATTGAAATGAAAGCCATTCTTGCTTTAGAGGACGGGACAGTCTTCAGAGGGAATTCGTTCGGCGCAACCACAGAGGCCTGCGGAGAAGTTGTTTTTAATACCAGCATGAGCGGTTATCAGGAGATTATCACCGATCCTTCCTATAAGGGCCAGATTGTGGCTATGACGTATCCCTTAATCGGAAATTACGGAGTTAATAACGAAGATACTGAAGCGCGCAAGCCTTTTGTTGAAGGATTTATTGTCAGGGAGATAAGTAAAATAGCCAGTAACTGGCGGTCAAGCGACAGCCTGGACAGCTATTTTAAAAAAAATAATGTAGTCGGTATTGAGGGAGTGGATACCAGGGCCCTTACACTGCATATCAGGGAGCAAGGCGCAATGAAGGCTGTAATTACCACTCAGGAAACCGATGAGGGCAAGGCTGTTGAGTCGGCTAAAAGATCTCCCGGCCTTGTAGGCAGAGACCTGGTTAAAGAAGTTATTTGCAGCAAGCCTTATGAATGGAACGCTCAGGGAAAATACCATGTGGTAGCTCTTGACTGCGGAATAAAATTAAATATGCTCAGGATTCTCGCCGGCCTTAATTGTAAAGTAACGGTTATGCCGGCCACCTCCTCTGCAGCAGATATTATGAACCTGCATCCGGACGGATTATTGTTATCTAACGGCCCGGGAGATCCGGCAGCTTTGAGTTATATAGTTGGAAACGTAAAACAGCTTTTAGGTAAAGTGCCGATATTCGGGATTTGTTTAGGCCATCAGGTAATCGGCCAGGCCTTAGGCGGTGCTACCTATAAATTAAAATTCGGCCATCACGGCGCAAATCACCCGGTTAAAGACCTGAAGACCGGTAAAGTCTTGATTACTGTGCAAAACCACGGTTTTTGCGTGGATACCGCGACTCTATCCAAAAAAGATATTGAGATCACCCACGTCAATCTTAATGATAATACGCTTGAAGGCATGAGGCATAAGAAGTTACCGCTTTTTTCTGTGCAGTTCCATCCCGAAGCCTCTCCGGGGCCGCATGATGCGTTGTATCTGTTTGACCGGTTCGTAGAGATGATGAAAAATAATTAATTATGCCAAAACGTAAAGACATCAAGAAGATAATGATTATCGGTTCCGGGCCTATTGTAATCGGGCAGGCCTGCGAATTTGATTATTCCGGCACGCAGGCCTGTAAGGTACTTAAAGAAGAAGGTTATTATGTAATATTGGTCAATTCAAATCCGGCTACTATTATGACTGATCCTGAATTGGCTGACAGGACATATTTAGAGCCGATTACCCCGGAAGTTGTAGCCAGGATCATAGCCAAAGAACGGCCTGACGCATTACTACCTACTTTAGGCGGGCAGACTGCGTTGAATACCGCGGTTGAGCTGGCTAAAAATAAGGTATTGTCAAAATATAAAGTAGAAGTTATAGGGGCCAATATCAAGGCAATAAAAAAAGCCGAAGACAGGCAGCTTTTTAAAAAAGCTATGGTCAAGATAGGTTTAGACCTGCCCAGAAGCGGCAATGCCTATGATTTGAAGCAGGCTTTTAAGATAGTGGAGTCAGTAGGGTTTCCGGCGATAATCCGGCCGAGTTTTACTCTCGGAGGGACCGGAGGCAGCATTGCTTATAATATTGAAGAATTTAAAGTGTTGGCAAAACGCGGATTAGAATCAAGTATGATCAACGAGATATTGATTGAGGAATCCGTGATCGGCTGGAAAGAGTATGAATTGGAGGTTATGCGCGATAAAAAAGATAATGTGGTAATCATATGTTCAATTGAAAATTTTGATCCAATGGGCATACACACCGGCGACAGCATTACTGTAGCACCCGCCCAGACGCTGACTGATAAAGAATACCAGAATATGCGCGATGCGGCAATTGCCTGCATCAGGGAGATCGGCGTAGAGACAGGAGGCTCCAATGTTCAGTTTGGAGTCCATCCGGACACAGGCAGGATGGTTATTATTGAAATGAATCCGCGCGTTTCCAGGAGCTCTGCTTTGGCTTCCAAGGCAACCGGTTTTCCTATAGCTAAGATTGCAGCTAAACTGGCAGTTGGGTATACCTTGGATGAGATACCTAATGACATTACCAGGGAAACCCCTGCATGTTTTGAGCCGGCAATAGACTATTGCGTAGTCAAGATCCCCAGGTTTACTTTTGAAAAGTTCCGCTTAGCTGACCCGACTCTGACCATATCTATGAAATCCGTTGGCGAGGCAATGTCAATAGGAAGGACTTTTAAGGAATCTTTGCAAAAAGGCCTGCGTTCGCTGGAAATCGGTAAAGCCGGATTGGAGAGCATATGTTTTAAAGATCTGGCTGAACCAAAAGCCGATGAAGAATTGACGCAGGAGATACTTGAGAAAATAAGAGTGCCGAATGCCGAGCGGATATTTTATATTGCCGATGCCATTAGGATCGGCGTAGGCATTGATAAGATATTTGAGCTTAGCCATATAGACCGATGGTTTTTGCAGAATATCAAAGAAATAATTGAGATGGAGAAGGCCCTGCTCAAGCATAAAGATAAGGTTTCTGATGAGCTGTTGACCCAGGCTAAGAAATTCGGCTTTAGCGACCGTCAGCTAGCCAAGCTATGGAATAAAAAAGAAATAGAAATATACAAAATGAGAAAGAGTATCAATCTCGAGCCGGATTTTAAGCTGGTTGATACCTGCGCTGCCGAATTCCAAGCCCTCACACCGTATTACTATTCCACGTACGATAAGTAATTATTCTTTTATTCACCCCACTATTATCTTGCCGCAGATCCTTTTGCTTTTGCTCCAGGGGTTGTTCGCGTGTGGCATGCGCGCGCAGGATGCCCAATGACAGGCCCTGCCTACAGAGGCAGGCAAGAAAACCAGAGTTTCTGCGAAATGGATTTACAAAGCGCGCGAATTATATTATAATAAAAAATGAAGATTATGAAAAAGCCCGGATTTGATAACGATAAATACCTCAAAGAGCAGACTGCGGCGATACTTGAACGCGTGAAGAGATTCAATAAGCTTTACCTTGAGTTCGGAGGAAAGCTCTGTTTTGATTATCACGCTGCGAGGGTCCTTCCCGGATACGATCCCAACGTAAAGATACGGCTTCTACAGCAGCTCAAAGATAAAATTGATATAGTCCTTTGTATCTATGCCGCTGATATTGAGAGGGGCAGAGTTAGAGGGGATTTCGGCATCACCTATGATGCGGCAACTCTTAAGTTGATTGATGACTTGAGAAAGTGGGGGCTGGATATTATCGCCGTAGTAATCACCCGTTTTACCGGCCAGTCTGCGGCCACGATCTTTAAAAATAAGCTTGAGCATAGAGGCGTCAAAGTATACTTACATTATCCGATTGAAAATTATCCATCCAGCGTAGATTTGGTTGTAAGCGATCAGGGGTTTGGAAAGAATGAATTTGTAGCTACTAAAAACCCGATCGTGGTAGTGACAGCGCCCGGACCTAATAGCGGTAAACTTTCCGTCTGCCTGTCACAAATTTACAATGAACATAAGCGCGGGATAAACGTAGGCTATGCTAAATTTGAGACATTCCCGATCTGGAATATTCCTCTTAAGCATCCGGTAAATGTGGCTTATGAAGCGGCAACTGCCGATATAATGGATTTTAACCTAGTAGATCCGTTTCATCTGAATATTTACAAAAAGACGGCAATAAATTATAACCGGGATGTGGAGAGTTTTCCGATATTAAAATTGATATTGGATAGGATCCTGGATAAAAAGATGAATCTTCCGGTATATAATTCGCCGACTGATATGGGGGTTAACCGCGCCGGATTCGGTATTGTTGATGATAAAGCAGTGCAGGAAGCCGCTAAGCAGGAATTGATCCGCAGGTATTTCCGCTATAACACTGAATATGTGATGGGTATAGAAAGAAAAGAGACGGTTGAGAGGGTGTCGCTTTTAATGGAAGAATTGGGCATAAAGCTTACTGACCGCAACGTGGTTGAGGTTGCCAGGAAAACAGCCGCCGAAGCTGAAGCTAAGGGCAAGGGGAACGCCGGCATCTATTGCGGAGCAGCTATTGAACTGGCTGACGGGCGTATTGTGACCGGTAAGAATTCCCAGCTTATGCATGCCGCCAGCAGTTTAATCCTGAACACATTAAAGACCCTGGCCAATATCCCGGATGAGATACTTTTGTTATCGCCGCATATAATCAGCCAGATCTCCAAGCTTAAACAAGGCATACTTGATGAAGAATCGGAGAGCCTTGATTTGGAAGAAGTTTTGATCGCATTGTCCATCAGCGCCACTACGAATCATACCGCAGAACTGGCTATGCAGAAACTTTCTCTTTTACGCGGATGCGAAGTCCATATGACCCACATACCTACTCCCGGAGATGAGGTCGGCCTAAAACGTTTAGGTGTTAACCTTACCACAGACGGTAAATTTTCTTCCCGGAACCTGTTTGTTACTTAAGCTTGGGGCCAGCCTTGCCTGCCATGGCGCAAAAATACAGAAACGCCGTCAAATTTTTCATCCTTTTATTCTTTCTTGTATCTTTATGGTATTGGGGCAGGTTTTTTCAGCTGGATTCTACAGGCGCGGAAAATTATTTATCCGCAATGCCGCTTTTGGCCGCAAGCCTGGCCTACATTATTTTATATGTTGTAATAACTTTTTTCGTATTTTTCTCAAAAGACATATTCTGGATTGTAGCTGCGGTGGTATTCGGCCCGGTATTAAGCGCGCTGCTAATCTATATCTCGGAAATAATCAATGTTTTTATCTTGTTTTTTCTTGCCCGGGGCTTAGGCAGGGGGTTTGTCCGTAATTATCTGAAAAATAAACCTGTCCCGGTTGGCGAAAAGCTTGGAAACATAAATTTTATCTGGCTGTTTATGCTTAGGGTTGTCCCGCTTGTGCCGTATCGTTTCCTGGATCTGGGATTTGGCTTGACCGATATCAGATTCGGGAGGTATTTGTGGGCAGCGCTTTTGGCTACGCCGGTCAGGGTTTTTTGGATACAGTATATACTTGCGGGCGTAGGTAAAGGTTTTATATCCCATCCGCGGTTATTGGTGGATTTTTTGCTAAATAACAGGTTTCTTTATGTGTTCAGTTTTATTTATCTTGTCCTGGTTTTTATCGTAATCTTTAAATTCAGGGAGAGGCTAAAATAATGCCGGTAAAAATTAAATTTTTAGGAGGGGTGGGGACAGTCACGGGCTCATGCCATTTAATATCTACAGACAAGTGCGAGATCCTGCTTGACGGCGGCCTGTTTCAGGGCCGCAGGAATGAATCTTATGAGTTGAACTCCACATTTCATTATAACCCGCATAAGCTTAAGGCCATGATCTTATCGCATGCCCACATTGACCACTGCGGTAATATCCCCAATATTATCCGCCAGGGAATGCGCTGCAGAGTGTATGCGACAAGCGCTACAAAAGATGTTGCCCGGATAATGCTGGAAGATTCCGGAAAGATACAGGAAGAGGATATTAAATACCTTAATAAAATAAACAGAAGGCTGGGCTTGCCTGCGCGTAAGCCGCTTTACACTTTAAAGGATGCGGTCAGGGCTGCGCGTAAATTTCATTCTGAGCATTACGGCAGAAAATTTTGCGTTGCCAATAATATCAACGCAACTCTCTTTGATGCCGGGCACATCATAGGTTCCAGCCTTATAATGCTGGAGATTAAGGAAGACCATAAAATAATAAAGATAGGGTATGCGGTTGACCTGGGCAGGCATAATCTGCCCCTTTTGAATAATCCGCAGGTGATGGCAGGGCTGGATTATCTTATTATTGAGAGCACTTACGGCGGCAGGTTCCATCGCCCGATAGAAGAGGCAAAATCAAGGCTTGCCGATGCTATAAACCGGACCATAAAACGCAAAGGCAAGATAATAATCCCTTCTTTTACTTTGGAGCGCACACAGGAAGTGGTTTATTTTTTGAATATGCTGCTTAAGGAGCAGGCAATCCCGGAAATACCGATATTTGTGGATAGCCCTCTGGCTACGGACATAACCGAAGCTTTTAAGAACCATGCCGATTATCTGGATATGCAGACGCAGGAGGATATCCGTTCGGGGAACAGCCCGTTTGAATTTCTCAACCTGGAATACGTGCGCAGCCAGGAGGATTCCAAAGCGCTGAATAACGATAAAAGGCCGATGATCATAATTGCCGGCAGCGGCATGTGTGAATCAGGAAGGGTGCTGCACCACTTAAAGAATACAATAGAAGATTCCCGAAACACTATTCTAGTTGTCGGTTATATGGCTAAAGATACCCTGGGAAGAAAAATAGTAGATAAGCTTGCCTTTGTGCGCATCTACGGGATAGAATACGAGCTTAATGCCGAAGTTGTTATTATCAACTCATTTTCCGGGCATGCCGATCAGAATGAGCTTTATGATTATGTCAGCGCCTGCCTGCCGCTTAAAAAGATATTCCTGGTCCACGGCGAACCGGAGCAGACAAGGATTTTCTATGACCGGCTTACCCAGAGCGGGTTGGATGTACATATACCGGTACGCGATGAAGAGGTAATACTGGTTTAAAATCCATTGACCAAACGCACAAAAGAGTGTAAAATTAAGCACCTAAAATAATAATCAGAAAATTACAGGAGGCAATCCAATGGCAGGCGGAAAAGCTAGACCAAAAAAAGACTGGGGTATGAAAGTTTCTGAAGGCAAGCCCGTCAAACAGGCGGAGATTCTCTGCAGGCGGTACAATGTCTATAAAGCCGGAATAAATGTCCGGGGAGAGGGGACGCTTTTTGCTCTCTGCTCAGGGACTGTCTATTTTACCAAGAAAAAAACTTCTCATGGCAGGGTCCGCACTTTTATCAACATCAAGCCTGAAGTAAAGAGATCCAAATAACATAAAAGCATGCAAGAACAGCCGCAGGGAGAATTAACGCTTAAAGCTTCCAGGTATTCCCTGATAAGGTATATTTTTGCTGTTGTGGATACGCTTTATGCTTTGGCGCTCCTTTTTATATTCTTAAAATCCGGTTTATCAAAAGAGCTTGCCCGCCAGGTATATATGTCGCTTTTGCCTGCGTACCTGAATATGCCGGTTTATTTCTTTTGGGTGTTTTTGGGCTATTCGGCATTGACCCTGCCTTTAGTATTCCTGCAGTCGTTTTATATCGAGCACAAATTCGGATTATCTAATCAAAACCTTGCGGCCTGGCTGGCGGACCAGTTTAAATCAGCGGCAATAAGTTTTGTGATTGCGCTTGTAATGCTGTCAGCTTTTTATCTTGTGTTGGATATTTTCCCCCGGCACTGGTGGCTGGCGATATCAGCAATCTGGATATTCTTTAGCCTATTTTTGGCCAGGATCATGCCGGTTGTGATAATACCGCTGTTTTTCAAATACAAAAAACTCCAGGATCAGGACCTGCGCCGCAGGATTTTAAGCCTGGCAGATAAATACAATATTAAGCTGCTGGATGTTTATGAGATTGATTTCAGCAAAAAGACGCTTAAAGCTAATGCGGCTTTTGTGGGGTTTGGCTCTACCAGAAGAGTGATTTTGGCCGATACTCTAAAAAGTAAATACTCTTATGATGAAATTGAAGTCATTCTAGCCCATGAATTCGCCCATTATAAGCTTAAACATCTTTGGAAGCTGGTCTTGGCCAATTCCTGCGCGAGCATCGGCTTGTTTTTTCTTATATTTAAAACCAGTGCGGTAGTTTTAGGTTTTTTTAATATTTCCGGGCTTAGCAACATTGCCGGGCTGCCCGCTATATTTATTTATATGATCCTATTCGGGATTATTACCCAGCCGCTAGAAAACTGGCTAAGCCGGATAATGGAGAGAAGTGCGGATAAAGCCGCGTTAGCCAATACCGGGTTAAAAAGTGCTTTTATATCTATGATGGAAAAATTAGCCGGCCAGAATTTAGCCGACCCCAATCCTAATTGGATCATCAAGGTATTCTTTTTTAACCACCCGCCTGTATCAGAGCGGATCGAAGCAGCCCAAAAATTCTCTTTATAGGTTTTTTAGTATTGGAATTGCGATTTTGACTATTGCCGGGTCAAATTGCCTGCCTGAACGTTTTTTTATCTGGGAGCAGGCGGTTTTCGGAGAAAGATTCTTGCGGTACGGCCGGTTTGATATCATAGCGTCAAAGGCGTCGCAGATGCTGATCACCCTTGAGCCAAGGGGGATGAATTCTCCCTTAAGCCCGTAAGGGTAACCTGAACCGTCAAAATATTCATGATGGCTGGAGGCGATAGGGGCCAGGAATTTAAGTTCAGTTATCAAATTCATTATTTCATTAGTCAGGTTGGCGTGTTCCTGCACCCTGTGGTATTCCGCTTTGCTTAGCGAATCCGGCTTATCTAATATTTTACGTTCAAGGTTTACTTTTCCTATGTCATGTAAAAGCCCGGCCCATTTTATTTTAGTAATATCATCGTGGCTTAATTTCATTGCTTTGGCAACTTGCATGGAATAATGCCCCACCCGCAGCGAGTGCCCCGCAGTATAAGGGTGTTTCATGTCAATGACCTCTGCCGCAGTTTCCAGGGTTTTACCGACTGCATCCGAACGCCGGGGTATATGGATAAAACCTGTTTCGGCAAACGCGTGTTTAAAAAGCCCGACTATATTTTTTTCGTCTGTTATCCTGTCAAATAGCCGGTTTTGCTTGAGGACGGCTATTGCCTTATCCAAAAGTTTCACGTCAAATTCTCTGCCTGCATTTTTCTTCAGGCGTTTTATAAGCAGCGCAAGTTTTGAGTACTTTTTGCTTTGAAGCAGTATATCTATCGCGTCGGCTATCCGGAGTATCTGCGCCTCAAGAGGGATAAATTCTTTGGTTTTTGCCCGCGGATATCCTGTGCCGTCTATCCATTCATGATGGTCAAGTATATATTTTGAAGCCGCGTTCATCTGCGGTATCTGGGCTGTAAGCCCGGCTCCGACAATAGGGTGGGAGATGACGATATTGCGGTAAACTTTTTCCTGGCGCAAAAGATAATGTATTATATGAAAGGGCAGGGATATGCCGCCTATATCGTGGAGAAGGGCCGCGTAGAAAAGATCGCGCCGTTTTTCATCATTTATCTGGCGTTCGGATATATTCTTAGCCAGTATCGCAACTTTCCAGGAATGGTAAAGTTTGCGGGTGCCCTCAACATCGCTTATATAGGAGAGGACTGAAATAATCTCTGCTACGCACTTGGTAGGGTTAATCCTCATTTGTCTCTCAGAAAATCCGTGATTATGCGTGCTGCCCTTTGGGAAGCGCCTTTTTCGCCGAGCATTTCATTGAGCTTTACCAGGTTCTGCCTGATTTTATCCAGCTCCGCCGGATTTTTTAGCAGGTTTATGGCTAGCGAAGAAATTTTCTTAGGGTCGGCATTAAACTGTACAAATTCAGGTACAATCAACCTGCCGGAAAGTATGTTAACCAGGCTGATAAACTTTACTTTGACCTGCGGCCGGTAGAGCAGGTAATTAAGCCAGCCCATTTTATATACTACTGCAAATGGCTTTTGCATGATTGCCGCCTCTAGCGTGGCTGTTCCGCTTGCCACCAGGCAGAAGTCAGCGATATTTATGCAGTCGTAAGTTTTGCCTTCAATTATTTTGATGTTTAAGTTAAACCTGTCGGTTATGCGTTTATAAACAGCCCAATCTACCTGCGTTGATTTTGCGATTACTATCTGTATGCTGCCCAGTTTATTCTCCAATAAACGGCAGGCATTAAGCATTACAGGCAGTATTTTTTCCACCTCTGCGCAACGCGAACCCGGCAATAATGCAAAAGTTTTTTTGCCGCCTGAAAAACCCAGATTAGAAAGAAGCCCGGGTTTATCCATCGTGGGTTTGACGATATCCAGAAGCGGATGCCCAATAAATTCGGCCTGAATGCCGAATTTGGCGTAAAAATCCTTTTCAAATTTGAAAAGTACCAGCATCCTGTCAATATACTTTTTTATAGTCTTGATCCGCCCCGGGCGGGAGGCCCAGACTTGAGGGCTGATATAATAGATAGCCGGTATGGTTTTATTGATTTCCCTGGCCAGGCGCAGGTTAAAACCGGAGAAATCCACAAATATAACCGCATCAAATTTTGATTGTTTTAGTTCCTGAAGTATTCGTTTCTTTAGCGCAAAGAACCTGGGAAGCTTGCTAAAGACGTCAAATAAACCGATGACGGAAAGCTCTTTAATATCGCAGATGACCTTTGCGCCTGACTGGCGCAGCATTTCGCCGCCTACGCAGGAGAATCCGGTTTCCGGCGCAATTGTTTTTACGGCATTTACCAGATTAGCGGCATTCAGGTCTCCTGAAGCTTCGCCGCAGATGATTAATATTTGTTTCTCTGCCATATCTGTTCTTGGATCTGCAGGGCTATTTTAAGCGCCTGACGGGCTGTGCTTCCGGACACGAGCGGCTCTTTACGGTTTATTACGCAGTCAATGAATGAGGCGAGTTCTTTTTGCAAGGGCTGTTCTTTTTCAATAGGGAGGTGGTCTTTGGCGATCTTGGAATCAATCTTGCGGTAAACGCACGCTTTGGCGTCTTTGTAGTCAAGAGAGATGTACATATTTTCCTGGAATATCCTGATCTTGCGCATTGTCTCATCCGATATCCTGCTGGCTGTAAGGTTGGCTACGCAGCCGTTGGCAAAAGTTATCCGCGCATTTGCGATATCTTCAAATTTTGTCAGCACGTTAATGCCTACGCTCTCCACATTTTTTACTTCGGAATTGACCAGCCCCAGGATAATATCAATATCGTGTATCATTATATCAAGTACGGCGCCTACGTCCGTAGAGCGGTTGGTGAACGGATTTAAGCGGTGGCATTCAATAAATTTCGGCTCTTTTATTATTTCTCTGGTAGCGTTAAATGCGGAGTTAAATCTTTCTATGTGCCCGACCTGCAGGATCAGGTTCTTTTTCCCGGCGATCTCAATCAGCGAATCAGCCTCGCCCAGTGACAGGGTAAACGGTTTCTCAACTAAGCAGTGCAGCCCGTGTTCCAGGCAGTCTGCGGCGACCTGATGATGAGAGAAAGTGGGCGTGGAAACGCTGACTGCGTCAACCTTGCCGAACATTTCCTTATAATCGCTGAATCCCGGGACTCTCAGGTGCCGGGAGACTGTTTTAAGGTTTTCCGGGTTAGTATCGCAGACAGCCGCAAGTTCGCAACCTTTTATTTCCTTATATATACGCGCATGTATCTGGCCCAGATACCCTACGCCGATTACGCCTACTTTTAATTTAACCATAGAGCAATGATAGCTCAACACTTAAAAGCTTTCAACATAAATCTTATGGGTGTGTTTTCCAAAAAATAAACGACCTTATTTGTTAATGAATGCTCGACAACCGGCATGCCTTGTGGTAGAATACTAAAAATTTTAAAGAAACTGCCTAACGGCAAACAGGGACAAAAGATGAGAGATTACTTTAAGTTACTAAAATTCATTAAGCCTCATAAGGGCACGTTTATTCTGGCTGTTATCACTATGGCCTTTTCCGCCCTTTTTGATAATTTTACCCTGGCCATGATAATCCCGGTGTCTGACAGGATCATGACCAATAAGCAGATCCTTATCCCGGTAAAATTACCGCAATTCCTTAATAGATTCGTTGATTTACTTAATTCCACGCCGCCCGACGTCCTCATAAAGTGGGTGGCTATAACTATGATCGTTCTTTTTATGCTTAAAGGGTTGTTTTCATTTTTTCAGGGTTATCTGATGTCTGATATCGGCCAGCGGGTTGTGCGCGATATCCGCTCTGAATTGTATACTAAACTGCAAAGCCTTTCGCTTGACTATTTTACCAAGAAACGCGGAGGGGAATTAATCTCGCGTATCACCAATGACGTAAAGCTCGTTGAAAACGCGGTTTCCTATGGCTCTACAGACCTTTTTTACCAGACTTTTCAGGTAATTCTTTTTGGAATACTGGCATTGAGCCTCAATCCTAAATTGGCGATAGTAGTGGTAGTGCTTATGCCGCTGATTTCCTTGCCGATAATCAATATGGGCAAGGCCTTGCGCAAATTATCCAAGCGCGGGCAGGAAAAGATGGCTGATATCAATTCAGTACTTTATGAGACGATTATCGGCGCGCGGATCGTCAAGGCTTTTAACATGGAGCAATACGAGATTGACCGGTTTAACCGGATAAACAGCGATTATTATAAAGTGGCCATGAAATCAATTAAGCGACTGCTGCTTCTAGGGCCTTCTACCGAATTCTTAGGCTGTATCGCCGGTATTGCGGTTTTTGTCTGGCTGGGCAAAGACGTGATGGCAGGAAAAATTTCCTTTGGCGTCTTCGGTTTATCCCTGGGCGCGTTATTTTCCCTTGTGAGGCCTTTTAAAAAATTAAGCCAGGTCCATTCTTTAAATCAGCAGGCAGTGGCAGCCTCTACCAGGATACACGAGGTTTTGGAGACTTTTCCGTCGGTAGAAGAGAAGCCGTCGCCTATGGAGCTTGCCGGATTCAAGAACGATGTTGTTTTTGAGAATATCTGGTTTAATTACGATAATAAAGAAATCTTAAAAAATATAAACCTTAAGGTCAGGCGCGGCTCTATGCTGGCAGTAGTCGGGCCTTCGGGTGTGGGTAAGAGCACCATGATTGACCTGATCCCGCGTTTCTACGACCCTAAAAAAGGCAGGCTGCTTATTGACGGAGTGGATATCAAGGATGTCAGCTTGAAGTCTTTGCGTAATCAAATCGGCATTGTCAGCCAGGAAACCATTCTTTTTAATGATACTATCCGGGCAAATATTGCTTACGGAAGTTCGCAGGCAAAACAAGCTGATATTGAGGAAGCCGCCAAAAAAGCGCATATACACGATTTCATAATCCATCTGCCGCAAGGGTACGATACGATAATCGGAGACCGGGGAATGAAGTTATCCGGCGGAGAACGGCAAAGGCTGGCCATTGCCAGGGCGCTTTTGAAGAACCCTCCCATATTGCTGCTTGATGAGGCAACTTCGCAACTGGATACTACCTCTGAGCGAATAGTGCAGGAGGCTTTAAACAGGCTTATTGAAGGCCGTACGGTGTTTGTTATAGCTCACCGGCTTTCTACCATAAGGCATGCTGATACGATTGTGGTTTTATCAGAAGGTATGATCGTTGAACAGGGTACCCACGATCAGCTAATCACTCAAGAAGGACTTTACCGCAAATTATATCAGATGCAGGAGATACAGAGATAATCTGCAGGCTGTTAAGCGGGTTTTGCCCGTTATTTGCACCTTGCACCTTGCCTGCCTGCCGGCAGGTTCCTTATAAGCCAATATTTTACGAAAAAGTAGTTGCATACTGTTGTGTTTATGTTATACTTAAAAAACTGTTTTTAGGTGATAAAACAGCTTATATTCATCAAAATCAAAGGGGGAATTAACGTGCCTTCAGAACTAATCAAACAACTTTTAGAAGCCGGAGTCCATTTTGGGCATAAAAGCTCGCGCTGGAATCCGAAAATGAAGAAGTTTATTTTCGGCGAGAGAAGCGGTATTTATATCGTAGACCTCGAGAAGACAGAGGAATGTGTAAATAAGGCCAGGGATTTTCTGCTTGATATCACGTCTAAAGGGGAAATGGTCCTTTTTGTCGGGACTAAAAAACAGGCCCAGGAAGTGACCAAGCAGGAAGCTTTGCGCAGCGGTATGTATTATGTATCTGAACGCTGGCCCGGAGGACTACTGACCAACTTTTCCACCGTAAAAAAGAGCATCAACCGCCTTAAAGACATTGAAAAGATGCGCGAAGACGGCACTTTCCAGAAGCTTACTAAAAAAGAAGTTGCCCGCCTGGAAAAAGAATTGTTTAAACTGAATAAAAACTTTTCCGGGATAGTGGCTATGGAGCGCATGCCGGGAGCGATGTTTGTTATTGACGCCAAAAAAGAAATGACTGCGGTAAAAGAGGCCAAGAGGCTTGGCATACCGGTGGTGGCGCTGGTTGATACTAATTCCGACCCCGATATCGTGAATTTTCCCATACCGGGCAATGACGACGCCATAAAATCAATTAAATTGATATCTTCTACTATCGCTGACGCTATAATTGAAGGCAGAAAGAAGTTCCTGTCATACCTGTCGGAGAGCGGCGCAGCGATAAAGCAGGAGAAGATGGAAGAGGCTGTACTGGTGCTGCCGGAAGAGGAAGACAAGATTAAAGAACTTGAAGAGATAATTGAAGAAGTAATCCCGCAAGATGAAACCAAGCCGGTAAAAAAAGCCCACGTGAAATCTTCGGATGACAAGTTTAAAGCAAAAAAGAAAATATAATACCCGAGGAGCATATAAATGAAGATATCTTTGGAAGCGGTGAAAGAATTAAGGAGCATTACGGCTGCAAGCGTCTCGGATTGCCGCAAGGCGCTTGAAGAAGCCAAGGGGGATATGAAAGAGGCAATGGCGCTTTTGCGCAAGAGAGGCGTTGAATTAGCTGCTAAAAAACAGGACCGCCAGGCAAAAGAAGGCAGGATTGAGGCCTATGTGCATATGGGCAATAAGATCGGCGTGCTGGTTGAAGTCAATGCCGAAAGCGATTTTGTGGCCCGGGGGCAGGATTTTTGTAATTTTACCAAAGACCTGGCAATGCATATCACTGCCTGCGCGCCGCTTTATGTGGCAAAAGAAGAAGTGCCGGCCGAAGTATTAAAGCATGAAAAAAATAAAGAGGATTATTATAAGGCGCACTGCCTTATGGAACAGCCTTTTGTCAAAGACCCGGCAATTACCGTAAAAGACCTGCTGGTAAATGTTATTGCCAAGCTGGGAGAAAATATAGTGGTCCGCAGATTTACCCGTTATAAGATTGGGGAATAATGAAAAAACCGGTTTTTAAAAGAATTGTTTTAAAAGTAAGCGGAGAAGCGCTGCAGGGTGCCAAAGCCCATGGCATTGATAACAATGTGCTACTTGCCATATGCCGGCAGATCCGGGAAATAAAACAGCTGGGAGTGGAAATTGCTATTGTCCTGGGCGGAGGCAATATTTTTCGCGGGCAGGAAAATAGCGCCTCTCTGGGGCTGGATATGGACAGGTCAGTGGCGGATTATATGGGGATGCTGGCTACCGTGATTAACGGGCTGGCATTACAGAATGTTTTAGAAAAAAATAAATTGCCTACCCGGGTTATGACTGCAATTGAGATGCAAAGGGTTGCGGAACCGTATATCAGAAGAAGGGCGATCAGGCATTTAGAGAAAGGCAGGGTGGTGATTTTTGTTGCCGGAACAGGCAATCCGTATTTTACCACCGATACTGCGGCTGCGCTGCGGGCCATTGAAATACATGCCGATGCCATATTAAAGGCTACCAAAGTTGACGGAGTCTATACCGCTGATCCGATGAAAGTAAAATCGGCGAAGAAATTTTCCAGCCTTAGGTATATTGAAGTCCTGGAAAAGCGCTTAAAAGTCATGGATGCCACAGCAATCAGCCTGTGCATGGACAATAAGCTGCCGATTGTGGTATTTAGCCTGAATAAAACAGGCAATATCAAGCGGGTCTGTTTAGGCGAGAAGATTGGGACAATAGTAAATTAATCTTGTTGAATTAAACGCCCAAGGGGAGGGAATATGACTTCCAGAGAAGTTTTGCACGCGACAGAAGAGAAGATGAAAAAGGCGTTAGAGGCGATGACCCGTGAATTTCATGAGATAAGCACCGGGCGCGCCAGCCCGCATTTGGTTGAGGGGCTTCAGGTGGATTATTACGGAACGCATACTCCTTTAAAGCAGCTGGCTGCTATTGCCGCTCCGGACGCTCACCTGATAACCGTGCAGCCTTGGGATGTCAGCGCTATCGTAGAAATTGAAAAAGCAATAATGAAATCAAACCTGGGCATTATGCCGCAGAATGACGGAAAAATTATCCGCCTTCCTTTGCCGCAATTGTCTAAAGAAAGGCGCCAGGAGCTGGTTAAGGTCGTGCATAAGATGACTGAAGAAGGAAGGATATCCCTGCGCACTATCAGGCGTGACTCCAAAGAGACACTGGAAAAGATGGAAAAGGATAAAGTTATTTCAGAAGACGATAAGTTTACCAGCCTGGATACTTTGCAGAAAATGACGGATAAATATACTTTAAAGATAGAAGAGTTGTTAAAGAGTAAAGAAAAAGAATTGACGGAAATTTAATATAAATTTGGGCCTCTAGCTCATTTGGTAGAGCACCATCCTTTTAAGATGGCTGTGCCGCGTTCGAATCGCGGGAGGCTCACAAAATTTTGCAAAGCAAAATTTTGCGTCGAGCGATGCAAAAAGTTTTTGTTTAGGTTTAAGCGAGACGAAAATTTGCTCTTGTACGCGGACGTGGCGGAATTGGCAGACGCGTATGGCTTAGGACCATATAGGGCAACCTGTGGGGGTTCAACTCCCTCCGTCCGCAATTAATTAAAAAAGATGGTTTTGCGGGAGTGGCTCAGTTGGTAGAGCACAACCTTGCCAAGGTTGATGTCGCGGGTTCGAACCCCGTCTCCCGCTTAAATGAGGCCACAACTTAGCGAGCGCAAAGCGCAAAGCTAAGTTGTATGGCCGAATTTATGCCGCCGCTTATATTCTGCAAGAATATGGCGGCACTAAAGCACAAACAATCATAACCAGGAGAAACCGCTATGAAAATTCTTGATTTTCTTTCCAAGCACGCAATCCTTACTGATCTTAAATCCGTCAAAAAAGAAGAAGTTATAAAAGAGCTGGTAGATAAGCTTATTGAAGGTGGAGATATTGATAAACGTAATCGCGCCAAACTCATTGAAGCATTAATGGCAAGAGAGGCTTTAGGTTCTACTGCAATAGGCCAGGGCGTGGCAATACCGCATGCCAAATGCGATTGCGTAACTAAACTTGTGGCTGCCTTTGCCCTTTCCAGGAAAGGCGTTGATTTTGATTCTCTTGACGGAGAACCCGCGTATATTTTCTTCCTGCTTGTTGCTCCGCAAGATTCAGCCGGCCCCCATTTAAAGGCCCTGGCGCGTATTTCGCGTTTACTCAAAGATAAATATTTTCGCGACAGCCTGTTAAACTGCCCTGACGAGAAAACAGTGGTTAATATCATAAACCAGGAAGATGAAAAGAAGGTCTAAGCTATTACGGCTTATTGCCAATAAAACCAAGGGCGCGTTGAAATGGCTGTATCCCGGGATGGGTGTCAAGCGGTGGATACTTTACGCCAGCTTTGGGGTTATCCTTATTGTCGTCGGGTCAAGCTATCTGCGCACGGAAGAATACCTTGCTGCCCAGCTTCTTGATGTAATCGGTTTAGTGTCAGGAATTATTATTTTAATACTCGGCATCAAGAGGTTGATGCGTTCTTTGATAGCGGTTTTTGTCCCGGTCTCCAAAGATGCGCAGTTAATGGACCTGCTTTATCAGAGGAAACAGCTTAGCCGAGGCCCCAGGGTTGTCACTATCGGAGGCGGCACAGGCTTGTCTGTTTTGTTAAGCGGCCTTAAAGAGCATACATCCAATATTACCGCTATAGTGACAGTGGCTGATGACGGCGGTTCGTCAGGCAGGCTGCGCCAGCAATTTGATATTCTGCCTCCGGGGGATATAAGAAACTGCCTGGTGGCTTTGGCAGACGCTTCGACTTTGATGCGTGATCTTTTTCAATTCCGTTTCAAAGACAATTCGGAGTTAAACGGCCATAGTTTCGGCAATCTTTTTATAACGGTCATGACACAGCTGACCGGAGATTTTGACCAGGCGATAAAAGAAACCAGCAAGGTCCTGGCGTTAAGGGGCCAGGTAATACCTTCAACATTGTCAAATGTCAAGCTGGCAGCTGTGCATAAGAACGGTACGGTCACGGAGGGAGAGAATAATATTCCCCGGGCCCACCTTCCCATTAATAATGTTTATTTAAAGCCTTCGGATTCCAGGGCCACACCCGAAGCCTTAAAGGCCATAGAAGAGGCCCAGATTATTATCTTAGGCCCGGGCTCTCTTTATACCAGCGTATTGCCGAACCTGCTTATAAAAGATATAGCCAATGCCGTTACTGCTTCGGCTGCGGTCAAGGTTTATGTCTGCAATGTGATGACCCAGCCGGGTGAGACAGACGGCTATAGCGCTTCAGAACATATAAAAGCATTAATTAGCCATACTAACCAGCATATACTTGATTATTGCATAATACACTCCGGCCATGTCAGCCCGGAAGCTTTAAAGAGGTATGAAAAAGAAAAAGCGTATTTGGTTGCCGGCGATAAAAAAGTGATAGAGAAAATGGGTTACCACGTAATTGAGAATAACGCAGTTACTGCCGGGCAGACAATACGCCATGATCCGGAAAAATTAGCCAAGATTATTTTAGGGATACTCGAAGAGATATAAAATGGCAACGATAAAGAAAGAACTCGTAATCAAAAACAAGCAGGGCCTGCACGCCAGGCCTGCGGCGCTATTTGTCCAGATCGCCAATAAATTTGACGCCCGGATTACCGTTAAAAACGAGCAGGAAAGCGTAAACGGAAAATCTATCATGGGCATACTTATGCTTGGGGCTGAAAACGGCAGCAAGATTGTTTTGGAGGC
>JAKQWZ010000001.1 GCA_029561735.1 Candidatus Omnitrophota bacterium | reverse complement strand
GCTGGCTTCATCAGAAACCTGCGCCAGATTTTTTTCGGTTATGATAGCTTCGGCTGATTTTCCCGAATCAATCATATCCTTAAGTACCGCCTTGGCAGTCAAGTTGGATATTATTCCGTTTTCTACAAATCCGATAAGCTCGGATAAGCCCTTGGCAGATATTTTTAATTCTGAAATCGCGCAATTACGGCTGTTTGCCTCAGACAGCACAGGGCCTATAAGCCAGTTAGCTACTGATTTTTTTTCTTTGCCCGGATAATCATTTATACAGCCTTCGGCAAATTCTGCGGCTTTTTTAGAGCCAACTAGAATAAACGCATCTTTCTCGGATAAACCGAAATCCTTCATGAAACGGGCTAATTTCTCTTTAGGCAATTCCGGTATGGTAAGCCTGACCTCTTCAATCTTCGCCTTATCAATTATAAACGCAGGAATATCCGGTTCGGGAAAATAGCGGTAATCTTGCGCGCCTTCTTTGGTACGCATAGAAACAGTCTGCATGGCTTTCTCATCCCATAGCAGGGTTTCCTGGATAATCTTTCCTCCCTGATCAAGGACAAGGGATTGCCTTCTGACTTCATATTCAAGCGCATCTTTTACAGCCTTAAATGAATTCATGTTTTTTAGTTCTGCCTTGGTGCCTAATTCTTTAGCGCCTTTTTTTCTGATAGATACATTTGCGTCGCAGCGCAAAGACCCTTTTTCCATATCGCAGTCAGATACGTCAAGGTAGCTTAACACAGCCTTAAGATTAGCCAGGTATTTATATGCCTCTTCAGGAGAATTCATATCCGGATAGCTGACAATCTCAAGCAGAGGCACGCCGGTCCGGTTATAATCAACCAGGCTCTCGTTAGCCTCATGGACCAGCTTTCCCGCATCCTCTTCCATATGCACCCTGATAATTCCAATCCGCTTAACCTGCGCGTTATCAAGTTCAATATCAATAAAGCCTTCTTTTGCCAAGGGCAGGTCATATTGCGAAATCTGATAATCCTTGGGCAGGTCAGGGTAAAAATAATTTTTCCGGTCAAATTTGGTATACTCCTGTATCGTGCAGCCTAAAGCAAGGCCGACCTTTATCCCCGAATCAAGCGCAGCCCTGTTATATACCGGCAGAGAACCGGGAAATCCCAAACAAACCGGGCAGGTTTGGGTATTAGCCGGATTTCCGAACTGCGTAGAACAGGCGCAAAATGCCTTGGTCCGGGTATTTAAATGCAAATGCACTTCTAATCCTATTACCGCTTCGTAATCCATATTATAATTTGGGTTTGATTTTGCGCCAGCCCTCTGATTGCTCGTAAGCGTGCGCTATGCGCAGGATCATTTTCTCATCAAAAGCCTTCCCTAATAATTGCAAGCCGACCGGCAGGCCGCATTTAGTAAAACCGCAGGGCATTGACAAAGCCGGAATACCGGCAAGATTTGCCGAGATAGTATAAATATCCGATAAGTACATTTTTAAAGGATCGCTGGATTTCTCTCCGATCTTAAAAGCAGGCGTAGGCGATGTCGGCGTAACAATACAATCAAAATCTTTAAAGACCTTATCAAAATCACGCCTTATCAAAGTCCGCACTTTTAATGCGCGCAGATAATAAGCATCATAATAGCCGTGCGACAAAACAAAGGTCCCTAATATTATCCTTCTTTTTGCTTCCTCGCCAAAACCCTGGCCCCTTGTTTTACAATACATATCAATAAGCCCGGATGGTTCTTTTGCCCTGAGGCCGTATTGCACGCCGTCAAAACGCGCCAGGTTAGAGCTTGCTTCGGCAGTAGCGACTATGTAATAAACCGGCACAGCGTATTTAGTATGCGGCAGGCTGACTTCGGAACAAACAGCCCCCAGAGACCTTAATCTTTGTATGGCATTCTCAACTGCGAGCTTTACCTGCGGGTCCATGCCATCAATAAAATATTCTTTAGGAATACCTATGCGCAAGCCTTTTATATCTTTGCCCAGAGATTCAGTGTAATCCGGGACTTCAATATTTGCCGAGGTAGAATCCATTTCATCGTGCCCGGAAATAATGTTCATAACAAGAGCGCAGTCAGCAATATCTTTGGTAAACGGGCCGATCTGATCCAGGCTGGAAGCAAAGGCAATTAAGCCGTAACGCGAAACCCTGCCATATGTAGGCTTCATCCCCACTACGCCGCAAAAAGCAGCCGGCTGCCTTATTGAGCCGCCGGTATCGGAACCAAGGGCAAATATAGCTTCGTCAGCTGCAACTGCAGCAGCGCTTCCTCCGGAAGAGCCCCCGGTAACACAATCCAAATCCCAGGGGTTATGAGTAGGGCCGAAACAGGAATTTTCTGTAGATGAACCAAAAGCAAATTCATCCATATTTGTTTTTAAAGCCAGAATAAAAGCACCTGATTTTTTTAATTTTTTGATTACGGTTGCATCGTAAGGCGGGGTGAAACCCGAAAGGATACTGGAACAGCATTCGGTATTAAAACCATCCGTGCAAATATTGTCTTTAACTGAGACCGGGATGCCTTTTAATTGAGAATCCTGCACCCCAAGCGAAACACCGTCTATCTGCGGCCCCAGGCGCACATAAGCTTTTACTTTTCCGTCCTTATCAGCTATGCGGGATTTAAGATCTTCCAGAATGGCTCCGGAAGAAATCGCGCCCTTTTCCAGCTTATCCAAAAGGTTTACGGCAGTCAGTGAATTTAAAACAGTATCTGGCATATTATTCAATTACTTTGGGCACGCTGAAAAAATTACCTTTTTTGCTTGGCGCATTCTGCAATACCTTATCCAAGGCAAGCGAATCCTTAGGTACATCCTCTCTTAATACGTTCTTTAAGGGCAAAATATGGCTGGTAGGCTCAACATTGGAAACATCCAGCTGGCTTAAACTGTCAATAAAACCGAGGATATCCTTAAGCTGGCCGGAAAGTTTTTCCAGCTGTTCAGCCCCCAGCTCAAGCCGCGCAAGATGCGCAGTATATTTTACGGTATCTTTATTTAATGCCATCCCTATGCACCCCTTATATTTAGCTGTTTATAATACCATTCCCAAGCCCAAAAGTCAATACGAAGTCTGCGCAAAGGCGCACAATAGGCATCAAATTTCTGTGGACAAATTCAATAAAATAGGTAAAATACTTGCAATACCTTGCAAGGCTGACTATGAAGACGCAAAAACCTGAATACTACCTTAACAAAAAAAACGGATTTGTAATTGAGGGCTTTAATAACTCCAAGCCCTTTGCCAACTTCTTCCCCGGTATTGCCGGCAAGTACGGAATACCCATGTGGGTTTTTTATGTCAACCGCGGGCAGGGAATTGCCAGTTTTGGCACCAGGGATAAAGACCAGTCCATACTGGAATTTTTTCCGGCGAATAAATCCTGGCAGCTCACCTCCTTACGCGGATTCAGGACATTTATCAAAGTCAATTCGGGAACAAAGCCGGCCATTTACGAACCATTCCGTAACGGCACAGCAAACCTCAATTTCAATCTGGCCAACAGTATGGCCATCAATGCCTATGGCCTTGAATTACGCGAGGTTAATGTAAGCTTAGGATTAGAAATAAACGTGGAATATTACACTATTCCTAATGATTCTTATGCTGCCTTGGTCAGAAAAGTAAGCATCAAAAATACCGGCAAGCACGCAAAATCCCTGCAGATCCTCGACGGCCTGCCGCAAATCAACCCTTTCGGAACCAATAACTTTTTCCTTAAAAAACTGGGGCGCACCATTGAAGCCTGGATGAACGTCCAAAATCTGGAAAATAAAGCGCCATTCTACAGGCTAGCAATTGATCCTTCTGACAAACCGGAAGTCATTCATATCACAGAGGGAAATTTTTATCTTGCCTGCCACCAGCACCGGGGCAAAACTGAAATGATCAAGCCCATAGTTGACCCGGATTCAATATTTGCCCACGTAAATGATTTCTCATACCCCTATGAGTTTCTAAAACAAAAAAAATTCGGCTATCCTAAAGACCAAGCCACAAGCAGTAAGACTCCCTGCGGTTTTCTGCTCCTGAATACCGGGCTTTCCAAATCTCAAGAAAAGACTTTTTACAGCGTTATCGGTTATATGCGCAGCATAGAAACACTGAATTCTTCACTTAAGAGAATCGCCTCAGTAGAATACCTTGAATCAAAACAAGCCGAAAACAAAGCGGTTATAGAAGAGCTGACCAAAGATATAGAAACCGCAAGCAGCTCAAAAGAATTCGACCTGTATGTAAAACAGACTTATCTTGATAATATTATGCGCGGAGGCTATCCCCAGACATTCCGCTCTGATAAAGGGGCAAAAGTATTCTATCTGTATTCGCGCAAACACGGGGATATTGAGCGCGATTACAATAAATTCCAGCTCTCTGCCACCTACTTATCGCAGGGCAACGGAAATTACCGGGACGCCAATCAAAACCGCAGAAACGATATCTGGTTTAACCCTGAAATAAAAGACGAAAACTTGAGTACTTTTATCAACCTCATCCAGGCCGACGGATTTAACCCTCTGGTTGTAAAAGGCTCTAATTTTAAGCTAGAAAAAAACGGCTGGCTTGAGAAAGAACTGCCTAAAATAACCGGAGAAAAAGAAACCGCTCAAATAGTTTCATTCCTGAAACAACCGTTTTCCCCCGGAGAACTTATTCATTTTATTGAAGACAATAAAATCAAGCTAAACGCTTCATACGACGACCTGCTTAATATGGTTTTGCCCCTGTGCGAAACAATGCACGATGCCGAGCACG
>JAKQWZ010000089.1 GCA_029561735.1 Candidatus Omnitrophota bacterium | reverse complement strand
TCTACGCCCATGACATCGACAAGAAAACCGCCTTTCACTTTCTTTACCGGTTTCCCGTCAACCAGATCGCCTTCATTGGCAGATTTACTTAAAACATCCCAACCCTTCATTCGCTGAGCTTTATCACGGGATAAACGGATCAGACCCGAATCATCCTCGATCGCTTCAACCAGATAATCCAATTCATTATTTAACGCCAACTCTTCTTTGCTAAACTCCGACAAAGGCACGATACCTTCGGATTTATAGCCCAGGTCCACCAGCGCCTCTTTTGCGCCTACGGAAACGATCTTGCCTTTTACTACTTCACCTTCGTGGATAATCTTTAAACTTTGATTGTAAAACTGTTCTAATTCATTCTGGACTTCTGACATTGTTAAACTCCTCCCTTTATTTTTTTTATTATTTTTTTGACAAGCCAGTCCGGGGCAGAAGCTCCGCTGATCAGCCCTACCCTGCCGGCTTTATGTATAAAACGGCTGACAGGCGAAAGCTCACTCTCTATCAAAAACGTTTTATTGTTTATTTTTCGCCCTATGTTAAGCAGGCGCTTGGTATTGGCGCTAAACTTTGAACCAATGACCAAAAGCACATCCACCTCTTTTGCCAGGCGCTTGACTTCTTCCTGCCTGCGCGCAGTATCAAGGCAGATTGTGTTAAAGATCCGCACCTCCTTTATCAAAGAGTTACTCTTCAAGATTTTGCTCACAAAATCAAAAAATCTGTCTTTATTCTGCGTAGTCTGGGAAATTATGCCGATTTTCTTGTTTGAAAAATCAAGCTTTTTGATATCCGGCTCTTTTTCAATAACATGGACTTTTTTAGCTATCCCGGTTAAAGCCTTTACCTCCGGATGGGCTTTATCCCCGATTATAATTACGTCAAAACCGCTTTTATCCAGCGATTTGCATATATTTTGAAGATTGGATACATTGGGGCAGGTAACATCAACTAATTTTAAGCGATTGGCTGCCGCGGATTTTAAAATCCGTTCCGGCGCCCCATGGGAAGGAAGTATAAGGGTTGAGCCGGCAGGTAAGCCCTTGACTGAACGGGCAACCATCAAGTTCCTGTCTTGCAGGTCCTTGATTACTTGGGTGTTATGAATAACCGGGCCAAATGAATAAATACCGGTTTTACGCTGCTCAAGGGTTTTCTCTACGATTGTCATAGCGCGCCTGACTCCGGCGCAAAACCCGATATTTTTAGCGAGCTTTACTATTGGCATGAAAGAAGCTTTATTCTATCCATTATCAGCATAGCAATATCCTGATATGGCAACCCCCTTTTTATATTTATTTGCTGCCCAAATACCACTTTTATTTTCTTAAGTTTAAGGAATTTTGCGTTCTTTGGCCATGCCCGGTCAGCGCCGCTGATAAATGCCGGAACCACCGGAACCTCCAGCTTAGAAGCCAAAAAGCCTATCCCGGGCTGAGGCTCACCTGAGCCGTTATCAATCTTGCGCTCCCCTTCTGGAAACAATAATAATCCGCCGCCGCTTTCTACCCTGTGCATGGCCTCTTTGATTGCCGAAAGATCAGGCTTGCCTCTTTTAACTTGAAATGCGCCAACAGCTGAAATAAATTTACCAAAAAAACCCTTAAAAAGATCATGCCGGGCCATAAAATTCAAGTGCCGGGAAGTCCCTGCAGCCAATGCTATAGGGTCAAGAAAACTTACGTGGTTACTTGCCAGGATAAAGCCTCCGCGCCTTGGTATATTATCCGAACCTTTTATCTGAAGGCGGAACAATATCTTAAAAACTAAAAAAGCCGTAAAACGAGTTATACTATAAAGCATCGGGCAAAATAAGCTTTCTTCCGAAAGCCAGCAGCTCCTTTGTCGTTTTCAAATTCTTTGATTCAGCGTATACCCGCATAATAGGCTCTGTGCCGGAACCGCGGAACATCAGCCAGCTTGAGTCCTTAAGGATAAGTTTTACGCCGTCATAATCTTTGACCTGAACAACTTCTTTGCCGCAGACGGTTTTGACTTTTTTCAAAGCATCGTAATCAACCTTAATATCGGGAATACGCAGGTCATCGCGCAGATAAAAATATTTTCCGAATTCTTTCTCAGCTTCAGCAAGGATTTTTAAGAAATTCTTTTTTCTAAAAGCCATCATTTCCAACAGGAGCAGGCCCGCCATTGAACCGTCGCGCTCCGGGATGTAGCCCTTAAAACCCATACCCCCGGCCTCTTCTCCGCCTACCAGAATATCCTTTGTGTCCATTAAATTGGAAATA
>JAKQWZ010000054.1 GCA_029561735.1 Candidatus Omnitrophota bacterium | reverse complement strand
CTGGCAAATTTTGCCGCAGGAATTGTGGTGAGCAAGATTGGCACAGCTGTGACTAATAGAAAAGAACTGGCTCAAAGGTTAGGTTAATTATGGATACTATAGGGATAATTCCGGCAAGATATCAGTCAAGCCGTTTTGAAGGCAAGGTGCTTACTGATATCTTAGGCAAGCCGATGATCCAGCATGTCTGGGAGCGGGCAAGACAGGCCAAGGTGCTTGACGATCTTGTTATCGCCTGCGATGATGAAAGAGTGGCTTCCGTAGCCAAGGATTTCGGAGCCAAGGTTGTAATGACCTCTAAGAATCACGCCTGCGGCACAGACCGGATCGCCGAGGTCGTTAATCCTCTGGAAGTTAAGTATATTATTAATATTCAGGGCGATGAACCGTTGGTGCATCCGGTGATGATTGATACGGTAGGTAGGGCGCTGGCAGAGAACAGTGATATATCCATGGCCACTTTGAAGAAAAAGATAACTAATCCGGCTGATTTAGAAGATCCGCATGTGGTTAAGGTTGTGGTTGATAAAAATGATTTCGCGCTGTATTTTAGCCGCAGCTGTATTCCTTATCAGGCGCAGAATTGCCAGGTAAAAGAGCCTGTTTTTTATAAGCATATCGGGCTTTACGGCTACACCAAAGATTTTCTTTTTGTATTTAAGAATTTTCCGGAATCAAACCTGGAAAAGATTGAGAAACTTGAACAATTGCGTGTACTTGAAGAGGGGTTCCGGATTAAGGTGATTGAGACAAAATATGATACTATCGGCGTGGATACGCCGCAGGACCTGGATAAGGTCAAAGCGTTTTTAGAAAAGGAAAACCGTTAATGCGGCAGATAAAGGTAGGCAGTATCAAAATCGGTGATGACAATCCGCTGGTATTAATAGCCGGGCCTTGCGTGATTGAATCTGAGAGCGCGGCTTTAGAGTCAGCTAAAAGGTTAAAAGAGATTGCTGATAGAACCGGTATACCGTTTATATTCAAGTCCAGCTATGATAAAGCCAACCGCCTTTCAATAACATCTTATCGCGGCCCCGGCTTAAAAAAAGGCCTGGATGTATTAAATAAAATAAAACAGAAAATAAAAATCCCGGTTTTAAGCGATATACATTGCCAGAAAGAGATCAAAGATGCATCCAAAGTGCTGGATGTTATTCAGATCCCGGCTTTTCTTTGCCGCCAGACCGACATTGTGACTGCCGCGGCAAAAACAGGTAAAGTGATAAATATAAAAAAAGGCCAGTTTTTAGCGCCATGGGACATTTTGCCGATAATCAGAAAAGTTGAGTCAGCCGGAAATAAGAATATCATTATTACCGAGCGGGGTTTTTCTTTTGGGTACAATAATCTGGTCTCTGACTTCAGGAGCCTCAAAATAATCCGGGATATGGGTTATCCGGTTATTTATGATGCTACGCACAGCATTCAGCTTCCCGGAGGAAAAGGCAATACGTCCGGCGGCCAAAGAGATTTTGTTGAAGGGCTTTCTCGGGCAGCGGTTGCTTTTGGCTGCGACGGGTTGTTTTTAGAAGTACATCCCAGCCCTGACCATGCTCCCTGCGACGGGCCGAATATGATAAATTATAAAATGCTGGAATCTTTACTCAAGCAGGTCAGAAAAATAAAATCCGCGGCGGAATAATTATGAATACTATAAAAAGAGCCAAGCAGGTATTAGATATAGAAGCGTGTGCTATAAATAATCTAAAGAAAAATATAGGCAAATCCTTTGAAAGGGCTGTGCGCCTGATCCTGAATTCCGGAGGGCGCGCGGTTGTAACCGGAGTAGGCAAGACCGGGATAATCGCCAGAAAGCTTTCTGCTACGCTTTCATCCACCGGCACGCCTAGCCTGTTTCTGCATTCTGCCGAGGCTATTCACGGGGATTTGGGAAGAGTGACCAAGGCTGATGTGGTAATTATTCTGTCTTATAGCGGAGAGAGCGATGAAATCAGGAAATTACTTCCGGTATTGAAGAAAATCGGCACAAAAATAATTTCTATAACCGGCAACAATAAATCACTGATGGCCCGCTATAGCGATGTGGTGTTAAATACGGCAGTAAACAAAGAGGCCTGTCCTTTAGGTTTGGCGCCGACCGCATCAACTACGGCAATGCTGGCCATGTCAGATGCTTTGGCAGTCTGCCTCCTTGAATTAAAAGGTTTTAAGCCCAAAGATTTTGCCTTATTTCATCCCGGCGGGACTTTGGGCAGAAAATTACTTTTGACTGTAGGAGATATTATGCGCAAAGGTTCATCAAGCCCCATAGTAAATGAAAACAAGAAGATTTCCGAGGTATTGGTTAAGATCACCCATGCCCGCGCAGGGAGCGCAACTGTTGTTGACGGCAAGGGCAGGCTCAGGGGGATATTTACCGATGGAGACCTGCGCCGGCATTTAGAGATTGACCCGAATCTGTCATCGCGCAAAGTCAAAGATGTGATGACTAAAAAGCCGGCCACAGTCGGACCGGATATTCTGGCTGCCGAAGCTTTGCATATTCTGGAAGAGAAAAAAATAGACGAACTGCCTGTGGTGGATAAAAATAACCGGCCTATAGGTTTGTTGGATGTGCAGGATTGCTTGAGGGCCGGATTGGTATAAAGTGGAACAGTATATCTTAGAGAAGTTAAAAAAAATAAAAATATTGTTGTTGGATGTCGACGGTGTGCTTACCGACGGCAGGATAATATATGATTCCAAAGGCAGGGATTCAAAGTTCTTTGATGTCCATGACGGGCTGGGGGTTTATTTATTAAGAAAGGCCGGAATTAAAACAATCCTTATAACCGCTAAAAGTTCACGCACTATACTGCCTCGGGCACGCGACATGCGCGTTGAGGAAGTTTTTGCCGATGTTTCGCCTAAGACAAAGGCCCTGGACAAGATTATCAAGAAATATAAGGTCATGCCTGAAGAACTGTGTTTTGTCGGGGATGACTTAGTTGACCTGTGTTTGATGAAGCGTGTTGGTTTTTCTGTGGCGGTTTTTAACGCCTGTCAGGATATTAAAAAGGCAGCTGCTTATATTACCATAAGGCATGGCGGCAGGGGCGCGGTACGCGAAGTCTGCGAATTGATATTAAAGGCCCAGGGTAAATGGCCGGATACACTGGCATATTATGATATTTAAGAAAATATTTTTGTTTTTATTTGCCTTCTTTGCTATAATTTCTGTTCTTTCCGCCCAAGAGCAGGAAAGCGATACCAGCGCGGAGGCTTCTGACCAGCAGATAAGCGGATTTTCTCTTTCCGGTTACGGAGATAAAGGCAAGAAGGCCTGGGATATAACCGGAAAGACCGCGGATATATTTGAAACTGAAGTACGCTTGACTGATATCATCGGCAAATTATACGGAGCTACCGACCAGATACAGCTTACCGCCGACAAGGGGAGTTTTGACAAGAAAGAAGGCAGGATGCATCTGCAGGATAATGTGGTCATTACCTCTACTTCCGGGGCAACATTGACTACGGAATCTCTTGACTGGGACAGGAAGAAAGAACTTGTTTCTACCAGCGACTTGGTGAATATCCGCAAGGATAGCATGGTCACTACTTCCAAAGGCGCAATAGGGCATCCTAATTTGAACCAGGTTACCCTGCAAAAAGATGTGACGGTTGAGCTGACCCTCAACGCTATGGAAAAAGATAATCCTGAAGATAAGGGTAAAGTGGTTATTACCTGTGACGGGCCCGTAGAGATAGATTATTCCAAGAATATTGCTACATTTAAGAATAACGTCAAGGTGGATAAACAGGAATTTGTCCTTTATAGCGATATAATGGACGTATATTTTCTTACCGGGGCACCTGCAGCAGAGACTGCTAAAACCGCAGCCGGGCCGCAGCCGCCTGCGCAAGGCAAAAAAGATTCAGGGATGGGTTTTGATATGAGCGGAAGTAAGCTGGAAAAGATCGTGGCGCAGGGAAATGTCAAGATAGTGCGCGGAGATAATGTTTCTTATTGCCAGAAAGCTACTTATACCGGAGCAGACCGCAAGATTCTTTTGAGCGGGCAACCAAAACTGATAATTATGTCAACGGAGGATTTTAATGCATCTGCTGGAAATTAAGGACCTGACTAAATCTTACGACGGCAGGCCTGTAGTAAGAGGCATAGATATGCTGGTTAAGCGCGGTGAGATTGTCGGGCTTCTCGGGCCTAACGGCGCAGGAAAGACAACGACTTTTTATATGGTGGTCGGTATTATCCCTCCGGAGCGCGGTAAAATTACTTTTGATAATCAGGATATCACCAACCTTCCCATACACGAGCGTGCGCGTTTCGGGATCAGCTATCTTTCGCAGGAGGCTTCGATTTTTCGCAAACTTACAGTTGCGGAGAATATTATGGCGATATTGGAGACTTTGCCGATCAGCAGCTCCGAAAGAAAAAAAAGGCTGGAGAGCCTGCTTAATGAATTAAATATCGCTCATCTGGCCAAGAATAAATCTTATACTTTGTCCGGCGGCGAAAGAAGAAGGCTGGAGATTACCCGCGCCCTGGTTACCAATCCGTCTTTTATCCTGCTGGATGAGCCTTTTTCCGGCATAGACCCTATTGTAGTCAATGAGGCGCAGGAGATAATTAAGGAACTAAGGGAAAAAGGCTTAGGTATTTTATTGACGGATCATAATGTACGCGAGACCCTTTCCATAACCGATAGGGCTTATTTGATTGCAGACGGCAGGATTCTTATATCAGGCACTGCCCAGGACTTGATTAATAATCCCAAGGCAAGAGAAATATATCTGGGCGAGAAATTTTCAATGTAATTTGTTCCGTTATAGGCGCAAATAATTAAAGGGGAGATATGAAGACACAAATTAAAAATCTGGAAGGCTCAAAACGAGAGCTTAATATTGAAGTAAGCGGAGAGGTTATCAAAAATAAATTTGAGGAAATATTTAAAAAAATCGGCCAGGAAGCCAAGATTAAAGGTTTCCGCCCGGGGCATGCGCCGCGCGATATTCTGGAGAAAGAATTCTCTGCTGCCGCCCATGACCAGGTCTTAAAAGAATTGATACCTGAAGTTTATAATCAGGCGATAGAACAGGAAAAAATAGACGTGGTGGAGCTGCCTGAAATCAGTGATGTCAAGCTTGACCGTACCACTTTATCATTTAAGGCTGTGGTTGAGATCGCGCCTGAAATAAAACTAAAAGACTATAAAGGGATAAAGGTAGAATTTAAAAATATTGAAGTTACGCCGGATGAGATCAAGCGCTATATTGATTCTATAAAAGAATCCCGCAAGATCGCCGCTGTTGACGACGAGTTTGCCCGCAGTTTAAGTTATCCTAATTTGGCGCAGCTTGAAAAGGCGCTTGAAAAACAGATTTATATCCAGAAAGAAAATGCCCAGCGCCAGAAAATAGAACAGGAGCTGATTTCTGCTATTACCAAGGACGCGGACTTCAAGATCCCCCAGTCGCTGGTAAACCGCAGAAAAGAAGAAATGTTAAGGCAGGCATCTCAAGAGCTGGCAATGAAAGGCATCCCGCAGGAAAAACTGGACGAATATTTAAAATCTACTTCTGCGAAATTAGAAGAAGAGGCCCGCGAGCAGGTAAAGGTTTATCTTATTTTGGCTGAAATAGCCAAAAAAGAAAATATACCTTCGGATGACCAGGCGCCGCAGAAAGTTATGGAATTTTTATTAAAGAACGCTGACTGGGCGCAGTCTCAATAGCGCCAAATTCAAAGGGGGGTGTGCTATGGGCACAAAAAATCAGGTATTAGTTCCAATGGTTATTGAGCAGACTACGCGCGGTTATGAGCGGGCTTATGATATATACTCGCGGCTGCTGAAGGACAGGATAATTTTTATCGGCACGGCAATCGACGACAACGTTGCCAATTTGATTATGGCCCAGATGCTTTTTCTGCAGATGGAAGATGCGAATAAAGAAATTAACGTTTATATAAATTCGCCCGGAGGTTCGGTTACCGCAGGATTAGCCATATATGATACTATGCAGTTTGTGAAATGCGATGTGGCTACTTATTGCGTGGGCCAGGCAGCCAGCATGGGGGCATTATTGTTGTGCGCAGGCACGAAGGGCAAGCGTTATTGCCTGCCTAATTCTAGAGTGATGATCCATCAGCCCTGGGGCGGCATTCAGGGGGTGGCTTCGGATATTTCGATCCATGCAAAGGAAATCCTGCATCTGCGTGATAAAATCAACGGGATACTTGCGCATCACACCGGCCAGACATTAGAGAAGATAGCAAAAGATACCGACAGGGATTATTTTATGTCGGCAGACGAGTCTAAACAATACGGTATAATCGACGAGGTAGTCGTAACACCGAAAAAGAAATAATACGCGAAAGGAAAACGCCATGAAGAAAAATTATTTACTCACCCCTGGGCCTACTCCGCTTCCGCCGCTGGTTTTAGAAGCAATGGCAAAACCGATAATCCATCATCGTACTCCGCAGTTCCAGGCGATAATCAAGGAAGTTTCCGAAGGCTTGAAGTATGTATTTCAAACTAAAGGCGATGTGTATATGCTTGCCTCTTCAGGCACAGGCGCTATGGAGGCGGCAATAATAAATATTTTATCCCCGCAGGATACGGTTTTAATCGTGCAGGCAGGAAAATTCGGCGAAAGATGGACTGAAATATGCAATGCCTATAGCATTAAATCTGAAGTCCTCAACGTAGAATGGGGTAAAGCGGTAGACCCCGAAGTAATCAACAGAAAATTAAAAGGGGACCCTAAAATTAAAGCGGTGTTTACCACCCTTTGCGAGACATCGACCGGCGTGGCTACTGATATCAAAGCAATCGGCGCAATAGTCAAGAATACCGATGCTGTCCTTGTAGTTGACGCGATAAGCGGTTTAGGCGCCATTGACCTGAAAACCGATGAATGGAATGTGGATATCTGCGTGTCTGGTTCGCAAAAAGGCCTGATGCTTCCGCCGGGTTTGGGTTTTATCACTGTGAGCGAAAAGGCATGGAAGAAGAATGCCGAATCAAAGTGCCCGAAATATTACTTTGATCTTAAAAAAGCGAAAAAGTCCCTTGCTTGTGTAGATACGCCTTTTACTCCGGCGATTACGCTTATCATTGCCCTTGCCGAGGTATTAAAGATGATTAAACAGGAAGGGCTGGAGAATATATTCAGCCGCCATAAAAGATTGGCTGACGCCACGCGTTCTGCGGCCAAGGCTTTAGGCCTGGAATTGTTCGCCCCGACAGCAGCTTCTGACGTAGTTACCGCGGTTAAAGTCCCTGTTGGCATAGATGGAGAGAAACTGGTCAAGGCCATGCGCGATACTTACGGAGTGACTATTGCCGGAGGGCAATCTGAAATGAAAGGCAAAATATTCAGGTTTGCGCATATGGGATATATGAATGAATTTGACATTATTACCGGTATTTCCTGCCTGGAAAAAGTCCTGGCGCAGATGGGGTATAAGTTTACGCTTGGTTCCGGAGTAAAAGCTGCCGAAGAAGTGTTGTTAAAATAATAATGAGGAGCATACGATGATTAAGATACTTGTTAGCGATCCGTTATCTGATGAAGGGCTGAAAATATTAAAGGACGTAAAAGAATTCCAGGTAGATGTCAAAACTGACCTGAAACCCGATACGCTTAAAGAAGCAATTAAGGATTACGATGCGCTTATTGTCAGAAGCGCTACTAAGGTGACTAAAAATATCCTTGAGGCAGCGGCTAAACTGCGGGTTATCGGCAGGGCCGGGGTGGGCTTGGATAATGTTGACCTTGAAGCTGCTACGCAGAAAGGCGTTATTGTGATGAATACTCCTGCCGGAAACACTATTTCAACGGCAGAGCATACAATGAGCATGATACTGTCTTTATCAAGAAATATCCCGCAGGCAAATTCTTCCATGAAATCCGGAGAATGGAAGCGTTCTAAATTTATGGGGGTTGAACTCTACGGAAAAGTTTTAGGCATAGTTGGTTTTGGCAGGATAGGGCGTGAAGTTGCCAAGCGCGCGCTTTCCTTTGGTATGAAAGTATTGGTTTTTGACCCGTTTTTATCGCGCGAAGTAGCCCAGGACCTGGGAATAGAAGCCGTAGGATTAAACGCATTGCTTAAGGACGCCGATTATATAACCGTGCATACGCCTTTAACTGATGAGACAAAACATATGATATCAAAAGATCAGTTCGCAATTATGAAAAAAGGCGTGCGTATAGTCAATTGCGCGCGCGGCGGAATCATAGAGGAGCAGGCGCTTGCCGAAGCGGTCAAAGAAGGTAAAGTAGCCGGAGCTGCTCTTGATGTATTTGAACAGGAGCCTGTATCTGCTGACAGCCCGCTGGTAAAACTGGACAAAGTCATAATGACGCCTCATTTGGGCGCTTCGACCGAAGAGGCGCAGGTCAATGTTGCCGTTGAGGTGGCAGAGATTGTTCGCGATGCGCTTTTAGGCAGAGGTATACGCAATGCTGCAAACTACCCCTGCCTTGAGGCTGAGGCATGTAAGATACTTGATCCGTTTATCAAATTATCGGAGAAACTGGGGAAATTCGCCGCGCAGATAGCCGAAGGAGGATTTGAAGAGTTGAATATTATTTATAGCGGAGATATCCTGAAATATGATTTGAGCCCTTTGACTATGGCTTTGGCAAAAGGCCTGTTATCCCCCATATTAAAGGAAACGGTGAATTTTATTAATGCCACCAGCCTTGCCAAAGAAAGAGGCATTAATATTAAGGAGACTAAGTCCAGCCGGGATATAGAATTTGTAAATCTTATCCAAATAGAAATTAAGACTGATAAAGAGGCAAGGAGCGTAGCTGGGACTTTGTCGGCAAATAAACAGCCGCGTATTGTAAAGATTGACGGTTATTATGTTGAAGTTTCCCCTCATGGCGAAATGTTGATGATCAAAAATTGGGATAAGCCCGGTTTGATCGGCAGCCTAGGTACGCTTCTGGGCAAACACAAGATCAATATTGCGGCAATGACCTTTGGCAGCGAAATCAAAGGCGGCAAGGCCATATCCGTGCTGAATATTGACAGCCCGGTCTCAACCGATATATTAAAGCAGATCACCCAATTGGAGAATGTTTTAGCGGCAAAGCTCATAAAAATATGAAATCGCGTTTGTTTAGGCTTCTGTTTGTTACCTTCGCCTTGTTGCTTGCACCTTTATATTGTGCCTATGCCAAGGATATAACTCTTATCTTCACCGGCCAGACACATGCCATGATTTATCCGTGTAATTGTCCGTATGAGCCTGACGGCGGCATTGCCCGGCGCGCAACTTTAATCAGGCAGATTAAAAAAGGCAATCCGTCGGTTCTGATTGTTGACAGCGGCTCATTCTTTGCCGGCGGCGCTATGGATGAATACACGCAGAATTCCGAGCTGGACAAAGAGCGCAGTAGGATAAACCTTGCGGCAATGAACATCATGGAATATGACGCTGCAGCCATTGCCAGCGATGAATTTAATTTCGGCAGGGAATTTTTGGAGCAGAATTTAAAAGGTTTAAAGCTGGATTTTCTTTCCTCTAATATCGCCTCTGATTATTTCCGGCCCTATATTATTAAGGATGTGTCAGGCGTAAAGGTCGGAATCATTGGCCTGAGCAATGTTACTTCTCAAAAAGCAGAAGGCCTGCTGGTTCTAGATGCGCTTGATTCGGTAAAAAAATCTGTGCAAGGATTAAAAGCACAGCGGGTTGATCTGATACTGCTTTTGAGCAATGTGCCGGAAGCAGTTGAACTTAAGATAATAAAAGAGGTGCCGGATATTGATTTGGTTATATCCGGGCAGCCCGGCTCAAAAGAAGAAGCGCTTGATAAATCCGCAGCTACCCTGATACTTAGGCCGAGTTGGCAGGGAAGGAAACTTAATAAATTGACGATTAATCTCGCGGCAGATAAAAAAATAGCGAATTACAAAATGGAAGAATTGCGGCTGGATGATAAAGTTGTTGCGGATAAAGATATTTTGGGTATATTGCCGCAGTGTTTTTCGGACAGTAATTGCAAAAAAGAAGGTATGAAAGCCGCCTGCCGTAATCCCGGCACTGCTAAAGCCGAATGCGTTTTTACCCCTGCAGCCAAAATCGGGCTGTTAGTGGTGATGCCGAAAGATTGCAAAGTCTGCCAGCCGCAGATAGTAGAAAATTACCTGAAGAAATATTTTAAAGGGCTTACGGTATCATACCTGTATTATCCTGATGCAAAGGCCCGGAGCATGGTCAAAGATTTCGGGTTAAAGACGCTGCCGGCGTATTTTCTTTCTAAAGACGCTGCCGGCGAGAAATCCTTTGAGAGCATAAAGGAGAACCTGGAAGAGAAAGGTGATTATTACCTGCTTAAACCTTCGGTTGCCGGATTTACCTATTTTCTTGACAGAAAAAAAGATAATTCTCTGGATCTGTTTATCAGTCTTTTTGATAAAGATGCATTTGAATTACTCAATATTGTAAAAGAATATAACCCTCGTATCCATTTTATTGCAGTGGAAGAAGGCGGCAGATTTTCCGCTGCCAGCGGCGCATCGGAGATACAGGAATATTTAAGGGGGGTTTGTATACAAAAATATTATCCCCAGCATTTCTGGAAATATATCTCCTGTAGGGCTGCTGACCCGCTTAATTCGTGGTGGGATGATTGTATTCCTGAAGCCAATGCAAATAAAATTAAGGCCTGCGCTCAGTCAGAAGAAGGCGCAAGCCTCTTAAGGAGCAATATTGAATTAGGAAAACAGATGCAGGTGCTTTTTGGTCCGGCATATCTGGTGGACAACCAGTGGATCTTCGGCACAAAGGGATTACCTGAAAAAGAAGAGTTAAAAAAAATATTGAGAAAATAACATTTGGCGCCAATAAGGAATTGCGCCAGCATTGCCTAACCGGCAGGGAGAATTAATATGGCTAAACCTAAAATCTATATAATTGATGTTACCAACAGGGACGGAGTCCAGACTTCGCGCATCTGCCTTTCTAAACTGCAGAAGACCATGATAAACGTTTATTTGAACGAAATGGGCATATTCCAGTCGGAGTTTGGTTTTCCCATGACCCGCCATGAGACAAATTATCTTAATGCTAATCTGGAGTTGGCAAAAAAGGGCGGGCTTTCTCCTATAAGGCTGGAAGGCTGGCTGCGCGCGACAAAAGAAGACGTTAATGCTACTTTTAAGCTTGTGCCCCGCATTGAGCATATGAACCTTTCTATTTCTACGTCCGATCAGATGATAGTCCATAAATTTAAAGGCAAGCTTGACCACGCCTCGGTTATCAAAGAGATGGTAGAGGCAGTCAAAGAGGCGCGCAAGGCAGGCGCTAAGTCTATAGGCGTTAACGCAGAGGATGCTTCGCGTACGCGTATGGATTACTTGATAGAATTTGCTATGGCCGCAAAAGAAGCAGGTGCAGACAGGCTGCGTTATTGCGATACACTTGGATGCGATACGCCTTTTAGCATGTATGAGCGTATCAGGGATCTGGTTGGAGCGGTGAGTATGCCGGTAGAGGTACATTGCCATAATGATTTGGGTTTGGTTGTGGCTAATTCGATTGCCGGCGCCAAGGCCGCCAATGATATGGGGCAGGATGCCTATATCAACACTTGCGTAAACGGCATGGGGGAGCGCGCAGGCAATGCCGATCTTGTTTCGGTGATTTTAGCGATTAAATACGGCAGCGGCATGCAGGACTATAAACTTGATGATAATATAGACCTCAAGTCTGCCTGGAAGATTTGTAAATATGCTTCTTATGCTTTTGGGGTGCCGATTCCGATAAACCAGCCCGGGATAGGAGCCAATGCTTTTGCTCATGAATCCGGAATACACGCCGACGGAGCGCTCAAGGACAGGCGTAATTATGAACTTTATGATTATGAAGAGCTAGGCAGAGGCGAGCCGGAGATTATTGAAACCGGGCGCAAGATTACCACCGGAGAGTATTCCGGGATTAAGGGGTTCAGGAATGTGTATGAAAAGCTCGAGGTGGAGTTTAAAGATAATAAGCAGGCCACTGAAATTCTAGAGCTTGTGCGCTACGCAAATGTGCATAACCAGAAACCGCTGGTTGACGAGGAGTTAAAGTTCATCGCTAAATTCCCGGATATAGCGCGCAAGATTTTTACCATGGAGCCGTAAGGAAATAAATGAATATAATAATTGTCGGTACACAATGGGGAGATGAGGGTAAGGGCAAGATAATTGATATCTTGTCGTCGCAGGTGGATTATATCGTCCGCTATCAGGGCGGCAATAACGCAGGGCATACGGTAGTTGTGCCTGCCTCGCCGGCAGGCGGGGGCTCAAAGGAATATATATTCCACCTTATACCTTCCGGGATCCTTCATCCGGGCAAGACCTGTTGTATAGGTAACGGGGTTGTAATTGACCCTGCTGTCCTGCTTCAGGAGATCAATGGTTTAAAGAAAGCCGGAATCAGGCCCGGGGGCAATTTTAAGATCTCCTGCCTTGCGCATGTGATCATGCCTTATCACGGCAAACTTGACCAGCTGCGCGAGGCTAAGAGGGCCAATAAAATCGGCACCACCGGCAGGGGTATAGGCCCTTGTTATGCGGATAAGATTAACCGCTGCGGAATAAGGATGGGCGATTTACTCAACCCTAAAATCTTCAAAGAAAAACTGCTGGATAACCTTAAAGAAAAAAACGAGATCTTTAAAAAGGTTTATGATTATCAGGCATTTAGTTTTAATAAGATTTATAAAGATTATCTTGGTTTTGGCCGGGAGCTTGCGGAATATATCTGCGATACCCAGAAACTCTTAAGTAAGGCAATAGCCAATAAAAAAGACATTCTTTTTGAAGGCGCTCAAGGTACGTTCCTGGATATTGATTTCGGGACGTATCCTTTTGTTACCTCATCAAGCGCTACTTCGGCAGGCGCATGTACAGGCACGGGTATACCTCCGGTTAAGATGGATAAGGTTATCGGAGTGACCAAGGCCTATACCACGCGCGTAGGCGAAGGGCCGTTTCCGACGGAGTTTGCAGGAGAATTTCAAAAGATTATGAGGTCAAGAGGCAAGGAATTCGGAGCAACAACCGGCAGGCCGCGCAGATGCGGCTGGTTTGACAGCCTTTTAGTTAAAGAAGCTGTTTCGATAAACGGCATATCCGAACTTGCCCTGACCAAGCTGGATATTCTTGACGAGCTTAAGGCCATAGAGGTGTGCGTGGCTTATAAATATAAAGGTAAACTGTTTAAGGAGTTTGTCCCTGACCCGGAGGTCCTTAAAGGAGCCAGGCCTGTTTACAGGCAGATTCCCGGATGGCAAAGCCCTACCGCGCATATCAGCCAATATAAAAGACTTCCTGCAAAAGCCAGGTCATATATTTCTCTGCTTGAGGCGTTATCCGGAGCAGATATCTCCATGATATCTGTCGGTTCTTCACGCGCCGAAACGATTTTTGTATGACAGTTTCATCCATAATTATATTGACTAAACTTATTTGCTATGATATAGTTAAGTCTCATCTAAAAAATAAACAGGAGGACTTATGAAATATAAAAGTTTAATTATTTGCTTAGTTGTTGCTGCTTTTGGCGCCAGCCTTGCAGGGTGTACTTTTATAGTGCAAACAGGAAGGCGTTCTGATGTCCAGAAAATCGAACAGCTTTCCAGAGAGTTGGATGAGTTGAGCCAGACTAAGCGCTTGCTTGAAGACAGGCTTTCTAAGGAGATTCAGGATAAGCAAGTCAGCCTGAAAATGATGGAAAAAGGCCTGGTTATTGATTTTGTGGCTGATGTATTATTTGATTCCGGAAAGGCCAAGATAAAACCCGAAGCTTACCCCATACTGGACAAAGTTGCCCGCATATTAAAAGAAAATGTGCCGGACCTCAACGTGGGTATTGAAGGCCATACTGACAATGTGCCGATTACCCGTTCCAATTGGAAATCCAACTGGGAGCTTTCAACTGCCAGGGCATTGAGCGTTTTGCATTATATGGAGAAAAAGGAAGGGATTTCTCCTGAGAGGCTTTCAGCTATCGGTTATGGCGAATACCGTCCGGTAGTTTCCAATGCTACTGTGGCCGGGCGTAAACAGAACCGCAGGGTTGAAGTCGTAATCCTCCCCAAGATTACCAAAGCGTCTAAAGATGCGGTTGGGGAACCGGAAACGCTTATTGAAACCTCAGAGAATTTAAAGTAATCATAATTTTTTAAAGAAGCGGAGGCGGATAATGGAAGAGAACTTAAAAACCAGGCTGGTCATAATATTGGGAGTATTAACGGCAATTTTCTTTATTTCAACCGTTAGCTCATGCAGCAGTGCCGCCAGGCAAAAGTCGCTGCGCGAAAAAGAAATGATGACCAGGCTTGATAGCGAAGAGAAGCTATCTAAGTTCTTGCAGGAGAAACAGTCTTTAGAATCCAAGTTGGCAAGCGCTAATAAGGCGCTGGAAGAAGAAAAGTCAGGATCTGATGCTGCTAAAAAAGCGCTTTTACAGGAGCAGCTAATTAATCAGAGCCTTAAAGACGAATTACAAAAAGTGAGTAAATTAAAAGAGGCTTTGGAAATAGACCTTAAGGAAGCTTTGGCAGCCAAGGCAAAGGCCAGGAAATGATATAAGGAGAACGATTTGCAGAGAACGACTGTTTTGTTCTAAAAGGGGATTAGATTAATCCCCTTTTTTGTCAAATAAGGGGATAGGTTGTAAACGCGAGGAGGGGGTTATGGTTAAACGCCTGATAAAGAAGAAGGCAACAGCTAAGAAAAAAGTTCCGGTTGCAAGAAAACCAAAAACAATTTCTTCTAAAAATAAAAAGAAAAACGCTCCGTCTTCGCTTAAGATTGAACCTTTGGCATTAAGCCAGGCAAATGTGGAATGGTCTAAATTTGCCGCATCTGCGCAGTATATCCCGGCAAGAAGGCAGGCAAGGGAGCTTCCTAATGAATATGGAAAAGACAGGATCACTATTCAGGTGCGTGACCCGAGATGGATTTATGCTTATTGGGAGATCACTCCCAAAACCTGGGAAAAGTTCCAGCAAAAACTGGGAAACAGTTTCAGCAGCGCAAAACGCGTTTTAAGAGTATATGACGTCAGTTTTATACATTTTAACGGCGCAAACGCGCATAGCTTCTTTGACATAGAAGTGGGCAATGATGCTAAGAACTGGTATATAGATACTAATGCACCCGGCAGGTCCTGGTGTGTTGATTACGGGCTTAGGCTGCCCGGAGGAGAATTTTTTACAATTGTGCGTTCTAATGTAGTGCAGACGCCTCTTGACGGCCCCTCATCGGTTACTGATGAAGATTGGATGATACCCGATGACTTATTTGCCAAACTTTATGGGATGGGTTTTGGATTTGGCAAAAGCTCTCCCGGAAAAGCCTGGGCAGAAAGAATGAAGCAGATGATTTCTTCAGGGGGATTGTCTTCGCCTACCAGCCCGCAGGGTAAACCCCGGCCAAAAGGTTTTTGGATGATAGTAGACTGCGAATTAATAGTTTACGGAGCAACCGAGCCGGATGCTAAAGTTACGGTTCAGGATAAAGAAGTGAAGTTGCGCCCCGACGGGACATTTAGCCTGCGTTTTGCTTTGCCGGACGGGAAGCAGGAAATCCCGGTTAAAGCAGTTTCCAGCGACGGCAGTGAAGAGCGGAATGCCGCTGTGACAGTTAGTAGAAGGACCGCCAGGTCAAGTTTCGCCAAAGAAAGAGCCAGATAAATGCATAAAGGATACCTAAGCCTTGTTTTACACGGCCACCTGCCTTTTGTGCGCCATCCGGAACACGAGGATTTTCTTGAGGAAGACTGGTTATATGAAGCGATAACCGAGACCTATATTCCGTTGATATCGGTTTTTGAAGGGCTTATGCGGGATAATGTTGATTTCAGGTTAACTATGACTTTGAGCCCGACCCTGATATCAATGTTAAGCGATTCCCTTCTTGAGGAGCGCTATTTAAAACATATTAACAGGCTCATTGAATTATCATATAAAGAGATTGAACGGACCAGCTGGCAGCCGGAGTTTCAACGCCAGGCATTTATGTACCGCGATATTTTCTTGAATTGCCGCTCGACATTTGAGAGGTATAACAGAAACCTTGTTAATGCTTTTAAATTTTTTCAGGATGCCGGTAAACTTGAGATTATAACCTGCGGAGCAACTCACGGATACCTGCCTTTAATGGATGCCTGCAAGGCTTCGGCCCGTGCGCAGGTAAGAGTCGCTGTTGAGCATTATGAAAAGAATTTTGGTAGAAGGCCGCGCGGAATATGGCTGCCCGAATGCGGCTATTATCCCGGAGACGACCGGATATTAAAAGAAAACGGGTTGAAATTTTTCCTTTCCGATGCCCATGGGGTTATGCACGCTACTCCCCGGCCGAAATACGGCGTATTTGCCCCTATTTATTGCAAATCAGGAGTTGCCTGTTTTGGGAGGGACCTGGAATCTTCAAAACAGGTCTGGTCATCTATAGAGGGATACCCGGGAGATTATAATTACCGCGAATTTTACCGCGATATCGGTTTTGATTTAGAGTTTGATTATATTAAACCCTATATACATCCTGACGGAATAAGGATAAACACCGGGATAAAATATTACCGGATTACCGGAACCGGAAACGACAAGCAGCCTTATGTTGCGCAATGG
>JAKQWZ010000030.1 GCA_029561735.1 Candidatus Omnitrophota bacterium | reverse complement strand
AAAAAAAGGCGATTTGGTCCTGGTTGTTTCGTTTGGGGCGGGCCTGGTTTGCGGGGCTTGTGTTATAAAATGGTAGGATTCCTTTTTGCCGGGCAGGGCTGCCAATATGTAGGCATGGGCAAGGAGCTTTATGATAATTTTCCCGAAGCCAAAAGGATCTTTGATATAGCTGCTAATGTATTAGGTTTTGATCTAAAACACAGGTGTTTTGACGGCCCTGAAGACCTGCTTAAGATTACCAATATTTCTCAGCCGGCAATAGTCTCTGTGAGCCTGGCTGCTTTTGAAGTTTTTAAAACGCGGTCTGACATACAACCAAAATTTATGGCCGGCCTAAGCTTGGGTGAGTATACCGCTTTAATCGCAAGCAATGCTCTTTCTCTGGAAAACGGGCTGCGCCTGGTTAAGCGCAGAGGCGAGATAATGGATGACGCTGCCCGCGCTAATCCCGGCAAAATGGCTGCAGTCCTGGATTTATCTTTGGAGAAAATCACAGAGATCTGCCTGAAATGCGGCTGTAATATAGCTAATATCAATGCCCCGGGGCAAATTGTTATCTCCGGTAAAGCCGAAGCAGTTGAGAACGCAAAGGTAGATTGCGAAAAAGCAGGGGCGAAAAGGGTGATAGAGCTGGAAGTAAGCGGAGCTTTTCATTCTCCTTTGATGATGGATGCTTCAGCGGAATTAAAGAAGGCATTATCTAGCGCGGGGTTTAATGCCCCGGATGTCCCTGTGGTTAGTAATTATACTGCGCGTCCGGCAAATACGGTTGTGCAGGTAGAGGAGAATCTGGTCTGTCAGATGTATTCGCCTGTGAGATGGGAGGAATCAGTGAAATTCATGATTTCACAAGGCGTGTCCGGGTTTTATGAATTTGGGCCAGGAAAAGTCCTTAAAGGCCTTATGCGTAGGATCAATCCTGCAGTGCAGGTGACAAATATAGAAAAAGCAGCTGATTTAGTAAATATAGCTAGTTAAGCCTGTCTATCCTGCCTGACGCCTGCCTTTGTTGGCAGGCAGGGCAGGCAAACGGCAAACAGGGAGTGGCCTGATGAAACTAAGAGATAAGGTAGCTTTGGTGACCGGAGCAGCTCAAGGCATAGGCAGGGAAATCGCCTTGGCTTTTGCCAGGGAGGGCGCTGATTTGATTGTCGGGGATGTTAACCTGGAGAAGGCCTCTGTTACAGCCAAGGAGGTAGAGGCTTTAGGCAGAAAGGCTTTAGCGCTTGAGTTAAACGTAACTGACAGTAAGAGGGTTGATGAGGCGGTCAATAAAATTCTTGACAAATTCTCAAAGATTGATATATTAGTTAACAACGCAGGAATTACTAAAGATGGACTTTTGCTGCGGATGAAGGAAGAAGACTGGGATGCAGTTATAAACGTTAATTTAAAAGGTACGTTTATCTGCACTAAAGCAGTATCCCGGGTGATGTTAAAGCAGCACAGCGGTAAGATAGTAAATATCGCTTCGATCATTGGAATCATAGGTAATCCAGGGCAGGCTAATTATGCCGCTTCCAAGGCAGGCATAATAGCCCTGACTAAGACTACGGCCAAAGAATTAGCCTCGCGCAATATTAACGTAAACGCGGTGGCCCCGGGTTTTATTCAGACTGATATGACGGCCAAATTGCCCGAAGAAGTCAAGCAGAAGATGCTTGCAGCCATACCGCTGGCTAAACTTGGCACGCCAATGGACATTGCGAATCTTTGCATATTCCTGGCATCAGCAGATTCTGATTATATAACCGGCCAGGTTATAGTGGTAGACGGCGGAATGGTAATGGCATAAATTTTGTTGAGTATGTTTATAACAAGGAGGAAACAATAATGGCAGCGCAAGAAAAAGTAAAATCAATTATAGCAGAACAGCTGGGGGTAAAGCTGGAAGAAGTCACCCCGGAAGCAAAGTTCGTCGATGATTTGGGAGCGGATTCACTGGATACAGTTGAATTGGTAATGGCGCTTGAAGAGGAGTTCGGCGTAGAAATCCCCGATGAAGATGCCGAAAAAATCGCCACAGTGGGTGATGCGATCAGATACATTGAAGAAAAATCTGCTAAATAAATAAGTTGTTTGGAAATTACACTGTATTAAAAATTGCCCCGCCTTTTCCAAGATCGGCGGGGCTAATTTTAATGACAATCTAAATATGAAAGAACACAGAGTAGTAGTCACCGGTTTAGGCGTAATATCCGCGGTAGGCAATGATGTGCCGACTTTCTGGAAGTCCATGAAAGAAGGCAAAAGCGGTATCGGCCCGATTACTTCTTTTGACCCGGCTAAATTTGATTCGCGTATTGCCGGAGAGGTCAAGGGTTTTGATCCGCAGGCAGCAGGGCTTACTTTCAAAGAGATTAAGCGTATGGATAAGTTTGCCCAGTACGCTGTAGTCTGCGCCAAGCAGGCTATTGTTGATGCCGGACTGGACATGGCAAAAGAAAACAGGGAGCGCATCGGCGTATTAATCGGCTCCGGCATAGGCAGCCTGTATACGATAGAAGAAGAGCACAAGATTTACCTTAATAAAGGCCCGAACCGGATGTCCCCATTTCTTATCCCTATGCTCATAGTTAATGAGGCTGCCGGCCAGGTCGGGATAGTGTTTAACTTAAAAGGACCTAATTCCTGCGTTGCCACAGCGTGTGCTTCGGGTTCGCATGCTATTGGGGATGCATTCAGGATTTTGCAGAGAGGCGATGCTGATGTGATGATTAGCGGCGGTACTGAAAGCTGCATTGTGCCGACCGGCGTAGGAGGGTTCTGCGCTTTAAAGGCCTTGTCGCATCGCAATAGCGACCCGCAACACGCCAGCCGTCCTTTTGACCGTGAACGCGACGGTTTTATAATTGCCGAAGGCTGCGGTTTGGTAGTTATGGAAACCTTAGAGCATGCTAAAAAGCGCGGTGCGCATATCTATGCGGAAATGGCCGGATATGGCATGACATGCGATGCGTATCATATCACAGCGCCTGACCCGGAAGGCGACGGAGCGATGCGCGCTATAAAACTGGCAATGCAAGATGCTAAGGTTAATCCTCAAGACGTTGATTATATCAATGCCCACGGAACCAGTACAAAATTAAACGATAAAATAGAGACATTAGCGATAAAGAAAGCCCTGGGAGAACATGCCAAAAAAGTGATGGTTTCCTCAACAAAATCAATGACTGGCCATCTCTTGGGCGCTGCAGGCGGAGTAGAGTTTGTAGTTTGTTGTCTGGCTATAAAAGAAGGGATTGTGCCTCCTACCATAAATTACGAATTTCCTGATCCTGATTGTGACTTAGACTATGTTCCCAATACCGCAAGAACGGCAAGTGTCGATGTCTGCATCTCCAACTCGCTCGGTTTTGGCGGCCATAATGCCACGCTGGCAGTGAGAAAATTTAAGTAAATAATAATTTATATGCCTCATACAATAGCTGAAAAAATATTACTAGCCCATACTGATTTAAAGGATATTAAGCCGGGTGAATTTATTGAAGCCCGGGTTGATATTGCTTTAGGCAATGATATAACCGCGCCTTTTGCAATAGAAGAATTCCGTAAATCCGGGGCAAAAAAAGTTTTTGATAATAGAAAAGTAGTTTTAGTCCCGGATCATTTTGCTCCGGCAAAAGACTTGAAAAGCGCCAATCAATGTAAGATCCTGGCTGAATTCTCCAAAGAGCAGAAAATAGTGAATTATTTTGAAGTAGGATGTATGGGCATTGAGCATGCGCTTTTGCCTGAGAAGGGGCTGGTTAAGCCCGGAGACCTGGTGGTAGGAGCGGATTCGCATACCTGTACTTACGGAGCTCTCGGCGCATACGCTACTGGTATCGGCTCAACAGACCTTGCCCGCGCATACATCGACGGGAAGTGCTGGTTTAAAGTCCCGCCTACGATAAAGTTTGTTTATAAAGGTAAATTAAATAAATGGGTTGGAGGCAAGGACCTGATATTGTTTACTATCGGTAAGATCGGGGTTGACGGGGCGACTTACAAGGTAATGGAGTTTAACGGCCCGGTTATCAAGAGGCTTTCTATGGATGACAGATTTTCAATGTCTAATATGGCGATTGAAGCCGGCGGCAGAGCCGGCTTGATTGAGCCGGATGAAATTACCAGGGAATACGTAAAAGAAGCAGTTAAATTGAATAAATTAAAAGCCGTGGATTTTAAGGCTTGGGATAAACTTAAGAGTGATAAGGATGCTTCTTATGAGAAAATTTATGAATGGGATGTATCGGATATCCAACCCTTGGTAGCCTGTCCGCATCTGCCCAGTAATGTGAAGCCGGCAAGCGAACTAGGCGATGTAAAGCTGGATCAGGTAG
>JAKQWZ010000028.1 GCA_029561735.1 Candidatus Omnitrophota bacterium | reverse complement strand
GTTGCTTTTTACCTGATTATTGTCCTTGCTATTATCTTTTCGTTATGGCTGTTCAGCTGTAAACAAAAGGGCAGGGACCTTGCTTTGGATCCGGCCCATATCTGGTTTTGTTCAATATGCACCTATACCTATATAAATACTAAACAGGATAGTATTTCTACATGCCCCCGCTGCGGAAGTTATAATAAGAAATAGAAATCTATTGACATAAGGTTTTGTTAAATTAGAATATAGATGCGGTTTCCAAACAGGAGGTAAATATGATTACTGAAATCGGCATTGTTGCCGGAGATATTTGGCATTACCTGGACACGCACGGAGAGGTTAGCTTGAGCCAACTGGCCAAGGCAATAGATAAATCAAGAGACAATGTATTGATGAGCCTGGGGTGGCTGGCAAGAGAAGGGCATGTTATTCTGCGCCAGGAACAGAATGATTATAAGGTGGCTTTAAGAAGGAATTAAATGAGCCTGAAGAACCAAAAGGCAATAGCCATGATGTTTGTATTAGGGATCATAATGGTGGTTGTCATTTTAGCTAATATTATCCTTAGCCTTATTTTAAGCCAGTCGCGGATAAGCAGCCATCAGATCAACAGGATACGCGCATATTATGCTGCCATGGCAGGCGTTCATCTTGCCCATGAGAATTTAAGGACAGGCGTATGGGCTGCAGATTCCAATCTTGTTAAATTTTACTGTATAAATGGCCGGGTTGATCCCGGCGTAATTTGTGAGAGCACCGTTAACGATACAGACATTCCTTATAATGTTCAGGTTGAAATCCGTCCTACTGCTACTGATCCCGGAATAAACAACACTGCGAAACTAAGAATAAAAACAGAATATACCACCCCTCAGTAGTAAAATTTCTAAGTAAATCCCGGTAAATATATTATGATATATTAGGTTTTAATTATATGAAAAATAAGGCTAAATTTTGCCTGATTAATAATCTAGGTAAGTTTAAGTATATCTATATAAAAAAACACTTGACAAATTAAGTATGTTATGTTTTAATTATAAACGTCATAATTCATGATGATGTAGGAGAATAAAAAATGTCGCGATTAATAGATATCGATGAATTGGCAAATTACTTAAAGTTAAAACGCCAGACCCTTTATAACTGGTTAAACCAGGGAAAGATTTCAGGGATGAAGGTGGGCGGAGTCTGGAGATTTGACCGTAAAGATGTTGATAACTGGCTTAAGAGCAGAAAACGCATGAGTAAGCCCGGAGACAAACAATGAAATCCTTGGGTATTTATTTTGGAATAGACAAGCTTGCATTGGTAGAGTCCAGCGGGAAAAAAGCATTGAATAATGTGCAGGTGGACCGCAACATTATATCCGGCAATATGGATGAGGCCAGCCAGAAAATACCTGATGAAGTTAAACTGGTGGCCTATTTTAAAGAAGAAATAAGAAGGAACAAGATTGATGCCAAAGAAGCCGCAATAGCTATCTCCGGTAAAGATATGATCATACGTACATTTGATATGCCGGTTATGCCAAGGAACGAATTGGATGCCGCGGTTAGCTTTGAAGCAAGGAAATATGTGCCTTTCCGCCTGGATGAGCTGGTTTATGATTTTCAGGTGCAGCTTGATAAGCTGAACAATCGCAACAGAGTTTTATTTGCAGGCATAAAAAGGGATATTTTTGACAAGTATATATCCATTGCCCAACAGCTTGATACCAAGGTGGTGGGTGCGGAATATTCGGCATTCAGTGTCCTTAGGGCTTTAAAACTGGCTGGGGTCAAAAATCAGGGCGTTACCGCCATACTTACTGCCGATCCTCAAGAAGGCGATGAGCTTAATTTTCTGGTATTAGAATCTGATTTCCCTTTGTTTAACCGTGATATTATGTATGGCGGCGGCCCGGCTGTTGCTACTGGCGCTGCCGCAGAACAGAATCCGGGCTTAATTTTGGAGAAGCTAAAGACGGAAATCCGCATTTCTTTGGATTACTATAACAGGAATTTTCCTTCTAAGAAAATCGAAAAAATAATCCTATTGATGGGGCAGGCAGAAGTTGTTGAATTGGAGCACTTTTTGCAGGAGTTCGGTATTGCCACCCAATATGTAGATATCCTTAAGCTGATTAACAGGCCTACTGTTTTCTCTATCAGCCTGATCAAGGGGTTTAGCGTGTCTTTGTTTAAGACAGTTAAAAGCGGACTGGCTCTTGACCTGCTTAAAGCCAGGGAAAGAATTGATGCCTCAAAAAAACCGGTATTTGCCCCAACGTTGTCTTTAAAGGATATTAAACCTGATGCCCGTATTATTATATTGGGCCTGTTCGTCTGCGCAGCTGCATTTTTCTATGGTATTTTCAGGGCTAACCCGGTCAAGAAAGATATTGAGCAGATTGTTTCATTACGCCCTGCAGTGGCTACGGTTTCGGCAGGTTCTACTAATGAAGACCTGCAGGCTGAAAATTCTATATTTAAAAAGAAAGTCACAGCCTTGGACAACCTGATTAAAGAACAGATGTCATTGACTATGCAGCTGGATTCTATACCTCGAATTGTCCCTGATGGCATCTGGCTGGGCGGTTTTTCTTTTAGAAAGGATAAAGAAGATCTGGAGCTTATTATCAACGGTTTTTCAGAGTTAAACGACAGCAAAGAAGAGCTGGCGGTCATAAATACATTCCTCAACAGATTAAAAGAAAGCCCGAATATAGCCAAGAATTTTAAAGAAATAGATATAACTTCTTTAAAGCGTTCTGAAGGCGCCAGTATTTATGGCAGCGAAGATGAGCTTCAGAAGAGGATAATCTTCACTGAATTTCAGATTACTTGTAAGGGTGCCGTTAGAAAAGGCATTCCGGAATCCGGAGAGGTTTATGAGGGCGGAGAATAAAGGAGCAAAATGGAACTGTCAGGCTTGATTAACCAGCATAAAAATAAATTTATAAACAGCGCTATCTTAATTATAGCGGTTGTCATTGCTTTTAACATCCATATGGGAGAAAATAAGAAGATAGCTGTCCTTGAGGAGCAAAAAAACCAGGAATTAAGGAAAAACGAGATATTAAATGAAATCGCGGTCTTAGAGAAAAAGGTTTCTACGTATAGAAAACAGGTTAATAACAAAGAGATCTCGGGAGTTATCAATAAGATAGGCAATATTGCCAAAGATTCCCGCGTTGACCTGTTGTCAATCAACCCTAAACAGAAAACAGATTATGAACTTTATACCAAATATGATTTTGGAATAGATGTAAGCGCGCCTAGTTACCATAATATAGGTATGTTTGTAAGCAGTCTTGAAAATGACCCGGACATCTATTTTGTAGACAATATTGCTATCTCTTTGGAGCAGGCAGAGCAAGAGGATATAGACAAAAATATGCAAAAACTTAAAGCTGATCTGCAGGTCAGCACGATTTTAATAAAAAATTGATAAAAATGAAAAGTATGATATATAGGCCGGGGATAATGAAATTTATAATGGTATTTTTTCTTATCTTTGTATTCTTTGATTTGTGCCCGGCCGAAGATTTGAGCCAGCCTGTTATTACGGAGGATGAGCCCGTATTAGGCAGGCAGGAAACACCTGATAAGCAGGGGGCAGTTGTTTTAAAGTCGAAAATAACATACGAAGCATCGGATTTAAGGGACCCTTTTAAGAAATACAGCGAAACAGATATAAGCCAACCGCAAGAATCAGGGGCTCCTGTATTGCCTGAGATGACGGTAAGCGGTATTATCTGGGGGACGGCAATTCCACAGGCGATTATAAATGATAAAGTGGTAAAGATAGGAGATACTATAGATGAAGTTAAAATTATAAATATTAACAAGGATTTCATCAGCGTGGTTTTTTCCGGATGCCAGTATAAATTAGATGCTCCGGCATCCGCGGGAAATATTAATAAAACTGGAGGAGGAGAGCAATGAAGAAAAAATTAATTATGTCGGTATTTTTATCTATTTTTTCCGCTTTTGTACTGTTGCCTGTATTGACAGCGGAGCAGGAAATGCCTTTAGAAAGTAAAGACATTACTGTATCTATGGACCTGAAGGACGCCTCTATGAAGGATTTACTTAAGATATTTTCTATTCAGACAGGGATGAATTTTATCGCTTCTGAAGGCGTGCAAGACAGGCGGGTTACGCTCTATCTGGATAAAGTCCCTTTAAGAGACGCTATGCAGAAAATGTTTAAAGCCAATAACCTGCTTTATGATTTGGATAAAAATGCCAATATTTTTATTGTCAAGGATATGGGCAGGCCCGGCCCTGAGACAGTAACCCGGGTTTTCCCTTTGAAATATGCGTCTGTTTCTACATCTTCAATCAAATCCGAGGCTCAAAAAATTATAGGCGCTGAAGCTACCGCTTCCAATTCCACAGCTTCCTCAAGCAGTTCCAGCAGTGATTCCGAAGAAACAGGCAAATGGAAGGCTGATGATATTTCGGGCATTACCGAGGTGGTAAGAAAATTACTTTCAGCCAATGGCTCGGTGGTTGAAGATTACAGGACCAACAGCCTGATTGTTACGGATGTGCCGAATAATATGGAAGTCATTGCTCAGACTATTTCTGCTCTGGATGTTTTTGTGCCGCAGGTAATGCTGGAAGTAGAAATGCTTGATGTCAACAAGAACCTGCTTGATAAAATCGGGTTTAAATATTACGGCAGCATTACTGACTCGTTATTTAAAGCGGTTTTAACCGGTGCAAAGACTACTACCGGTATACCCTTTGGAAAGGATATAATTTCAGGCAAGCAATTTGCCAAAGTTTTTACTCCCGGCACTATTGATTTTTCTCAGCAGGCACAAAATGTTATTGTGGATTTTCTTAAACAGCAGACGGATACTAAAATACTTGCCCGGCCGCGTATTTTGACTTTGAATAATGAAACAGCTGAGATATTCGTCAATACGCAGGAGGCAATCGGGACAATTCAGCAGATAAGCGGAGGGGGTGCTGGAATCGAAGCTTCTACGACTTCTGCGGAAAGGACAGATACCGGTGTTTCATTAAGGGTTACTCCTCAGATCAGCATGGAGAGCAATGAAATAACCATGTTTGTCTATCCAAAAGTAAAAGATGCTACCACCAGTTCCACTTTTAATTCCGGAACAACCATATATAAAGACCCTGAAGAGCGCTCAACAAAATCATTGATCCGTATCAAGGACGGAGAAACCGTGGTCATCGGCGGGCTTATTCGCCATGACAGGTCAGAGGTTATTACCAAGGTCCCGTTTTTAGGGGATATTCCTTTGCTGGGCAAGTTTTTTACCCACAGGCATAAAGACAAAGATAAACAACGCGAACTGCTGGTTTTTATAACTCCGCATATTGTCAGGGAGCGCGGGGTTGCGGCCAAAGATATTAATAAAGCGGAAATTGTCCCGATTAATAAGATCCCTTTACCCGAAAGAGAGCAGGGCACATATTCAGGCATAGACCGCCAGGCCATTATCGCTACTAATTTGAATAAATTTGAAAATAAAAGATAATGCCCAGAGATAAGTATTTGAGATTAGGCGAACTCCTCATAAAAGAGGGTTTGCTGACCGAAGCCCAGCTTGAAAAGGCCATCAATGCCCAAAGGCAGGAAGGCGGCCGTTTAGGCGAAGTTTTGATCAAGCTTAAACTTGTTAAAGAAGAAGAAGTGGTTTTAGTTTTAGGCAAGCAGCTGGGCATCCCTTATTTTACTCTTGGCACCGGTATGCTTAAGCCTGCTTCTGATCAGGGGCTGGAATCCCTGCTTCCCCAGGATGTTGCCCTGAAAAATTCCGTAATTCCATTATCTCGCACATTGAATTCGTTGACAGTGGCAATGTTTGACCCGCTGGACCTGATCCTGATTGATAATCTCAAGAAAATCACCGGCTGTGAGATTAATCCTGTTATTGCCACTAAATCCGATATACAAAAAGCAACAGAACTTTTTTACGGCAAATCTAAAATGCTTGAGCAGGCAGTTGAGGCCAGCTATGATATTGCCAGCCTTGGCGATACTATTGATACGAGCGAATCCGGGACCGGCGAGCAGGAATTAAGCCTGGATAAACTTATTGCCCGGGCAGAAGAAGCCCCGGTAGTGAAATTAGTTGACCTGATCATCAGGCAGGCAATTGATGAGCGCGCATCCGATATTCATATTGAGCCGTTTAAAGACAGGATTTCGCTGAGGTACCGTATTGACGGAAAATTATATGAGATTCCGCCTCCGGCGCGGCACTTGCATTTGCCGATTATTTCAAGATTAAAGATACTGGCCAAACTTGATATAGCCGAAAAGCGCCTTCCGCAGGACGGCGCAATTATGGTCAAAATAGAGAACCGGCCTATTGACTTGAGAGTCTCTGTTATTCCTACTATCTACGGCGAAAAAATCGTTTTAAGGATCCTTGACCGGTCCAGCGTCGTGCTTGACTTGAATCAACTAGGGGCTGATCCAAAGCAGCTGGAGTTATTGCGCAAGGCAATGGGCTGCGCATACGGACTGATATTTCTTACCGGGCCTACCGGAAGCGGAAAATCAACTTCGCTTTACGCTATGCTTAGCGAAATCAAGAGCCCGACAAAAAATATTGTTACCGTAGAAGACCCGGTTGAATATAAATTAGACGGAATAAATCAGGTGCAAGTCAAGCCTGAGATCGGCCTGACATTTGCTTCTGCTCTGCGCAGTTTCTTAAGGCAGGACCCGGATGTTATGCTGGTAGGCGAAGTAAGAGATTTAGAAACTGCCCAGATTTGTATCCGGTCTGCCCTTACCGGCCATCTTGTTTTAAGTACACTTCATACTAATGATGCGCCTTCGGCAATAAACCGGCTTATTGATATCGGAGTTGAGCCGCACCTTATTACTCCGTCACTTCTGGCGGTAGTAGCGCAAAGGCTTTTGCGTAAACTTTGCCCGGATTGCAAAGAGGCGTATGAATCTTCATCAGAGCAGATAAAAGGCATTAAATTGAAATCCGACCTGATATACAGGCCGCGAGGCTGCGCAAAATGCAATCAGATAGGCTATAAAGGAAGGACCTGCATTGTGGAAATAATGCTGGTCAATAATGAGATAAGGAATTTGATAAGCTCAAGGGCTTCTTTTCAGGCATTGCGGGAAGCAGCCAAGCAGTCCGGTATGCAGCCTTTGTTTGACTCTGCGATAAAAAAAGTCGAAGACGGAATCACTTCTTTAGAAGAAGCTCTTTCTGTAACCATGGGTATTGATTAATGCCGAAATTTTTCTTTATTGCCAGGGATAAATTTGGCCAGAAAGTCACCGGCAGCGAAGAAGGCGCGCATCAGGATGAGATAATATCACGCCTGCAGCAGCGCGATCTGATTGTAATCAGCGTTAATCTGGCTGATCCTGCTACCGGAGCCGCCTCAGGCTCCAGGCTCCATGTGGCCGCAAAAGTACGCAGGCATTCCGGGGTTGGCGCCGCAGATTTGGTTGTTTTCTGCCGCCAGCTGGCAACTCTTCTTGGCGCCGGAGTCTCTATATTAAAATGCCTTGAGATTATATCAGAACAGGTCCCCAGCGTTAAGCTTGCCAAAGTCCTTAAAAGCCTGCAAAAGAATATGGAAGTGGGCTTAAGCCTGCATGAAGCAATGGCAAAGCACCCGTCTGTATTTTCTGACCTTTGGGTCAATCTGGTGGAGAGCGGAGAGGCCAGCGGAAATCTGGCTGTAGTCTTAAGCCGGCTTGCAGCATACCTGGAAAGAAACGAGGCATTTAAAAAGAAAATCATCTCTGCCCTTATTTATCCGGCAATATTGATGTTTGCCGGGTTTGGCGCTTTGATTTTTTTGACAGTCAAGATCATCCCTACTTTTGCCGCTTTGTTCGGCAGTTTTAACGCTACTCTGCCCACGCTTACCATATGGCTTATTAATTTCAGTAATTTTGTGCGTCAGTTTGGCTTGCATTTGCTGATAGCAGGAGCAATCGGTTTTTTTATCTTTAGGGCATATATTAAGACTAAAGACGGGCGCAGGAAATTTGAGGCATTTAAGTTTAAATTGCCGGTTTTTGGCGAATTTTTCCGGGCAGTGGTTGTGGAGAGGTTTTCTTCTGAAATGTCCACGCTTATAGAGAGCGGTGTTCCTATACTTTATTCTTTGGAAATCGCCGAACGCAGTGTGAATAATATGCTGATGGCTGAAGTCATACACAAAGTAAAAGAGGATGTGCGCGACGGCAAGCCTCTAAGCGTGCCTTTGGCGCAAAGCGGTTTTTTTGAGCCGATGGTGGTGCAGATGATCACAATCGGCGAAGAAATCGGCGAATTGTCCCAAATGCTCAAACGCATCAATACCTTTTATCAGGAATATGTTGAGACGTTTCTGACCCGCTTTACCTCGATGTTTGAGCCGATCATGCTGGTTTTTATTGGTCTGGTTATAGGCATGATGGTTGTGGGGATGTTTTTGCCTATATTCCAGTTAAGCCAGATGACCGGATAAATAGATTGACTTTTCAGGTGCGCCGCTTATAATTAAATACAGTAAGGTGTTTACTTACGTGAATCTATAGATGGAATATATAATAACGTTATTAAGGGAGGGTAAAATGAAAAAAGCTTTTACTTTGTTGGAATTAGTGGTAGTAGTAATTATTATCGGTGTTTTGGCTACTTTGGGTATTCAGCAGTATGGCCGGGCCATAGAAAAGTCGCGCGGCGCAGAAGCAAAGCAGATCTTAGGCCAGATAAGGAGTACAGCAGCAGCATACCGCTTAGAAAACAATAATTCTTGTATTGGATTTACTAATACCCGGGCAGGTATTGGCGCTCAAACGGACCAGATTCCTAGTGCATGCCGGCCAACGCATTATTTTTCTTATGCTATTACTAGTGCCAATGCTACTGGATTCCAAGCTACTGCTACCCGTTGTACAGCAGGCGGCAAGACGCCTCAGGCACAGAGCGCTTACACGTCGGTACTTACTACTAACTTTGAAACCGGAGTTGCTGCCTGGACCGGTACCGGTGGATATTAATTACAAGCATTGTATGAAAAAAGGTTTTACGCTGCTTGAATTAATGATAGTAGTTATTATTGTGGGTATATTGGCTACGATCGGAGTACAGCAATATATGCCTGCCAAAGAAAGGGCTATGGGCAAAGAAGCGCAGTTAAACCTGCGTTTAATAGCTGCTGCAGAAAGGGTATACAGGATGGAGAATGATGTTTATTACCCTGCTAACGGAGTAACTGTATCCGCTATAAATAGCATTAACTCTAATTTAAAGCTGAATATACCTACGACTAACTGGATATATCAAATTGCAGGCACTGCTACCGGTTATACAGCTACTGCTAGCAGAAGAGGAACAGGCGGTTATCTTGACTGCCAGTGGGAAGTCAGAGATAGCGCTGTGAATCCTGTGCCGGTTGTGGCCAGTGCTTGTGCGCGGTAATAATAAAAGGGCGCTGTTAGAAATAGCAGCGCCCTTTTTGTTTTCAAATGAATAATAAAGCGCTTTCCCTGCTAGAAATCCTGATAGCGACAATTATACTTGCTCTTGTAGTTACAGGGCTGACCAATCTTTTTATTACCGGAAAAAGGTATGTTTTGCATAACCGCGCGCGTATGTCTGCCGGAGAATTAGGGAAGTTTTTCCTGGATCCTTTATACATTCATGTTATGCAAAACCAGTGGTCCGGGGTTGATTATATCAATACTAATCCTTTGCGCGTCCGTGCCAATGATGCGGGTATTGCTGAAAACCTTGACCGCCCTTACAACCCTGTTTATGACGTAAGCGCTGTGCCTGCTATGGCTGCCAGCCAGATGCGTAAAGTCAGGGTCAATATCATCTGGAACGAACCCACAGGTTAAATATGAGTACGCGTAATTCTGCCGTAACCCTTTTGGAATTATTAATAGCTTTGGTATTATTGACAATTGTTGTTCTGGGCTTT
>JAKQWZ010000003.1 GCA_029561735.1 Candidatus Omnitrophota bacterium | reverse complement strand
GAGTTTGACCAGAATATTATTGAGGTCCCCATAGAGAGGCATCCGGTAAAAAGAAAAAATATGGCTGTAGGTTTTGGCCCGGAATCAAAATACGCAAAGACCCTGTACCGCACTATTAAGCGGACGGATAAATTCAGCCTGCTAGAATTAGAGCCTTTTACAGGCAGGACCCATCAGCTGCGGGTGCACCTTGCGTTTTTGGGGCACCCGATATTAGGGGATTCAAAATACGGCAAAGAAAAATTACTCAAGCGTTTAGGGTTGCACGCCATTTACCTGGGCTTTATTCATCCTAAAACAGGAAAATTCGTGGAATTTTCCAGTGAAATGCCGGATGAATTCTGCGAATTCCTCAGAAAAAATAAAACTTGATTTAATTCCGCGGATTATTATAATATATTCGTATTACATAACTTAACATAGGGGGGGAGCAATAATGGATAAGATTAAGTCTCCGGTTTTAGTTTTAATTGGCGTGGTTATAATTTCTTTAGCTTTATTGGGCACCGCTGTCTTTCTTTTACAAAAAGAGAAGGCTAATGTTCAGAGGCTGCAGGAGGAGTTAGACGATGTCAGGACCCGCCAGCGTATAACCGAGACCAAGCTTGATGATTCCAAAAAAATCCTGGCTGATATGGAATCGCAATTAAAGAGCGCCCAGGACCAGATTGCTAATCTTTCCAGTGAAGTCCAGCAGGAGCGAGTGGCAAAAGAAGAATCAATGGCGCAGTTGAACCAGCTTAAATCAGATCTGGAGCAGCAGAAGTCATTGAGGGCTGATCTTGAGAATAAATTCAGCCAGTCGCAGCAGGAAGCGCAAAAATTGCAGTCGCAATTAAATGGATTTGATGCCAAAAAGAAAGAGCTTGAATCCAGGATAAAAGAGCTTGAAGACAAGGCTTCACAGGTGGAGTTGGGCAAAATAGTAGTCGGACCGGATGCTGCTAAAACAGCTGCAGCCGCGCCTAAAACAAAAGCAAAAAAACAGCCGGTAAAAAAAGAGGTTGTTCAAAATGAACCTATTAATTCCGGCATGTCTGAGCTTGTTTCTACTCAAAAGCCCGGTGCATATGCATCTTTGCCTGTTGCAGCTGTTGCTGGGGAAGCGCCGGTTAATACAGAAGGAAAGATCCTAGTCTTAAATAAAGAATACGATTTTGCTGTAATAAATCTGGGCAGTAAAGACGGCGTAGCCGCCGGCGATGTATATACAGTCCGCCATAACAATGCAATTGTTGGCGATATAAAAGTTGAGAAAGTCCATGAATCTATGTCAGCCGCAGGTTTTGTGACTGCCGGCTTGAAAGATAAGATTAGCGAAGGCGACAAGGTAACCAAGAAAAGTAAATGAAGCCTTTTTGCCTGCCTGCCGGGCATTTTGTCAGAGGTACAGTTACCTGCCCCGGAGACAAGTCAATATCGCACCGCTGCATAATTCTAAGCGCTATATCAAGCCAGAAGACACTTATAAATAATTTTCCCGCCAATGACGATTGCCTTTCAACTGTCAATGTATTTAAAAAACTAGGAATCAAAATCAACGCTGGCAACAAGAAAATTTGTGTATTCGGCAAAGGGCTTTATGGTTTAAGAAAATCCATAAAGCCCATTTTTGTTGGGGAATCCGGAACTACATTGCGGCTAATTTCCGGAGTATTAGCCGGACAGAAGTTTGCCTCTAAACTAGTTGCAGGAGATGCATTATCCGGAAGGCCGATGAGGCGCGTGACTGTACCGCTTCGCCTGATGGGGGCTGAAATTCGCGCCAAACGCAAACCTTTAACTGTTGAAGAATACGCGCCGATTGCTATTAAGGGAGGCAATCTTAAATCAATAATTTATAGAATGCCCGTAGCATCTGCCCAGGTAAAGTCAGCAATCCTGTTTGCCGGGCTTTATGCCAAAGGTAAAACCGTAGTTATTGAGCCTGTACCGTCACGTGATCATACCGAACGCCTGCTGAAGCAGTTTAATGCCGGCCTAAAAATTAAGGGTTCACGGATCGAGCTAAGCGGGAATAAAGACCTAAAAAGCCCGGGAGAGATCTATGTACCGGGGGATATTTCTTCAGCAGCTTTTTTTATGGTCATGGCCAGCCTTTTGCCGAAGTCAAATTTATGTTTAAAAAATGTGAGTTTGAATCCTTCGCGCTTAGGGGTTTTGAAGGTTTTGAAGAAAATGAACGCCAGGATAAGGGTAATAAATACGGAATCTTGCAAGTCCGCAGGCGGCGAACCAATGGGGGATATTATTGTGTCCTCGAGCCGGCTAAAAGGCGTAATTGTTAAGTCAAAGGAGATTCCTTCCTTAATAGATGAACTGCCGGTTTTGATGGTGGCGGCAACCCTTGCTAAAGGCAGGACTGTATTTGAAGGGGTCCAGGAGTTGCGCGTAAAGGAGACTGACCGGATTAATTCAATGGAACGTAATTTGCTCCGGATGGGAGCAGATATTAAGGTTCTTAATAAGGGCAAAAGGGAAGATATTGAGATTAACGGAGTAAATTTTCTATATGCGGCCAAGGTTAAAAGCTTTGGCGATCACCGTACAGCTATGAGTATGGTCGTGGCAGGGCTTTTAAGCAGGGGCCGTACCTGCATAGATGATGTGTCATGCATTAATAAATCCTATCCCGGCTTTTTGCTTGATTTAAAGAAGATATTGCATTAAGTTTTTATTTGACACGCACTTAAATCTCTGTTAAAATCCTCTATACTTACCTAGGAGAACCCTGGATGGATAAATTTAAGGAAATAATCAAGAAAATTATTAATTACGCCTTAAGCCTTTTCTCTAATGATATAGGAATAGATTTAGGCACAGCCTCAACCCTTGTCTGTGTTAAGGGCAAAGGCATAGTGCTTTGTGAGCCATCTGTGGTTGCCGTGGAAAGAGGCACTTCCAGAGTGCTTGCTGTAGGTGAAGAAGCTAAACGCATGCTAGGGCGTACCCCCGGCAATATCATGGCAATCCGGCCTATGCGTGACGGGGTAATTACCGATTTTGAAGTTACCGAAGCAATGCTGCGCCATTTTATCAGAAAAGTGCGTAACCGCCGCTTTCAGGTCAGGCCGAGAATAATTATTGCTATTCCTTCGGGCATTACTGAAGTGGAAAAAAGAGCGGTAAAGGAATCAGCAGAACGCGCAGGCGCGCGGGAAGTATATTTAATTGAAGAGCCTGTCGCAGCTGCTATCGGCGTGGGGCTGCCGATTCAGGAGCCAATCGGCAATATGATAATTGATATCGGCGGCGGCACAACCGAGATCGCGGTAATTTCTTTAGCCGGCACAGTATTTTCCAAATCCATACGTATAGGCGGGGATGAAATGGATGTGGCAATAGTAGAATATCTCAAAAAGACTTATAATCTCATGGTCGGCGAGCGTACTTCTGAAAATATCAAAATAAAAATCGGTTCGGCTTATCCTATGGAAGAAGAAATGACCCTTGAGGTAAAGGGCAGGGACCTTGTGGCCGGCCTGCCTAAAGCAGTAACGATTACTTCGGAAGAGATTAGAGAAGCGCTTCAGGAACCGTTAAGGGCAATTTTAGAGATTACGAAAATTTCTTTAGAGAGGACCCCTCCGGAGTTATCCGCTGATTTAATAGAGCATGGAATTGTTTTGGCCGGCGGAGGCGCTCTTTTAAGGGGCTTGGATAAATTGATAGCGGAAGAGACCGGCTTGCCGGTCCATGTTGCCGATGATCCTCTGACTGCGGTTGTTTCCGGGACCGGCGTGTGCCTTGAAAATATACATTTCTTAAAGAAAATCTCTGCTCCGATCAAGTCAGAGATATCCTCTTAAATATTCTGTTCTAGATGTGTTTAACCTTAAAAAAAAGCACCTAATCCGGTATGCGGCATTTGCCCTGGCTTTAATTCTGGCCGCAGGTTTAATATCTGTTATAAAATCCCCTTCTTTAAATATCCTCAGCATCCCGCTGGGGATTTTTACTCTAATCAAGAATGAGTCCGCAGGCTTAATTTTTTACCACCGTAATATGGTTCAGCGCCAGAGGCTGTCCAACGAGGTAATGTTCTTAAAGAAAACACTCAATGATGCCAATGAGGCGTTGATAGAAAATAACAGGTTAAAAAAGCTGCTTTCATTCAAACAAAATTCCGCATTCCGTGTTCTGGCAGCGAGAGTGATCGGGCGTTCTCCTGATAACTGGTCGCAGGCAGTTACTATTGATAAGGGCTCTGCCAGCGGCATTAAGAAAGGTTATACAGCCATCAATTATCTGGGGCTTGTCGGCCGTGTAATCGAGGTTTCAGCACAAACCAGCAAGATATTGCTTATCAGTGATCCGGGGCTGGGCGTCTCAAGCATTGTTCAGCGCAGCCGCCAGGAAGGGCTGGTTACAGGCACGCTTTCTTCAAGCCTGATAATGCGTTATCTGCCCAAAGACGCCGATATAGCTATAGCGGATACGATAGTGACATCAGGCCTGACTGCAAACTTTCCCAAAGGCCTGATAGTGGGTGCTGTGATTGATACGGGTGAAGAATTTTCAGGCCTTTCCAAATATGCAATAATTAAACCCGCAGTAAACCTTTCCGGCCTAGAAGAGGTATTGATCATAATCCCATGAGAAAATGGCGGATTTTAATTTTATTCTTTATCCTGGCAATTGCCCAGTCAACATTCATTCAGGGTTTTCGTTTTATGGGGCTTACGCCGGACCTGATGATTATTTGCGCCATAATATCGGGGTTGGTATTTACTTTTGATTTTAAATGGTTGATAGGCGCAGCTTTATTGTCCGCAAGCCTAAAAGATATATTGTCGGTTAATTATTTCGGCTTGAATATCTTTTTGTTCGTGGTTATTGCTTTGGCAGTGGCAAGGCTTTCCAGAGAAATTACTTTGGACAGCCTTCCTGTGCAGATGGCGCTAACTTTTTGCGTATGCCTTTTTTATAATATAGCCTATATAATCATAGGCGCATACCTGGGGAGTTTTATATCCTTTGGTATGGTTCTAAGAGTCGCTTTGTTAGGTTCGGTATATACGGCACTATTATTCCCGGTTATTTTTATTGCGGTGTCCGGGATGGGGCTGGACAAGGCACAGCTATGAGAGTCAGGGCAGTTATAATATTTCTTACCACCGGCTTTATCATCCTGTCTTCAGGCCTGGTTAATCTGCAGGTAATCCAGCATAAAAAATTAAAAGAATTCAGCGATAGGAATTGCATCCGGCTTATCCCGCAGCAGGGTTGCCGAGGTAAAATTCTGGACCGCAACAATAAAATCATTGTAGATAATTCTATTTCTTATGACCTTTTGCTTATTCCGCAGCGCGGCCTTTCCGTCGAAGCGAGCCTTTCAAAGATAGCCAAAATATTAGGCACTGATTACGCGAAATTAAAATCAACTTATAAGCAGGGATATATAGCGCCTTTTGTTCCCATAACTATTGCCGCCAACATTACGACGCATCAGGCGATAGCTTTGGAAGAATTAAAATCAGATATACCTGACATCCTGGTGCAGCCGCATCCTTTACGCCGTTATCCTTACGGCACGCTTGCCAGCCAGGTTATCGGCCATTTGGGAGAGATTGACCATTGGAGGCTTTCTAAGCTGGCTGACTACGGGTACCAGACAAAGGATGTGGTGGGTTTCGGCGGCATCGAAGAAAAATACGATTATTACTTACGCTATAAAGAGGGCGCTTTATCAGTGGAAGTGGACCACCGCGGCAGGTTTATCAGGACCATAGGTTTTAAGCCTCCGCAAGACGGCAAAGATATCAGTTTGACCCTTGACCTGGGAATGCAGAAGATCGCCGAATCTGCAATGGCAGGCAGGAGGGGGTCAGTGATAATCATGGATGCATCTGACGGCGGTATTCTTGTAATGGCAAGCAGCCCGAATTATAACCCTTCTGTCTTTATAGAAAAAGACCGCAGCCGCATAAGCAGCATTTTTAATAATCCCAATGCCCCGCTTTTAAACCGGGCAATAAGCGCTAATTATCCGCCTGCTTCGGTTTTCAAATCAATTGTTTCTGCCGCAGCTTTGGAGACAAATAAAATAAACCTTTCTACTTCTTACCTGTGCACCGGAAGCACAAAGATAGGCAACAGAAGTTTTGCCTGTTGGGATATACACGGAAAGCAGGATATCTTTGATGCAATAGCCCAGTCCTGTGATATATTTTTCTATAAGACAGGGTTGCTTCTCGGTCCTGATATAATCCATGATTATGCGGTTAAATTCGGGCTGTCCAGATTGACAAATATTGATTTACCTTATGAGGTCGGCGGCTTTGTCCCTTCCAGGACATGGAGGAAGATAGTCAAATTACGGAATTGGTTTGACGGTGATACGGCTAATTTTTCAATCGGACAAGGGGAACTGATGGTCACGCCTTTGCAGATAACCAGAGTAACCGGAGTTTTTGCGACCAATGGCTTGATCTTATACCCGCATATTATAAAAGCGGTAAACGGTAAACCTGTTTATGTTGTACCTAAGAAACCTTCGCGTATATCCTTAAAGGCATCAACATTAAATACTATAAGGCAGGGCTTAAGAAAAGCTGTTTCTGATTCAAAGGGCACAGCCGGAAATCTTGCATCAGCTCCTGTGGCTGTGGCTGGAAAAACCGGTACTGCCCAGGTCCCTAAAGGAATGTCTCATGGCTGGTTTGCCGGTTTTTTCCCGTTTGATAAGCCAAAATATATAATTTGCGTTATGCTTGAGAACGGCGGGTCAGGCCATGCCGCGGCAATGGTAACAGACGAAATAATTTCCGCTATTTATAAGGAAAATATCTTATGAAAAATTCCCGCCTGATAATCATAGCTGTAGCGCTTTTGATTTGCGCCATAGGGGTCATGTCGATTTATAGCAGCACTTACCAGAAAGAAGGCAGGATTTGGCAAGATATATATAAGCGGCAGATAATCTGGATGGCCTTAGGCGTTATATTTTTCTTTCTGTTGAGTAATTTTAATTACCGCAAGCTTTGGGATGCCACTTACCCGTTATATGTTTTTGCGATTTTTCTTCTATTTCTGGTTTTTATGTTGGGCCTGACAAGAATGGGCGCCCAGCGGTGGCTGAAACTGTTCTGGTTTAATTTCCAGCCTTCAGAATTTGCTAAACTGGTCATGGTCATATTTCTGGCAAGGTATTACAGCACGAAATCGTCTTTTGACGTGGGGCTCTCTGCCGCGAGGTTAAACCTGATGAAAGGTTTTGTATTGCCTTTGTTGCTTACTTTTATCCCGGTGGGTCTTATAATTGAACAGCCGGATCTAGGCAGCGGTGTAATGGTCCTATTGGTATTTATGGCAGTAGTTTTTATTTCAGGCGTAAAATTCAGGTATATAGGGTCATTTTTAGGAATAGGTATCGCCTGCATGCCAATACTATGGCATTATCTGCGCGGATACCAAAAAGAAAGGTTAATGGTTTTTTTGAATCCTAATATTGATCCGCTCGGCGCCGGCTATACGGTAATCCAGTCCAAGATTGCAATAGGTTCTGGCGGAATTTTTGGCAAGGGTTGGCTTTCCGGAACGCAAGGGCAATTGCGTTTTCTTCCCGAGGCGCATACGGATTTTATTTTTGCGACTTTCGCCGAAGAATGGGGGTTATTGGGTTGTGCAGTATTGTTGTTTTTGTATTATTTGATAATCAGCGAAGGTATACGCATAGGGATGCGCACTAACGATGCATTCGCAAAGCTGCTGGCTTTCGGGATCAGCATGATGCTGGGGCTTCAGGTGCTGGTAAATATCGCTATGAACTTGGGGTTGGCCCCGGTTGTCGGGGTGCCGTTGCTTTTAATGAGTTACGGCGGCTCATCCGTTTTTGTTACTTTTATCGCTTTGGGTATATTGGCGAATATAGATAAACAGAGGTCGGTGTTTTAATGGATGAATTATTCTCTCAGGTAAATAAGCCGGGACGGTACATAGGGGGTGAATGGAACCTGCCGAAAAAGAATTTTAACGGTTCTTTGATCAAGTTTGCCCTTTGCTTTCCTGATCTCTATGAGGTAGGCATGAGTAATAACGGCATAAGGATTATCTATGGCCTGTTAAACAGGGAGCCGGATGTAGTTTGCGAAAGATTTTTCTCTGTGGCGCAGGATGCTGAAAAGGTCTTGCGTTCCAGCAGCCGCGCAATCTTCTCCCTTGAGTCAAAGAAGGTGTTGAATGAGTTTGATATCGTGGGTTTTTCTTTAGGCTATGAACTTCAGTTTACCAATGTACTGAATATTTTAGATTTAGGCGGTGTTCCTTTATTCTCTAGAGAACGCAAAAATAGCGATCCTTTGGTAATCGCCGGAGGACCGGCAACAATCAATCCGGAGCCGATGCATGAGTTTGTTGACTTATTTATAATCGGTGAAGCAGAAGAGGCGCTTTTAGAAGTGATTTCGGCTTACCGCATTTTGAAAGTCCAGTTAAAACAGGGTAAGATCAGCAGGGAGGATTTATTGTCTGAATTATCCCGCATAGAGGGAGTATATGTGCCTATGTTTTATGATGTTTCCTATGGCACTGATCAGGGCCTAGCCAGGTTTGAACCCAACCGCGCAGGCGTGCCTGAAAAAATAAAGAAACGTTATATCGCGGACCTGGATGCCTCTTATTATCCTGTCGATTGGCTGGTCCCTTATATACAAATAATTCATGACCGCATCAGCGTTGAGATTATGCGCGGCTGCCCTAATAGATGCCGGTTTTGCCAGGCGCGCAATCAGTACCATCCTTTAAGGTTTAGAAAAAAAGAAAATATCCTGAAGCTGGCCGGAGATTTGTATAAGAATACCGGGTATGAAGATATTTCTTTGGCGGGGCTGTCAGTCACTGATTATCCGTGTATAGCCGAGTTATTGGCTTCTTTAATAAATGTATTTAAGCCAAAAGGCGTTGGTGTATCCCTGCCGTCGATAAAGCCTAAGGACATGGTGGGAAGTGTGTCGGAGCTGATAGCCACCATTAAAAAAACCGGGCTGACTTTTGCGCCTGAGGCGGCAACACAAAGGCTACGCAGTATCCTGAATAAAGATTTTAATGAAGAAGATTTTATGAATGCGGCACAAGCCGCATTTAAAGCAGGGTATCAGCATCTTAAACTTTATTTTATGATCGGATTGCCTTCAGAGTCCGAAAATGACATTGATGCTATTTTTGATTTTTCTCGCAATATATCCAGGCTTAGAAAAAATATTGCCGGGCGCAGCGGACAAATAAACATCAGCATAAATACCTTGATTCCCAAGCCACATACGCCGTTTCAGTGGCTGGCTATGGCAACACCAGAGTCTATTGTCCATAAACACCAGCATCTTAGATCGCTTGTTTCACGGGATAAAAAATTAAAATTAAGCGTGCATAACCTTGAGATAAGCCTTTTGGAGGCGGTTTTTTCGCGGGGAGACAGAAAATTAAGCCAAGTAATTTTTACGGCATTTAAAATGGGGGCTCGTTTTGATGCTTGGGAAAGTTTTTTAAATTTTGATATATGGAAGAAAGCTTTCTCAGAAAACCGCATAGATATGGAGGTGTATTTGCGGCAGAAGAATCGCGATTCGCTATTGGCCTGGGATTTTTTAGATATGGGTTTGCCTAAAGAGCAGTTGTTGGATGAATATGACAAAACTATTGCGTTGCAAAGGGATAGTGATATAATAAAATAAAATACGGAGGAATTTATGAAAAAAATCGGGAACCTTTCATTGAGCTCCCAAGGCCTTAAATATAAGTTAAAGATTTCTTTTTATTTGATGTCAATCCTGCCGTTACTTGTCTGCCTTTACTTGGTCTCAAATTACATCTTGCCAAAATTCGGTCTCAAGCTGGATATTGCTATTACAATAATCATTAGTATTTTTGTCGCTTGTATCGGCTTCTTTGTGATTAAAGAGATAATCGACAGGATACTGGCGGTAAGCTCTGACGCAAAATTGATAGCCGCCGGTGACATTATGCGTACCGTAGAATCATCGCGTGAAGACGAAGTCGGAGATTTGGGTAATGCGCTTAATTTGCTCACCGACCGGATCCGTAGCAACATGGACGAACTTAAAAACTACGGAGAGAAGACAACGGAAATAAATATTGAGATACAGAAACGCGTACTTGTGCTTTCCAGCCTTCTGCAGGTCAGCTCTCTGATATCGCAGGGCGCTAAGCTTGATGATATATTTAAATTGACTGCTGAGAAAGCGCGCCTTCTGGCAAATTCCGAATTATCGTACCTGCTTTTTCGCAATGATAATCAGGAAACATTTTATATGAAGGCTGTTGACGGGATGAATGTCGGGCACTTGCTTAAAATCACGGTTGATCCGGATGAAAAAATATTTGCCCGGTTGGTTGATTCTAACCGTCCGGCAATATTGGATAAGGAAAATGTTTTTCCGGAAAAATACGTAGCTGAATTTTATGATAAATTCAAGATTAAAAATAACCTCGCCCTTCCGGTGTATTTAAAAGGCAGGGTCATTGCTATACTGGGTATAGGTAATTCCCGCCAGCAGTTCCTTTACGGCAAGGATGATGTGGAGCTGTTGGATATTTTCGCCAAACAGATATCGATTGCAGTTGAAAATGACCTTCTTTTGCATAAGGTGGAGAAACTTGAGATTAAAGATACACTTACCGGGCTTTATAATGACGGTTTTATCCGTACCCGCCTTCAGGAAGAGATTAAACGTGCTGTTGTTTACCAGAGGCCGTGCGCGTTCATACTTTTTGATATTGATAATTTTGAAAAATTTCATCAAAACTGCGGTTCTCTTGTGGCTGAATCCAGCTTAAAGAAAATAGCGGTTTTGATAAAGGATTCGGTTTCAGAGATTGATAAAGTAGGCAGAGTCGGTGACGATGAATTTGCCATTATATTGCCGGAAAAGAATAAACGGCAGGCTCAGGAAATTGCAGATGACATCAGAAAGAAGGTAGAATTTGCTTTTAGCGAAGACCCTGATTCTAAAAAACATCTTACCGTAAGCGCAGGGGTCAGCGAAAATCCTTTGGACGGAATAGATTCGCAGGAATTGCTGTCCAAGGCTCAAGGGTATGTCAAGCTGGCAAAAGATAAAGGAAAGAACCGGGTAGTGGTAATAAACTAAATTATGCCTATAAAAAAGGTGATTAATAAACAGTTGGGAGAATTATTGCTGGAGCGCAATATCATCTCCAAAAATCAGCTGGAAAAAGCCCTGTCAGTACAAAAAGAGCGCGGCGGGCTTATCGGAGAAGTGCTGGTTGAGCTGGGATTTGCCAAAGAAGAAGATATTGCCCAGTCATTGACTGCTCAATACGGTTTTCCTTACCTGCCGCTAAGTAATTATGAAATTAACCCCGAAATAGTCAATATTATCCCCGCCCGAGTCGCCAAGCAGTACCTGTTGGTCCCGATAGACAAGATCGGCAACAATATTACTTTGGCGATGTCCAATCCTTTGAATATCCAGGCCATTGAAGACGTAGAGTTGCTTTCAGGCTGCAGCGTGCAGACATTTGTTTCCACTTCATTGGATATTAAAAGGACAATTGCAAAATATTATAAAGATAAAGAATAAATGATATCCTTAAAGGACCGCCTTACGGAGTTATTGGTAAACAATAAATTAATAACTCAAGATCAGCTTGATGAGGCGCTTTTGGCTCAAAAAGAAAAAGGCGGGAAACTAAGCGAGATTGTCGTTAAGCTCGGGTTTATCAAAGAAAACGAGCTGGCTTCGCTTTTAAGTGAGGGCTTGGGCTTGCCGCTTATAGACCTGAAACGTTTTAAGATCGATTACGAGATAGTCAAGATTATCCCTATGGATGTCGCCCGCCATTATCAGATAATCCCTGTTTCACGTATGGGCAATACCGTTACTATGGCAATGGCCGATCCTCTAAATATATTTGCCATTGACCATGTCAAATCCCTTACAGGCTATAAAATAAACCCGATCATTGCCACAAGCCCCGATATTCTACAGGCTATTGACCTTGCCTATCCGGATTCTTCAGGAAATGTAATTAATGATTTGGTCAAAGAGCTGGCAGATTCATCAGTTGAATTTGTTAAAGAGAACAGAAAATCAGCCCCCAGCGATACAGAATTAAAAAGGGTAAGTTTTGAAGCGCCGATAATCCGCATAACCAATATGATATTAGAGGAAGGGGTGAAGAAAAAATCTTCAGATATACTTATTGAGCCTCTGGATAAAAAATTGCGCGTGCGTTACCGTATAGACGGCGTCCTCCATGAAGAGCCGGCTCCGCCGAAAAGTATGCATCAGTCGATAATTTCCAGGATTAAAGTCATGTCTGATCTTAATATCGCCGAGCACCGCCTGCCTCAGGACGGGCGTTTCAAGGTAAGGCTCGGGCAGAGGGAAGTGGATTTTCGTGTTTCGGTCCTGCCGTCAAGTTTCGGGGAAAAAATAGCGCTGCGTATTCTAGATAAGCAGCAGGCAATGCTGGATATTGAAAAGCTCGGATTCAGCCCCGGTGCGATCGAAAAACTAAAAAAAATGGTCAAATATCCTCACGGCATGATACTGGTGACCGGACCTACAGGTTCAGGCAAGACAACCACACTGTATTCCATACTTAAATTTGTTGATAGCCCTGAGAAAAATATTGTTACTGTAGAAGATCCTGTTGAATATCAATTGTCCGGGATCAATCAGGTTACTGCCCGTCCGGAGATCGGCCTTACTTTTGCGGCTGCTCTACGTTCAATTTTAAGGCAGGACCCTAATGTCATAATGATCGGTGAGATACGTGACTACGAAACAGTCGACATAGCTATAAAGAGCGCTCTCACAGGCCATTTGGTCCTTTCTACCTTGCACACAACCACATCCTGCGGAGCCGTAGTCAGGCTGGTGAATATGGGCGTAGAGCCTTACTTAATTGATTCTTCATTGATATGTGTAGTGGCTCAGAGGTTGGTACGTAAGATCTGTTCATATTGCAAGGAAGAGATAGTCATAAAAAAAGAGATCATTGATGCCCTTAAGCTTAATCTTGAAGGTTCAAAAAAGCCTGTATTTTATAAAGGTAAAGGCTGTAAGCAGTGTTTTAGTTCAGGCTATTCCGGTAGAGTGGGGATATCCGAGATATTAATCCTTACTCCTGCGATAAGGGAGTTGGTTTTAAAACAGGCTCAGGAGCATGCCTTAAAACAACAGGCTCGTAAAGAAGGTATGAGGACATTAAGGGAAGAAGGGGTAAAGGCAGTACTTGAAGGACAGACAACATTAGAAGAGATTTTGAGAGTTACTGCCCCCGACGAATAATATGCCAAGCTTAAGAGATAATATAATTGAAATATTACTGAGTACCAAAAAGATCAGCAATGAACAGTTGGATGAATATATAAAGATCCAGAAAGAAAAACAGGTGCCGTTACGCAAACTCCTTTTTGAAAGCGGAGCGATCACCGAAGAGCAGCTTCTGGGTTTGCTTTCCGAACAGCTTTATATCCCCACATTGCATCTTGCCAAGTATAAATTCGATAAAGAGATAATCGGTTTAGTGCCTGAGCGTGTCGCCCGTCAGTATAAAATAATCCCTCTTTCGCGTATGGGTAATACTTTAACGGTAGCTATGTCAGATCCGTTGAATATTTTTGCTTTAGATGACTTGAAAGTCCTGACCGGATGCAATATTGATACTGTTCTGTCAGGCGAGGATGAGATATTACGGGCAATTGAAGCGGAATATTCTGCCGGGCAAAAAAGCATGCAGCAGCTTTTGGAAGAAGGTACGCACGATATAGAGCCGGGAAAAAAAGACGTAGAGCTGGTTAGCCAGGAAGACTTAGAACTATTCAGCGTATTAAAAGACAGTGAAAAGCCTCCGATAGTAAAACTTGTGGATCTCATGCTTACCCAGGCGCTTAAAAAAAGAGCTTCGGATATCCATATAGAGCCTGAAGAGGATATTTTGCGTATACGTTACCGTATTGACGGCTCTTTGCACGATGCTTTTAAAATCCCCAAGATAAATCAGAATGCTATTTTAGCAAGAGTCAAGATTATTTCCAATTTGGATATTACCGAGAACCGGATTCCCCAGGATGGCAGATTCAAGGTGCACTTTGAAGGTAAGGAAGTGGATTTTCGCGTATCCAGCCTGCCGACTACATTCGGCCAGAAATTTGTCTTAAGGCTGCTGGATAAAGGGAATCTCTCTATCGGCCTGGACAAATTGGGTTTTTCCGAACAACCGGCAAACGTATTTAAGCAGGCAATAGCTAAGCCTTTCGGGATGATTCTGGTTACCGGGCCAACAGGCTCGGGAAAATCCACTACGCTTTACTCTGTTTTGAATCAATTAAATACTCCGGAAAAAAATATTATCACTATTGAAGACCCTGTTGAATATCAGGTAGAGGGTATTACGCAAATACAGGTAAAACCGGAGATAAAACTGGATTTTGCTTCAGGCCTGCGCGCGCTTTTAAGGCAGAGCCCGGATGTTATAATGATAGGAGAAATCAGGGATTCTGAGACTGCGGACATCGCAGTCAAGGCTTCACTTACAGGGCAGCTGGTCTTATCCACGCTGCATACCAACGATGCTATTTCCAGTATTACCCGTATCATGGATATGGGAGTTGAACCATTTTTAGTGGCCTCAAGCCTGGTTATGCTTTGTGCGCAAAGGCTATGCCGGAAATTATGCGTTAAATGCAGGCAACCTACGGATATCCCTGAGGATTTTTTAAAAAAATTAAATTTCCCCGGAAAAGCTATATTTTATTCGGCTCAGGGGTGTAAGTATTGTAATAATACGGGATTTTATGGTAGAATAGCTATATTAGAGGCAGTTTTAATAGATGATACGATGCGCGAGATGATAATGAAAAGTTCTTCTATAGACCAGATCAAAGAATATGCTACGCAAAAATGCTCAATGATGACCTTGCGTGATGATGCGTTTATCAAAGTCAAAGAAGGCACGACTTCCCTTGATGAGGCATTAAGGGTGACTACCGAGGAATAAAGATGGCTGATAAGCCAAGAGTACTTTTAGTAAGCGAAGACCAGTCTCTGTCAAGGTATTTGGCAGAAGAGTTGATTGTTAATGCGGGATGCACCGCTACTTTTGCATCTACGTCTGCCGAGGCAATTGAGACCTTCCGTAACAGCAGTTTTGATATAGTTATCGCTAACTTAGGCCCGAAGGATGTGGATTTTTCCCAGTTATTCCGCGAGCTTAAAAAGATCGACCCGGATTGCGTGGTTATTGCTTTAGCCGAGAAAACCGATTATGCTCATGAGTCCCAGTTGATTGAGCTTGGGGTTTACGAAATCATATCTAAGCCGATAAACCCGGAAAAACTTTTTTTTCTGGTTAGAAAAGGTACTGACTTGCATTCGTTTGCTTTTAGCCATCGCAAGTCTACTTACGGGTTGCAGGAGCAGAATACCAATTTGCAGAAACAGAACACTTTGCTGGCCAAACGCATTGAAGAATCAACTAAGAACCTCACCCGTCTTTATGAAGACCTGCGCACTACTTATATGCGCACTATTAAAGTTTTGGCGCAGGCAATAGACGCCCGGGATCACTATACGCATAGCCATTCTCAAAACGTGGCTAAGTATGCTGTGGCGATTTCCGAAGAAATGGGGTTATCCGCAAAAGACATTGAAATGATCAGGGAGGCCTGCGAGTTGCATGATTTGGGCAAAATCGGTGTTTCAGATAACGTTTTGCTCAAGCCTTCCAGCCTGACTCCGGAGGAATGGGAGGATATCAAACGCCACCCGCAGATCGCTGCGCAGATATTGGAGCCGCTTACTTTTTTAAGCGATGTTATAGATATGGTCAGGCAGCATCATGAACATTTTGACGGTTCCGGATATCCTGAAGGAAGAAGGGGGGAGGATATTATTCTTGGAGCAAGAATAATTAATTTAACCGATTCTTATGAAGCAATGCGTTCTGCTCGTTCTTACAGGAAAATACCCCTTTCTAAGGAAGCGGCTGTATTAGAGATAAAGAAGAATACCGGTACGCAATTCGACCCAAGAGTAGTAGAGGTGTTTTTAAAGGTTGTGGATAAGCTATGATGACTTTTCAATATCATGCTAAAGACAAAACAGGGCAGGCAATTACAGGCGTAATTGATGCAAATTCAGAGGCAGAAGCAGCCGAAATCCTGCATAAGAAGCAGTTGATCATAGTTTCTGTGGAACCGGCCAGGAAAAAGGCGGTTTTGTTCAGAGATAAAAAAGTAAAACTGGATGACCTTGTTATATTTTCGCGCCAGTTAGCCACTTTAATAGATTCGGGTATCCCTCTGGTCCAGTGTTTAAACATTTTAGGCGAACAGGTTGAAAACAAAAACTTTCAGGAAGTTGTAGTTAAGATGCGCCATGATATTGAGGCAGGCATGAGTTTTTGCGATTGCCTTGCCGCGCATCCGGCGGTGTTCTCGGAGCTCTTTATAAATATGGCCCGGGCAGGCGAGGCATCGGGCATGCTTGATGATGTATTGGATAGATTGGCTACGTATTTGGAGAAGCAGGCGTCTTTAACGCGCAAGATCCGGTCCAGCCTGATTTATCCGGCTGTTGTAGTCACTATGGCAATAGGTATTACTGTATTTCTTTTATTAAAGGTGGTGCCTACGTTTAAGAGCATATTTGATATGCTCGGAGGCCAGCTGCCTCTGCCTACGCGCATACTGATAGGCATAAGCGAATTCCTGCAACATTACCTGCTTATTATAGCCGGGATGATAGTAGCTTTTATTTTTGTCTTCAAGAAATACATCAGTACTGAGAAAGGCCGTTATCAATTTGATTCTGCTATGCTTAAAGTCGCAGTTTTAGGGCCGCTGTTTAGAAAGGTTGCATTAGCAAAATTTGCCCGGACATTTTCAACCTTGATTAAAAGCGGGGTTTCAGTACTAAATGCCCTTGAGATAGTGGCTAAGGTTGCTGGTAATAAAGTAATAGAAAAGACAATCATTCAGTGCCGGCAGTCAGTGCGTGAAGGAGAACCGATATCCAAGCCTTTATCCAAAAGCAATATATTTCCTTCTATGGTTTGGCGTATGATCGGGGTGGGGGAACAGACCGGCCAGTTAGAGAAGATGCTATCAAAAATAGCTGATTTTTATGAGGAGCAGGTTGATGCCGCGGTAACAGGCCTAACCAGTATAATTGAGCCGCTGGTTATAGCTTTTTTAGGCGTTGTAATCGGCGGAATAGTAGTGGCATTATTTGTACCCGTATTTAAGATAAGCCAGTTGATCGCAAAATAGGCTTAAAGATGGCTTTCTCATAGGCATGTAAGTGCTGGAAATTCAGCAGGTTAATTTGTGTAAAATATAAGTAAAAAATAATAAAAAAAACACTTGACAAAATAAGCTCTTAAGGTATACTTTACTACCACTGTGAAAAACATGTTACAGGGCTTTGAAACTTTTGGGTAGTTTTTAAGACGAAGGGAAGGACTCATAAATTTTATGAGGCGCCGATTTCCGTCGGCGCCTTTTACTTTTCTGGCTATAGCATACCGGAAAAGTATTCCGAGCGGCAATATATTAGGAAGTGGCCGCGAGGAATTGTCAGTCCGTTCTTTGATAATTGAATAGCCAAGTAAGTGCGAGAAACAATCAATACAATTAGAGTTAGTAGAGCCATTATACAAATCTCCTATAGAATTTATCGGAGAGTTTGATCCTGGCTCAGAGTGAACGCTGGCGGCGTGGATTAGGCATGCAAGTCGAGCGATATTTTAAGTGGAGAGGTTGAAGCCGCAAGGCGGATGCCAATTTATTTATTTTATAGCGGCAGACTGGTGAGCAATACGCGAGTAATTTACCTCTAAATCGGGAATAGCCTTGCGAAAGTAAGAGTAATACCCGATGTGTTTATGATGGCGCAAGCCGTTATAAGTAAAGGCGGCCCGTAAGGGCTGTTGTTTAGAGATGAGCTCGCGCCCTATCAGCTT
>JAKQWZ010000067.1 GCA_029561735.1 Candidatus Omnitrophota bacterium | reverse complement strand
GCCGCCTGCAGACCAGCCGTAATTCTTGAAGATCAGCACATATTTAAACCGCTTGTCTTTCTCCAGGTCCTGAAGCCGCTCAATATAACAGCTGAACACTTTTGAAATCTGTTGATCCGCAAGGTCAGCCATATTTTGTATATGCTGGTTAGTCTCAATGACAACCTCATGAGCTCCGATGCCGTTCATGACATCGTACACGCCTTTTCCCCTGCGCTCAAGATCGCCTTCTATGCGCAAGATCGGCGCAATGCTGGGTATTACCCTGACTTCCCAGCCGGGAGAATTTTTCCGGGTGTTGTCCGGCCTTATAGCGTAAATTTCCTGCGGGGTATCAGCTTCATGATTTTCACAGAAAGGGCATGGTTTTTCAGGAGCGTTATCCTGCTCCTTATTGGCAAACTGGTCCGGCCTGTTAGCTCTTTCAGTAGCGATAATAACCCATCTGCCGATTACAGGGTCTTTTCTTAATTCTGGCATAATAAAAGATTTTCCTTTTTCGGTAAAGCATTAATCATAACATAATATTATTTAAATGCAAATACTTTTTATAGTCGGGGGTATTTTACGGGCTTATTGCGAAGGTGTCGCCTTTAGCCAATTTGTGCCCAGCGATAAATTCAGCGCAACTCATTATCTTCTTGCCTTCAGGCTGGAGTTCTTTGATGACCACTGTTGCATCTGCTGCATTTACGCGGATGCCTTCTTTTTGGATACTGCATATTTGCCCTGGCTCATAATCAGGATCCCTGGATTTATCCCAATCAGACCGGATTATTTTTATTAGTTTTCCCTTATAATAGGTAAAGGCCCCGGGCCAGCCAAAACAGCCGCGGATCAGGTTATAAATATTTTCTGCTTTATCATTCCAATCAATGGACCCTGATTGCCTGGTTAATTTCGGCGCAAAGGTAACCTTAGCCTTGTCCTGCTCTTTTAATTTATAATTGCCTGATTCTATGCTGTTGATTGTGTCAACCAGCAGTTTTGATCCGGTATGAGCAAGTTTTTCTTCAAGTGCAAAGGCATTGTCATCCTTATCTATAACAATTTTTTTGCTGGAGATTATTGGGCCAGCGTCCATACTTTCGGATAACTTGATTATTGAAACCCCGGTTTGCTTTTCATTATTTATTATAGCCCAGTTTATCGGGGCTGCGCCGCGATAAGCAGGCAATAAAGACGCGTGAAGATTAATGCAAAAGAGTTTAGGCAGGTTAATAATCTCTTTGGGAAGGATAAGCCCGTATGCAACCACCACAAACATATCCGCATCAAGGCTGCGCAATAAATCAATTTCTTTTTTCAGGTCTTTTCTGAAAGGCTGGTATATTTTTAGGCCTTTTTCTTCAGCAAATATTTTCACCGGGGTCTTGCCTAAATGCAGGCCGCGCCCCTTTTCTCTGTCAGGCTGGGTTATGGCGCAAATCACCTCATGCCTGCTTTCTAACAGGGCCCTTAATGACTCAACGGCAAATTTTGAACTTCCAAAAAACACAATCTTCATAGGGACGGTTCTGGAATTACTCTGGGGACGGTTCTGGAATTACTCACAAAAGTGTCCCGGCACCTTAAATAGGATCTACATCTACAGTAACTATTATACCTGAATGCGAGATTCCGGTTAAATGTTTTTTTATCGCAAATCCGGCCTTTTTAGGCTGGCTTGTTTTGATCATGATCTGCCAGTAATAATTGCCACGCAGTTTGGGTACGGGTGCAGCTGCAAAATTTATCAATTCTACGCCACGGGGCAGTTCTGCGAGCTTTATTTTTTCAAATAGGCGGCTGCATGCCTCTTTTGCCTTCTCTTCCTTAGGGCTGCGGACTTTGATCAGAATAAAATGCGTAAAAGGCGGAAATTTAAGTTGTTTTCTTTCTCTCAGTTCTTCTTTATAGAAAATCTCCGGGTCATTTTTAATCAAAGCCGAAAAACAGTGGTGGCCGGGATAGCGGGTCTGTATGATCATCGTTTTTTTAGTTATGGCTAAAAGCCCTTCCAACAGCCGCATGGATTTTTCTGTTGACCTGAAATCAGGACGGTTAAATGTGTTATCAATGCCTAATACCCCGGACAGATCAAAACCGATGTTATCTTTTTTTAGGACAATTTGTGTAGCTACAAATATATCAGCCTCGGCAGTATCTATATCTGCCTCATCACCCAGGATTCTAATCTTTGCCTGAGGAAATATTTTGGCCAGTTCGCTTTCAACTTTCTCAACTCCGGAACCGCTATAACGGATATATCCGGCATTACATTCCGGGCATACCCTAAGCGGTTCTTGCTTAAAATTGCAATAATGGCAGCTTAACGTGTTTTCTTTATAATGAAAAATAAGGTTTATATTGCAACGCGGGCATTTATAAATAAAACCGCACTGATTACATCCGGCAAATGTGGCAAATCCTTTACGGTTAATAAAAAGCAGTGTTTTTTGCTTAACAATAATAGCTGCGGCTATTGCGTCTTCAAGCTGCCTTGAAATTATATTGCCTTTACGCTGCCTTGACAAATCAACGATATTTACCTGCGTTCTTTTATCTATCCTGCAATTTGAGTATGCAGCGTTTTGTTCCTGGCGCAGATAAATCGCTTCTAACGAAGGCATGGCGCTACCCAATATCAAATCTGATCCCTGTTGAGAGCGCAATATTGCCGCAAACCGGGCATGATAATGAGGCACCTGGTCCTGCTTATAAACAGGGTCATCCTCTTCATCTAAAATAATCAAACCCGGTGAACCCAGCGGAGCAAAAACAGCAGAGCGCGTGCCCATAACAAGTTTTGCCTGCCCGGATTTAATCCTGATCCAATTTTCCAATTCTGAAGTATTCCCTCTTAAAAGTAAAGCCGGGCTTTGGCCTAATGCCTGTTCTATCACGGGTTTAATTTTAGCTATCTTATTTAAATCGCTTAATATTAATATGGCGCTTTTTTTCTGCGCTAAGACAGCTTTCAACCTTAGAATATAATTCTCCAGCCGTTTTGCGCTATCCGGGCAATGAAAGATCTCAATGCGGCCAGCGCCTGAAGATTTTTCAATATTATCCTGTCGGCTTAATTCAATTATTTTAGATTTTCTTAATTTATCGGGAATTGCTGTTTCAATAATTTCGCCCGGGCTGCAGCAATAATAATCAGCCATTTTAAAGCAAAGCTCTAGCATCCGCTTATCAAGTATCGGCTCTTTATCCAATAGCTCTAATACCGGTTTAATCTTTTTTATGCCGGATCTTGGGCTTAAGCCGGTTACATAGCCGGTTTTACGCTGAAAACCGAATGACACCTTTACCCTTGAGCCAGGTTTTATTATTCCGGCGAATTCTTCAGGTACGGAATAATCAAACAAACCCCTAATTGAGAGGCCGAACGCCACCTTTGCATAAAGCATTGCTTAACTCCGAGTCTGCGTGAGGGACAAAAAACTTCTTCATATTAGCTTTGACTGCGGCTAATTTTTCCGGATGGGCTTTATAATCAAGCACAAGCGATTCCAATTCTTTAATATTGGCGGGTGTGTTTCCGATACCGTGTTCTGCCAGTACCCTTGCATTTTCGTATTCCTGCCCGGGAATTGCAGAAATAAAAACCGGCACAAGCCCCATAGCTAATATTTCAGAGACAGTTGAGCCTCCCGGTTTTGTAATTATTATGTCTGAAACAGCCATCAATTCATAAACATTACTTATAAACCCGAAAACTTTTACATCTTTAAGATTTAAATCTTTTAGCTGTTTAAATAGCTTTTGGTTCTTGGCGCAGACAACTAAAAGCTGTGCCTTTCCCTCAAGGCAACGGGCTACCTCTTTTATGGGGCCCATACCGAATGAGCCTGTCATTATCAGAGCGGTGAATTCACCTTCTTTAATGCCTAACCTGCCGCAGATATTTTTCCGGTCATGCGCAATTACAAATTTATCTTCAACCGGCAACCCGGTTATACGGATATGTTGATTCTCAACGCCTTTAGAAATGAGTATATCCCCGGTGGCTGTGCTTGCAACAGCATAAAGGTCAGTATGGCTGTGTATCCAATACGAATGCACTCCGTAATCAGTAATAACAGTAGCCAGCAAAGAATTAATCCTTTTACTTCTTTTAAGAAATGAGGCTATCTCGGAAGGCAGGAAATGAGTTGAAATGATTATGTCTGCATTTTGTTTGATCAAAAATTTAGCAAATCCTGCAGTGGTCAGCCGGTGGGATATGAACATCAGCGGCTTGCTTAAAAGATAAAGCCATTTGGCATCCGTAAACCAGAAACAGGCCCACCATGCCCATTTGGCGTATTTAACCAGAAAATTATAAAGCCCGGAATAAGACTTTTTCAGGAATAAATTTGTATAATCCAGCGCGTCAAAGATCTGAATATCATGTTGGCTAAAATTAGATTTCAGGTAAGCCGTAATGGATTCGGCTATCCGTTTATGGCCGCTGCCTGCGGAAACATAAGTAACGAGTATTTTCATTATCTATTCAGGATTAAATCAACTGCTTCTTGGATATCGGCGCAGGTGAAATCCGGCTTGGTTTTCCAGTTAGCTGAATTCTGCGGTTTTTCTCTGCCGGAAAAAACAAGTATAGTTTGCAGGCCGACTGATTTGCCTGTTTCTATGTCCCTGATAGAATCTCCGATAAAATAACTGTTCATCAGGTCAACCTCATAGCCGCTTTCTTTTAATCCGGCAAGTGCATCTTCTACCATGCCCGCTTTTGGCTTGCGGCATTTGCAATTTTCTTCCTCTTTATGGATGCAATACATAACCTGTTCTATCTTTGCGCCCGCATCGCCAAGCTCCTTGAGCATGTATTCAGTTATACGGTCAAGTTCAGCCTGAGAATAAATCCCCTTAGAAACCCCTGCCTGATTAGAGACCACAAAAAGTTTGATTTTATT
>JAKQWZ010000056.1 GCA_029561735.1 Candidatus Omnitrophota bacterium | reverse complement strand
ACTGTGATATCTGCCTTGCCGTCGTTATTAGTATCAGCTTCAATCTTACCCACATATTCGCCGTCCTTATGATAAATTATATCTGCCTTGCCGTCGTTATTTATATCAACCGCCTTTGTCTGCACAGGCTCTGCACTGGCTAAAGAAAACATAAAAACCGCACTTGCTACAATAACACGTTTAAACCACTTCATTTTTCCTCCTGATAAATTAAACTTATTTTTTCTTGCGCTTAATAGCCAACAAAGAAAGCTTACTTAGAATTTCGTCTCCCATTGAACCTGTGCCGGAAAGCTTAGGCGCGTAATCATCAGCTCCGCCGGCTTTTGCTTCATGGATCGTCTTCTCATCATCCATTACAGTCAGCATGATCACTTTTACTTTATTATCGATGCTTTTGATTTTTTTTAGAACATCGATTCCGGACTCTGCTCCCAGCCGGACATCCAGAAGCACAACAGCCGGATGTTCTTTTACCAGCAGCTCCAAAGCCTTTGCGCCGTTATTAGCTATCAAGCATTCATAATTATGCCTACTTAAGGTGATGCACAACAACGTACAAATATCCTCTTCATCGTCCACTATCATTATCTTAGTCTTTTCCATTGCATAGCCCTCCTCTGCGGTATCCAGCCCTGTCCTTGTTGCGCCAAGGATAAACTTAATGCGCTTTTGTAAATCAGATATCTGCGCTTCTTTTATTTTGATCTCCGTAACATCCCAGTATATGCCGATTATACCGACTACTTTACCGGAACTGTCCTTTATCGGAGTTTTGATAGTATGGACTATAGTATCTTTACCTTCATGCGTAAAGTGTTCATCGATCTCTTCAGGCTGGACATTATCCATAATCCGCTTATCATCCATCCTGTATTTATCAGCTAATTCTTTGGGGAAAAGCTCATAGTCGGTCTTTCCTTGTATTTCCTCAGGCTTAAGGCCCACATCACGCGCAAAATTATCATTGCAAGACACATAAATTAAATCGCGGGTTTTAATAAATATGCTCTGGGGCAGGCTTTCAATCAACAGCCGGTATCTGCCCTCGCTTAGCCTTAACGCTTCTTCGGTCTTCTTATGTTGTGCAATCTCATCAAGTAAATCAACATTTGTCCTGGCAAGTTCTACTGTACGCCTCTGTACGCGCTCCTCCAGGTTATCTCTTGATTTCTCAATATTAGCTTCCAGTTCCGTCGTTTATTTTAACATCCTTTCCATTTGTTTAGACTTACGGAAATAGATGACAAAAAGATAAAGGATCAAAGAAATAACAAAAATTCCTGCCACATCTAAATGATACGGATTAACACTAATACGTTCTGCAAGCATTTCAAATTTCTGATGCGCTTTAAAAAACAACTCTAGAACAACTGCAACACTGCTAACCCCTATCAATATTGCGATCTCTATTATTATGGGTATGCGAAACTTCTTGCCGTTGTTCTTATTATCTTCTTTCATATTATTGCCTAAAAACAAAAAACCCAAATCCGCATAAAATTCGGGATTTGAGTTCAAATTGTAACATCTTCCTTACATATCTTTGCATTGTATCCCGTGGCTAATCATGCAAATATAAACATATTTTATCAGAATAATTACACTAAAAGAATTAAAAAATTAGAGTTTTTTTGTTCTTTTACCGTATTTAGGCGCAGGCCTAGAATCAATACGCAGCCCGCCGTCATACTCAATCTTAAGGATATACTGCATACCCGGGACAAACATTGTTCCCGGGGCTTCTATCTGGGCATTTTTAATGCCTATTCTTTTGGCTGCTTTTGGATCAAGCGCATACTTCCAGAACTTACGCCATAGTTTTCTTTCAAAACCGCTTCCGCCCGGGCCTGCGACTACGTATCCGGAAGGCACTTCATTTATCTTATTTATATCATAAACTTCAGCGCCTTTATCAGTAAGCATGAATACTCTGGTAAATAGATACGCGCTCTTGCCTCTTAAGCGGTCGCCTTTTTTGACATAATAATCATCAAACCTTATGACCATTGACTGGAATTGAATAACATTGCCGGAAAAAACAAAATACTGCGGCTCAAGCGGAATAAAATTAGTATCGTATTCCTGGAATTTTATCGTAGTATAGATCTTTTTGGTGTTAGGGTCCTTTCTCTGGTCAGTAACTATCACCTCGGCAACCCGGGAATCCGCGCTTAGGCGTTCAATAATCCGCCGCAAAACCTTGGCTTCATTATTAGTTTTGGCCATATACAGGATTATTGCCCCAACAACAATCAGCGCAATAAATATTTTTGGCATCATACCTTTCATACTTGCCCCTCAATCATTATTTATTCCAACCGCGCTCAAAACTGGCCTGTCCGTAATGGGTATTAACAGTATATAAATTGTCCTGCTGGTAATCCAGATTTAACGTAATAGGCCGCGTAACCGTATAATAATATTGCCGTTTATCGCTAGCAGATGAAGCATGATAACTTTCAATATATTGCTTCTCAATTATATTTACTACAGCTTTATAAGGATTAGTCAAAGAGTTTGTCTTAAGAAGATCCTTTTTACTAAGAGCATAATCGTAGCCCCTCAAATAATAGTCAAAAGGAATCGGGTATGTTGCCCGGGCTGGAATTTCCCAATCCTGATGCAGGAATCTGTTTAATTCCGCTTTTTTCTTTGTGCCTGCATCACTAAGCCAGCTGCGGATAAACCTATCCAGCTCAGAATCCAGCTCAACTCTCAACTGCTCTTCATCTGTTCGCTTCTGGCTTTCTATGCCTTTAATGGCGTTTTCAACAGCCTCTTGGATAGACTCAGGCGAAAGCTTTTCTATGGTAGTTTTCTTTGGCTGATCTTTAGCCTCTGCAAAACTATGATTAACCGCTAATAATGAAATAATTGCCCCAAAAAGCGCTAATAATCCAAGCCTGACCATTTTCCTCCCTTTTCTCAAATTATATCACTGCGCCCCAAGAAATAAAGTAAAATACTTCGCCGCGCTACGCAATCAATTAATCATTGAATAATCCTGCCTGCTTTCTCGCTCAGGTCGATTTTGTCATTCCAAAAGCTTTTATCTAGGACACGGCAAAGGTCTCTCGCATTTTCGGCGGCTGCTGAACTCGCTGTATTTGTTCTAACAAATACAGCTCGAACAGCATCGCCGTGCCGGTGTTGTCGGCCGCCTGCGGCGGCCTCCACCGGCATTCCCGAAAATGCTCGAGCTGCTTTGCCTAAAATCGACATTCGCTCGAAAACAGGCAGGATTATTCATTATTATCATATTTATATTTTGCGGGTGGCTTGGCATGGGTATGAGCGGGGTGTAGCGCAGGCCGAGCGGGCATGGTTCGCCGGCTAAATGGAAACGAGCGAGAGCGAGGCCGAGCATCAAGTGCGATTTTCCACGCCGGGGAAAATCGCGCGTCCCCGCGAAAACCCTGTCAAGACAGGACCCGCAAAACAGTTCAACGCGCGAATCCTTTAATGACTTTCTTTGCCTGCGGCAAACCCATTAAAAGCCGAATTGCCTCAAAGATATCGCCTATTTCCACATCATGCGCCTCAAGCCGCTTTTCCAGCTCCCTTAGCTTCCACTCAATTGCTTTATGCGAAAAAAACACATATCGTAATTTCACGAATGCGCGCATAATCTGAATATTGACCTTTATAGCTCTTTCGCTATTCAGGACGCTGGATAACATCGCCACGCCCTGTTCGGTGAAAGCGTACGGCAATTGATAAGAAAATCTCAGAGCTTTAAGGTGGTCACAAATTGTGACCACCTTATTTCTCTCTCCGTTGGTCAATTTAAACATAAAATCATCGGGAAAACGATGGATGTTTCTTTTTACCGCCTGGTTAAGCGTCTTGGTTGCAACTCCATAAAGCTGCGCCAAATCCCGATCCAGCATTACCTTCTTACCCCTTATCTCAAAGATCTTTGCTGCAATAATCTCAACTGCAATTGCCTTAGCCATTTAACACCTCCTTTCTGTTACAATAGACGCAGAAAGGGGCGAAATCTAACATAAAATTTCGCGCTTGGGACAATTATCTTGACAACCCTTATTTTTCAAGTATACTCAATATATTAAAAATAACACAAAAAGCCTGCCTGCCGGCAGGCAGGGAGCATCTCAAATGTTAAAAAAATGCGTATTATGCGGCAAGGGAAGACAGCAGGGTAAATCCGTAACCAGAAAAGGTATGGCCAAAAGCAAAGGCGGCACCGGCTCAAAAATAGTCCGTACCACCAAGCGCAAATTCCTACCCAATCTGCAAAAACTGCGTATTCTTTTCGGCAAACACCCCAGACAGGTATACATCTGCACTAAATGCATTAAAAGAGGTAATTTTTCAGTCGCCCATTAATACTACTTAAAGAAAATCTCCTCTATTTCCAGCACCAGCCTGTTATCGTTGTTCCAATCATCTATTTTAGGGCTAAAAGCCAAGTCAAAGCTTTTTGCGGCAATCAAGCTGTCTTTAAGGCCAGCCTTACCGAATCCGATTGCCTCGCACGTGACATTTCCATCCGAAACCCAGAATTTTAAAGTATCCCGCGCCAAAACCTGCGGCTCAGATTTCAAGGCCAGGTTCTTAGCATAAAGCAGCGGCTCGGGATTATCCGCTCCGAACGGCTCTAATTTTTTTAACTCTAAAACGGCTTTTTCGGTTAATTGCGCCAAAGATACTTCCGCATCAACTTCTAGAACCGGCAGAAAGTCCTCAATCTTTAATTTCTCCTTGGCCAGGCGGTTTAATTTATTCTTAAAATTTTCCACCTGGTCTCTTTTTATCACCAGGCCGGCTGCGTGTTTATGGCCGCCGAATTCTTTTAAATGCTCGCTGCAAAGCGTAAGCATATCAAATAGATGGAAATTTTTGATGGACCTGCCTGAGCCTTTGCATAGCTCATCACCAAGTGAAATAATCACTACCGGACGATAAAATTTATCTACCAGTTTTGAAGCTACGATCCCTAAGACTCCGTGATGCCAGCCTTCCCTGGCAATGACTATCACTTTATGGTCCTTAAAATTTATCTCGGACTCAATGATCATATTCGCCTCTACCAGGATCTTGCCTTCTATTTTTTGGCGCAGGCGGTTATTCTGCTCAATTACCTCTGCAAGTTTTTTGGCTTCAGCGGCATTATCAGTCAAAAGCAGCCTTAGGGCAGTCTCGGCAGTATCAATCCGGCCGCTGGCATTAATGCGCGGGCCGATTATATAACTGACTGAGGTGGTGCTAATCTTATTCGTCTTCAAACGGCTGGTATCCATAAGCGCTTTCAAGCCCGGCCTTTTTGTGCCGGGGATAAGCCGCAAGCCCTCTTTGACTATTATCCTGTTCTCCCCTGTCAACGGCACAACATCAGCGATTGTGCCCATACAAACCAAATCAAGCTCGTGCAATAGTTTTTTTCCGCTTATAGCCTGGCAGAATTTAAAAGCCACCCCTACTCCGGCCAGATCCCGGTATTTGTATCCGGAATTTTTAGCTTTAGGATTGATGGTTGCCGAAGCCTGAAGCGGGCCATGGGCAAGTTGTTCATGATGGTCTGTAATAATCACCTCGGTATTCAAACGGCGCAGTTCTTTTATTTCTTCGCTGTTATTTATACCGCAATCAGCTGTGACAATAAGCCTGGCCCCTGATTGCTTGACGATATGAAAGATATTCTTATTTAATCCGTAACCTTCTTTTACTCTGTGGGGGATATAATGCAAGTGGTCTATGCCCATACCCTTGAATACAGTTTTAATAAGCGCGACACTGGTGATCCCGTCAACGTCATAATCACCGAAAATCAATACTTTTTCTTTATTTTCAGCTGATTTTCTGACTAAGGCAACAGCTTTAGCCATATCGCTAAAGCTTCCGGGATCCAGAAGGCCTTCCACTTTTGACTCAAGAAAAATTTCTGCGGATTCAGCGTCTTTTATGCCGCGGTTAACCAGCAGGCATGCAAGAAGTTCGGATATGCCTAATTTTTTGCTTAAAAGTTTTACTAAAGCGGGATTATGAGGAGCGATTTTGAGGATTTTGTATACTGCCATGTTACATCTTCTCGGGCCGGGTTACACCGGCAAGGTCAAGGCCTGCGGCAATGGCTATCTGAGCTGCCCGGATCAATGCCAGGCGCGCTGCAGTCAAAGCATTATCCGTGCCCAAAACGCGGTGAAGGTCATAGAATTTATGAAAAGCCTCAGATAATTCAGCCAGATAACAGGTAAGGGCATAGGGATCAAGGGTTTTCAAACAGGCGTTTAAAGTATCGCGAAACTGATATATCTTCTTAGCCAGGCATATTTCTTCTTTTTCTTTTAATAAAGACAAGTCAACATCGCTGTATTTTATATGTACCGGGGCGTTCTTAAGTATATTGGATATCCGGGCGTGAGCGTATTGGACATAAAACACAGGGTTTTCAGGAGTCTGCTTCTTAGCCACTTCAAGGTCAAAATCAAGATGGCTGGAGACCTTGCGCATGATAAAGAAATAACGCGCCGCATCCCTGCCTACTTCGTCCAGGACCTCCTGCAAGGTAATATATTGGCCTCTGCGCGTTGACATATGCACAACTTTTCCTGCGCGGAAAATCGTAGCCAATTGCACAATCAGAATATGCAGGGATTGAGGGTCCTCCCCCAGCGCAGCAACCGAAGCCTTAAGCCTGTTGATATAACCGTGATGGTCCGGCCCCCAGAGATTAATCAGCATTTTAAAGCCGCGTTTATATTTATCCTCGTGATAAGCTATGTCCGGGGCCAGGTACGTATGCGAACCGTCGCTTTTTATGACAACACGGTCTTTATCGTCGCCGAATTCAGTAGATTTAAACCACAGGGCGCCGTCGCTTTTATACAAAAATCCTTTTTTCTCAAGACGGGCAAAGACTTTCTCAATCCTGCCCTTTTCCCGAAGCGACTTCTGGCTGTACCAAACATCAAAATCAACCCCGAAAGCGGTTAATTCTTTCTTAATAATGTCCAGAATATAACCGGCGGCAAATTCACCCAGTTCGTCAGCTTTGATATTTCTTTCTTTAGCAGCCTTAGCAATATCATAAATATATTCTCCCTGATAATGGTCTTCGGGAAATTCAATTTTTTCTCCTGCCAGCTCTTTGATGCGTAAACCCACTGACTTGCCCAGAATATTTATCTGATTACCTTCATCATTAAGATAATATTCCCGGGTTACTTTATACCCCAGACAGGTAAGCACATTGGCCAATATATCCCCCACTGCTGCCTGCCTGGCATGCGCAACCGATAATGACCCTGTAGGATTGGCGCTGACAAACTCCAGCAAAACAGGCAGGCCTTTGCCAATATCCGATTTAAAATAATCCGCCCCTTTTTCCAGTATCTGTTTCAACTGGGCATAAAAATAATCATTACTTAGGAAAAAATTAATAAAACCGGCCCCTTCAACCTTTACTTCTTTAATGCAACCTTCTAAGCCCGGTTTATCAAGTTTGGTTTTAAGTTTTTCTACTATTTCAGCGGCAACCTGCCGGGGAGATTTTTTCAAGACACTGGCTAATTTCATTGCCGCGTTGGAGGATAAATCTCCGTAACGCATATCCGAAGGCACATCCAGATACAATTCCTCCTTGATGCCGGCAAATAACCCGAGTTCTTTTAGCGAATCTTTTAAAGAATCGGCTAATAATAAATAAATGTCTTTTTTCATTATATTTTAAGGTCTTACAAGAAAAGATAAATATGAAAGGAAACTACTTTTTCTTCTTGCTGGGAGCCTTGACCCTCTTGGCTTCGGACCAAAGCTTTTCTAAAGAATAAAACTCTCTCATCGGCTTATAAAAGACATGGGCTACTACGCTTGAATAATCTACCACCAGCCATCCGGACTCATCATTGGACGGCACCTTTGAGAGAGGTTTTATTCCATATTGAAGCGCTTCTTCCTGTAAGGCATCTGCGATTGCATTTACCTGCCTTAAGGACGTGGCGCTTGAAATCACGAAATAATCGCAGAAGCTGGAGATTTTGCGCATATCCAGCACTACTACGCGCTGCGCTTTTTTAGACCTTGCCGCTCGGGCAAGCCCTAGCGCTAATTTCTTTGGATCTATTTTGTACGCCCTCCTGATAGAGCTATTTCTTGCCTAAAATCTTATACATTCCGGTCCCGCAATCCGGGCATTTACCCTTCATTGCACTGCGGCCGTTCTTCATAGTTACCTTCTGTTCATTCTTCATTTCTCTCTTGCTCTTGCACTTTACGCAATATCCTTTCTCTGCCATTTGAATCCTCCTCTTTAAATGAGTCCCGCCTATGGCGGGACGAATTTACCTCGCCACTTTTGGCAAGGTTAAATTAAATCTTAATTAGTTTGCTTATATTATCACAGCTTAAAATCTCTGTCAATTACTTCTTCTTAAGAGGCATCCTCTTGGGTTTTTCGTCTATATCACCGACTATCTCTTCTACTAAATCCTCAAGAGTAACCAGGCCAAGGGTCTTTTTATGTTGGTCAACCACTATGGCAATTTGTATCCTCTCAGACTGAAACTTCTGTAAGAGCACGTTAATCCTGATATTCGCATTGACATAATAAGGCTCATGCACAAGGTCCTGCAATAAAAACAGGGACTTGTCCCTTAGGATATAAAGCAGGTCATGCGCATAGATGACCCCGATGATATTATCAATCGTCTGGCTATATACCGGCAGGCGCGCATGGCCTTCCTCAACAAATTTATTTAATAGCTCTTCCGGATTAACGTTGATATTTACCGCAACTATTTTCTCCTTGGCTACCATGACATCGCCGACTTTAATATCCCCAAACTCAAAAATCCGGTGCAGCATCTTCCTTTCTTCGTCTGTAAGCACGCCCTCATCTTTGCCGACCTCAATCATAGTCCGCAGCTCTTCTTCGGTAATAAGCGGTGACCTTTTACTGGGCCCGACGCCAAAAGCCCTTAAAAGAACACTGCTTATCCCGGTAAAAAACGTGACCAGAGGATTGAGCATCTTCAGCACGATTTCCATCAAAGGCGCAACAATCAGGGCGCTCTTTTCCGTATGCTTAGCAGCCAGTATCTTTGGCGTTATTTCGCAGAAAATAAGCACAAAAAAAGTGGTAAAAAAAGTCGCTATGATTATGCCCCAGCGGTACCCAACCGTGCGTACGATTATTGCCGTAACCATGACTGAAAGGGCAATATTAACAAAGTTATTCCCGATAAGTATCGCAGCGATAAACTTATCCAGTTTAGTCACCAGCCGCTGCACCGAGGCAGCATGCCTGATGCCTTTGGCAACCATATGGCGTAATCTTATCTTGCTCAAGCCTATGATAGAGGTCTCAGCAAGCGCAAAAAAGAAAGACAAAGCCACCAGTACAGCCAAAATCAGTATTTCTCCGGGAAGAGTAAGCAGAAACTCCATATCTATCCTATTTTTAATTTATTATATATAGCCGATTCTCTGGATTTTAGGGGGCCGATCAAGGATAAATTCAGGTGTTCTTCCTTAAAAATAAGCTTTGCGCATTCCAGGATATCATCGCGCCTGATTTTATTTACGGACTTTATGATATCGGCCATAGAAATGGCCTTATCCATAGCTATGGTAGACTCTCCTATCCAGAGCATATGGTCAAGTGTATCTTCCAAAGCAAGTGTCAGCTGGCCTAAATAAAAATCTTTAGCGCGTTTAAATTCATCCAAATTTATCGGTTTTGACTTTACCTTATTCAATTCATCCAATATGACGCTGATAGCATCCTCCACCTTATTATTGTCCATTCCGGCATGGACTATAAAAGCTCCAGTGTCAAAATAACGTTTTACCTGTGTGCCGATCTCATAAGCCAGGCCTCTTTTCTCGCGGACTTCGTTAAAAAGACGGCTGGACATATTCGCCCCTAAAACTACGTGCAGCAGGCCCAGGGCGTGGCGCAAGGCATGTTCCCTTTTAAACGCATGAAAACCGATAGCCAAATGCGCCTGTTCGGTTTCTTTATTAAAAATATTCTGCTGCGGCTTTGACTGCTCTTCTTTTGCCGCAGAATATTCTGCCTGCAAAGCAAGCCCGTTCTTAGGAAAAATACTTGCGATCCTGGAAGCCAATTTAACATGATCGACTAATCCGGCCGCGCTGACAACTATATTCGATGCCCGGTAATACTTTTCCTGGAATCCGGCCAAATCACCCTTATTTATCCGCGAGATGGATTCTACTGTTCCGATAATAGGCTGGCCCAAAGGCTGTTTAGGCCAGAGAAGCTCATCCAGAAGCTCATACATATAACTTTGCGGCTGGTCTTTGTACATCTTCAACTCTTCCAGTATAACTGTGCGCTCTTTATCCACCTCTACCGGGTCTAATAACGGATAAAGCACCATATCCGACAACACGTCCACTGCCAGGTTTATATGCCCAGCCGGGATCTTAATCAGGTAACAAGTAAGCTCCTCGGAAGTGAAACCGTTAAGTGCGCCCCCCACCCCTTCAATATATTCTTTTATCTGACGGCAGGAATATTTTCTGCTGCCTTTAAATAAAAGGTGCTCCAGATAATGCGCAATACCTTTATATTGTTCGCTCTCAAATCTGCCGCCGGTCTTAATCCAGATGCCCACTGCGGCTGACTGCATATGGGGCATGCAGTTAGTTATGACTTTAAGCCCGTTTTCCAATTTTGTCTTTTTATACATTGCTTAGGCCCCGGGCATATGCAGCTACTTTTTTAACCATATCTTTTTTCCCTAGGTTATCTTTTATTTTTCTGACTATGGCACTGCCTACAATTACCCCATCGGCAATTTTTTGCACATATTTGACCTGTGCCCTGCTTGAAACTCCGAAACCAACGCATACCGGTTTATCAGTAAATTCCTTGAGGCACTTAATATTGTCTTTCAGCCCGGCGGAAAGGTTTTTTCTAACTCCCGTGACTCCGGTTAAAGAAACATAATAAATAAAACCCTTAGCCAGGCGGCAGATTTTCTCGGCGCGCTTCTGATAAGTCGTGGGAGAAACAAAATTAATCACATCCAAGCCGTATTTATTGGCTTTTTTTATAAAATCAGTTTCTTCATCAATAGGCAGATCGGGAATAATAACGCCGTCAATACCCGAACGTACGGCCTTTTGGATAAATCTTTCATCCTGATAGCAAAAAACCGGATTGTAATAAGTCATCAGGCATAACGGCAGGGTAATATTATCCGCGCGCAGTTCTGAAACCATATTCATGATTTGATCCAGGTTTATCTTTCTTTTAAGGGCAAATTGCGATGCTTCCTGGATTACGGGCCCGTCTGCCATCGGGTCGGAAAAAGGCACTCCCAGCTCAATTATATCTGCTCCGGATATTGATAGGGCCTTGACCAGTTGCTTAGTCGTCAAAAGATTAGGATAGCCGCAAGTTATAAAAGCGATAAAGGCTTTTTTATTTTTTCTTCTCAATTCTTTAAATTTCTTCTCAATTCTATTCATATCTTTAAGTTTTGCGTAATTATACCCATATCTTTATCGCCGCGGCCGGAAACACAGACAATGACTATGCTGTTTTTCTTTAGCTTGCCTCTCATCTTGGATAAATAGGCAATGGCATGCGCTGACTCAAGCGCCGGAATTATGCCTTCTTTTTCGGATAACAGCCTAAAGCCATCCAGGGCTTCTTTATCAGTAACAGCGAAATATTCAGCCCTGCCTAAAGACTTATAGTAAGAATGTTCCGGGCCGACTCCCGGATAATCAAGCCCGGCAGAAATAGAATGCGTTGGCTCAATCTGGCCGTATTTATCCTCTAATAGGAATGATTTTGAGCCGTGTAAAACTCCGATCCTGCCTTTAACTAGAGTTGCGGCATGCATACCGGTATTTAAACCTTTTCCGGCAGCTTCCACACCGATAAATTTTACATTTTTATCTTTGAAAAAAGGATAAAATAAACCCAAGGCATTGCTTCCTCCGCCCACGCAGGCAAGCAGATAATCCGGCAGGCGGTTTTCTTTTTCTAAGATCTGTTTTTTAGCTTCTTTTCCGATAACCGACTGAAAATCACGCACTATCTCAGGATACGGATGCGGCCCGGCAACAGTACCTATAATATAATGGGTATTGCGGACATTGGTCACCCAATCGCGCAAAGCCTCAGTCATAGCGTCTTTCAGGGTCTTTGACCCGCTGCTCACAGGAATAACGCTGGCACCCAAAAGCTTCATCCGGTAAACATTCAAGGCCTGGCGCTCTATATCCTCCTCACCCATAAATACATCGCATTTAAGCCCGAAAAGCGCAGCCACAGTTGCGGTTGCAACCCCATGCTGGCCCGCACCGGTCTCAGCAATAACCCGCGGCTTCTTCATTTTTACCGCCAATAATATCTGCCCAAGCGTATTATTAATCTTGTGCGCTCCGGTATGGAGAAGGTCCTCCCTCTTGAGATAGACCTTAAACCCGAAAAATCTGCTTAAATTAACTGAAAAATATAGAGGCGTGGGGCGGCCGGCGTATTCTTTCAGGTAATACGCCAATTCTTTCTTAAACGACTTATCGCTCTTTATCTTCTTATACTCTTTTTCCAGCTCCTCAAGAGCATAAATAAGCGTCTCCGGCACGAATTTCCCGCCGAAAGCACCAAAATATCCTTTTTTATCCGGTAAGTTCATATTCTTATTATAGTTTATTTCTCCGGGGACACAATACCTAATTACAAGATTACAAAATTATATAATTAAGCATTGTGTCCTGCGGAATAGAAAGCGTCTATTTAGGCTTTGTTTTAGCTTTTTTAATGAAAGCTGCGAGTTTACGCTTGTCCTTCTTGCCCGGGGACTGCTCAAGCGAGCTGGATGCATCCACCCAGTGCGGGCCAACCGCACAAATAGCCTTATTTACATTCGTTGCATTCAAGCCACCGGCAAGAAATACAGTCCTGCCCAATTTACCCGTATCCGGCAAATATTTCCAATTAAACTTCTTGCCTGTTCCGCCTATTTTTAACGGCGTAAAAGTATCAAAAAGATAGGCAAAAACTTTATATTTAAGCAGGCCTTTCAGATCCAGCTTATTTTTCACCCGGAAAGATTTAATCACTCTGTATTTTCTGAATTTATCGCAGAACTCAGGCGATTCACTGCCATGGAATTGCAGCATATCCAAAGAACATTGCTTGGCAATACGCTTAATCAGGCTTTCCTTAGAATCAACAAACACCCCGACCTTAATAACTTTGCCCGGCAAAAGCCGGATAATATCGCGCGCCTTTTTAGGGTCGATATAACGCGGGCTTTTTTTATAAAAAACAAAGCCAAGGGCATCACAGCCGCTTCCAACAGCTACAATAGCGTCCTCTAAATTAGTTATTCCGCAAATTTTTACCCTGGTATTGCGCATATTTACTACCACCCCATTATTTCTTCAACTTTACGCCGGATATCCGCACTTTCCATAAAGGCAGTGCCGATTAATACAGCATTTACCCCCAGGATTTTTAAAAATAACACATCCTGCGAAGACTTTATGCCGCTTTCCACTACCACAGTCTTATCTTTAGGAATCAAGGTAAATAATTTCTCGGTTGTTTTCGGGTCTATTTCTAAAGTATGCAGGTCGCGGTTATTAATACCGATAAGCGGCACTTTTAAATTAAGTACCTTCTTTAATGCTTTCTCGTCGTGGACCTCAACCAGGCATTCCAGCCCGACATTCTTAGCGACCCCAATCAGTTCAATCAGTTTTTCCCGTGATAACAGGTCTTCGATCAATAATATCGCATCAGCCCCGTTAACGCGGGATTCATAGATTTGATACGGCTCTATAATAAAATCTTTGCGTAAAACCGGCAGCTTCACCGCGCTTTTCACTTCAGCCAGAAAGTTGAGGCTTCCGCCAAAAAAATCTTCTTCGGTCAAAACCGATACGGCCTGCACGCCGGCCTCTTCATAAATTTTGGCTATTTCAACAGGCACAAAATTCTCCCGGATAACGCCTTTGGAAGGCGAGGCTTTTTTGACTTCGGCGATCAGGCACATCTGGCGCGGCTTATTTATTGCCTGCGCAAAAGCACGCGCCGGCTCCATGCCAATAACCCTTGACTTTAATTCTTCTTCGGGCAATTGCTGTTTAGCCAGGACAATTCTTTCTTTCTTCTTTGCTACTATTTCTTTTAAGGTATCTATCTTAGCCATTTTTAGTGAATTGTTTTAAGAGCTCCAGTTTTTCCAAAGCCTTTAGATTATCAATTGACTGCTCTGCCAACAACAGGCCTTCCTTAATTGAAACAGCCGCATCAGCGGAATAAATGGCCGCAGCTGCATTTAAAACTACAATATCCCGGCATGGGCTTTTTTTGCCTTTTAATATATCTATAATGATTGCGGCATTTTTTTTAGCATCGCCGCCGCGCAACTCCTCTAATCTTGCTTTTTTAATACCGAAATCCCGGGGATTTAATTTATAATTAATGACTTTCCCCTGACAGGCTTCAGATACATAGCTGGGTGAAGCCGTGCTTATCTCATCAAGCCCGTCTTCTCCGTGCACAACAAGGGCATGTTTTGAACCGAGTTCAAGCAAGACCTGTGCCAATACAGGTACCCAGCGCTTATCATAGACTCCGACCAGCTGATGCGCGGCTTTTGCCGGGTTGCTTAACGGCCCCAGAATATTAAATATAGTCCGCTTACCGATCTCTTTTCTTGCCGGCATAGCGTATTTCATTGCCGGGTGCAGATCAGGGGCAAACAAAAAAGCTATCCCTGTTTTCTCCAGGCATTCTTTAATTTTCTCCGGGGTTAATCTAATATTTATCCCAAGCTCTTCTAATACATCCGCGCTTCCGCTTTGGCTGGACACCGAGCGGTTGCCGTGCTTAGCCACGCTGATCCCGGCACCACTGGCCACAAAAGCCACAGCCGTAGAAATATTGAACGTGCCTTTGGTGTCCCCACCGGTCCCGCAGGTATCTAATACATGCGCTGCTTTTACATCAATAGCAGCTGCATACCGGCGTAAAACCAGCACCGCAGCAACTAATTCCTCAACGGTTTCGCCCTTCTTATCCAATTTTATTAAAAAATCAACAATATCAGCAGTCGCGGCCTTGCCGATCATAATCTCTTCCATTACACTGCTCATCAGGCTGGCGTTTAGGTCGCTGCCGCGGGCAAGAGCATCAATAGCATCTTTAATCATAATTTAATGAAATTGGATAAAATATTTTTACCGTATTTGGTCAGAATTGATTCCGGATGGAACTGGACCCCCCATACAGGTAAATTTCTGTGTTTGAGCCCCATAATCTCCGAACGGCCGGTCCAGGCAGTGATTTCAAGACATTTAGGAAGGCTCTTTTTCTCAACCAGAAGCGAATGATACCTGGTCGCCTCAAACGGATTGGGAATACTTTTAAAAATATCTTTTCCGTTATGATAGATTAACGAGGTCTTGCCGTGCATAAGCCGGATAGCATTAGTGATACACGCCCCGAAAACCAGGCCGATTGCCTGATGCCCCAAACACACGCCCAAAATAGGGATTTTACCGCTGAATTCCCTGATCACATCGCAGGAAATCCCGGCATCTTCAGGCCTGCCCGGGCCCGGAGAAATAACAATCTGTTTAGGCCTGAGCTGGCTGATCTTTTTTAAAGTTATTTTATCGTTTCTAAATACTTTTATATCCTGGCCCAGCTCTCCGAAATACTGGACTAGATTATAAGTAAAGGAATCGTAGTTATCAATCATCAAAATCATTCTTTTTCTCTCCAGATATTTCCGCCAAGCTCAATGATCTTCTTTTCAATATTTTCGTAGCCGCGCTCCAAATGGTAAATCCTGGATACGCTTGTTTTTCCTTTTGCTGCCAGCCCTGCCAATAACAATGACGCCGAAGCCCTTAAATCGCTGGCCATGACTTGCGCCCCGGATAAACCCTTGACCCCTTCTACAATAGCATGCGGGCCTTCGCGCTGAATATGCGCTCCCATACGGTTAAGTTCGGCTACATGCATAAAACGGTCAGGGAATATTTTTTCGGTAATAACGCTAATACCCGCAGTTATACTCATCAGGCTCATAATCTGGGCCTGCATATCTGTAGGAAAGCCCGGATAGGGAAGCGTTGTTACGTTGATAGGCTTAAGCCTGCCTTTACGCGTAACCCGTAACGATGAATCAAATCTCTTAATGATTGCTCCGGCTTCTTCCAATTTATCAAGTAAAGCCCCTTGATGCTGAAATAAGACATTTTTTATAGTCAGGTCGCCTCCGGTGATGAGTGCGGCTATCATCATCGTGCCTGCCTCAATGCGGTCAGGGATAATTTTGTGTATTGCCCCGTGAAGCTTATCTACTCCTTCTATTTCAATTATCGGCGTACCATGGCCTTTGATTCTGGCGCCCATTTTAATCAGGAAATCAGCCAAATCAGTTACTTCAGGCTCGCACGCAGCAGCTTCAATGACGGTTTTGCCTTTAGCCATTACCGCGGCCATCATTACGTTATCCGTAGCCAGGACAGACGATCCAAAAGCCCCGCCTAAATACATCCGGCTGCCTCTTAATCTGCGCGCCTCGGCAATGACATATCCTCCCTCAACCCGTACTTCTGCCCCTAAAGACCTTATACCTTTAATATGCAGGTCAACCGGGCGCAAACCGATAACACAACCGCCGGGCAAAGAAACCCTTGCTTTCCTAAATCTGCCGAGCAGCGGACCGAGCACGCAAAAAGAAGCGCGCATAGTAGAAACTAATTTATAGTCGGCAACGAAATTTAAACATTTATTGCTGGATACGGTTACAATGCCTTTGTGATATTCAACCTGTTTGCCAAGCGAGCGCAGGATCTTTAACATTGTATTAGTATCGCGCAAATTCGGCACATCTTTAATGACACAAGTATCGTCAGTAAGCAGGGTAGCTGCCAAAACCGGAAGCACAGAATTCTTTGCCCCCGAAACCGTAACTTCCCCTTTTAACCTGAAACCGCCTTCAATGACTAATCTGTCCATTATTTTACCTTCTGCGCGACAATAACCCGCCGGATATCAGCATAATCCCTGATAACATCTATTATCTGCAGTTTCGCGCCTTTTTGCAATATCTTTTCTATTTCTTCATACTGGCCAAAGCCTATTTCAAAAACCAAAACACCTTCTTCTTTAAGGTAAGCAGAGCATTGCCCGGCTATTCTGCGGTAATAATCCAGCCCGTCTTTTCCTCCGTCTAAAGCCTGGCGCGGCTCATAAGCTATTTCAGGCTGCAGCTTATTGATTTCCCCTGAAGGAATATAAGGAGGATTGCTTATTATCAAATGGTAAGGGGTAAAGGGTAAAGGGTGAGTGTTAAATAAATTACCTTGCACAAAATTAATCTTAACATTATGTAATCTGCCATTCTTTCTAGCGACCCCTAGAGCCTTTTCCGAAATATCCGTAGCAATTACATTAGCACCGGGAAGCTCTTTAGCTAAAGATATCGCAACACACCCCGAACCAGTACCTAATTCCAGCATATCCGGCCTTAAGCCTTTGGCCTTAAGCCTTAACCCTATTTTAAGCGCTGTTTCCACGAGGATTTCCGTCTCCGGCCGCGGAATAAGCACTGATTCATTAACCAGAAATTCCCTGCCGAAAAAATCAGCTTTACCTAATATGTACTGCAGCGGATAACCCGAAATCCTTTTCCTCAAGACTGAAGAAACCAGCGCACCGCTTTGAGCGCCCAGTTTATCTTTTTTATTAAGATAAAGAGACACCCTGTCACAATTGAGTACCCGGCTAAAAAGCAGCTCTGCCTCATTCATGGATTCTTCCTCTTTTCTTCTTCTTCGGCTTTTATCAGGCAATCGGTAAGTTCGTCAAGGCTGCCTTCCATCAGCTCTTCCAGCCGGTGCATAGTAAAATTTATACGGTGGTCTGTTACCCTGTGTTCCGGAAAATTATACGTGCGGATCTTTTCGCTTCTGTCACCGGTCCCTATCTGCGAGCGGCGGGCCTGCGACATTTTCTTTGTTTCAGCTTCAAGCTTGGCGTCTAGCAGGCGCGCGCGCAAAATCCTCATTGCCTGAGCTCGGTTTTTTATCTGCGAACGCTCATCCTGGCAAGTTACCACTGTATTTGTGGGGATATGGGTTATCCTGACCGCAGAATCTGTTTTTTGCACGCCTTGCCCGCCATGCCCTGAAGCCCGGTAAGTATCAATTCTCAAATCCTTGTTCTCAATAGACAGGTCCACTTCTTCGGGTTCAACCAGAACTACAACCGTAGCCGTAGAGGTATGAATCCTGCCCTGGGCTTCAGTCTCAGGGACGCGCTGGACGCGATGCACTCCGCTTTCAAATTTCATCCTCTTATAAGCATCTTTACCGTTTAAAGCAAAAATGACTTCCTTAAATCCGCCGACTTCATTGGCATTAGCAGACATCATTTCAACTTTCCATCCGCGAAGGTCAGCGTATTTAGTATACATCCGGTAAAGATCAGCCGCGAAAAGACCGGCCTCATCTCCTCCGGTGCCCGGCCTTATCTCTACTATAACACCTTTGCCTGCGTCTTTATCTTCCCCTTTAAGAACACCCTCAATCTGCAGTTTTAATTCCTCGCGGCGGTTACGCAAATCCTCTATCTCTAACTTGACCATTTCAAGGAATTCTTTGTCGTGTTTGGCTTTCAGTTCATTTTCCAGGCCCAGGATCTGGCTTTCCACGTCTTTAAAATCGCGGTAAATACGCACTGATTTGCCCAGTCCTGATAATTCCTTGGCATATTTGCTATACAGCTCCTTATTGGTCACAACTTCGGATTGCGCCAAAAGCTCTTCAAGTTCAATATAGCGTTTTTCAAACTTCTCCAATTGCTCTATCACGGAACTTTATTCCTTTTTTGCCTTTTTTGCGTACTTCTTCATGAACTTATCAACCCTGCCTGCCGAATCCACGAATTTCTGCTTACCGCTGAAAAAAGGATGGCACTTTGAACATACTTCTACTCTGATATTCGGGCGGGTTGAACGCGTGTGGATGGTATTTCCGCAGGCGCAGACAATTACACTGTCCGAATATTTGGGGTGAATTTTCTCTTTCATTTCTCTCTCCTTTTAATGAGCGCATGACTTACGAACACGAAAGTGTGAGTAAGTCATTTGCGCGAATTAACCCCGCCCTTTTGGGCGAGTCTATTTTTTTCCCGCCAAAAGGGCGGGGTAAGTTCGCACTTATAAGTTATGTCGCATCCTCTAACATAATGCTCCATAACTTATGTGCTCACTTATTGGTTCATACTGCCTAAAAATTCCTGGTTATTCTTGGTCTTTAAAAGCTTCTCAATCAAAAGCTCCATCGCCTCAACGTTATTCAACTCATTGAGTACTTTTCTTAAGATCCATACTTTCTGCAATATATCAGATTTAAGCAAAAGCTCCTCATGGCGGGTATTGGAGCGCTTGATATCAATCGCCGGATATATCCTGCGCTGAAAGAGGTTGCGGTCAAGCTGAATTTCCATATTGCCTGTACCTTTAAACTCTTCAAATATCACGTCATCCATTCTGCTGCCTGTTTCTACCAGCGCCGTGGCAATAATAGTAAGGCTGCCGCCTTCTTCAATCGCCCTTGCCGCTCCGAAGAAACGTTTTGGTTTTTGCAAAGCATTGGAATCAATACCTCCGGACAAGACTTTACCGCTGTGCGGCACCACCGAATTATAAGCCCTGGCCAGGCGGGTAATGCTGTCCAAAAGGATTACAACATCCTTCTTATGTTCAACTAAACGCTTGGCTTTTTCCAGGACAATTTCAGCTACCTGCACATGGCGCTCCGGGGGCTCGTCGAATGTTGAAGATATCACCTCACCCTTTACATGGCGCTGCATATCCGTGACTTCTTCCGGGCGTTCGTCTATCAAAAGCACCATCATAATCACTTCCGGCTGGTTAGTTGTAATAGCGTTGGCTATCTTCTGCAACAGGACGGTTTTACCGCTGTAAGGCTGGGCAACGATCAATGCGCGCTGGCCCTTGCCTATCGGAGTTAACAGGTCCATGATACGCATGGAAATCTCATTCGGTGCAGTCTCCAGATTAAGCCTGTCTTTAGGATACACCGGAGTGAGATTATCAAAGAGAATTTTATCTTTGACTTCTTCGGGATTCTCAAAATTAACCGCTTCAACCTTTAAAAGCGCAAAATACTTTTCGCCTTCTTTTGGCGGCCGGATCTGCCCGCTGACCGTATCTCCGGTACGCAGGTCAAATTTCCTTATCTGCGACGGAGAAACATAGATATCATCCGGGCAAGGCAGATAGTTATAGTTTGAGCTCCTTAAGAACCCAAACCCTTCAGGCAGTATCTCCAAAACACCCTCGCCAAACATCAGGCCTTCTTTTTCAGCTTGAGCCTGCAGTACTTTAAAAATCATATCCTGCTTTTTTACTCCGCTGGTGCCATTGACCTTCAGGTCGCGAGCCAGCTTGTTTAATTCGGTTATCTTCATTTCTTTCAGCTTTCCGATGTCTAATTTCTCCACAATTTCCTCCTGATTAGCGCTACTTGATTCTTGGTTTCCTTTAGTGAACCGTTATTATCTATAACAAAATCCGCTAAACGCACTTTTTCCTTTAAGGGCATCTGCAGGGATATTCTTTTTAAAATCTGGCTTTTAGGCATATTCTTTTTTGCAAGCAGGCGCTTAAGCTGGCTGTATTTCCTGATATTTACCACTATCAGTTTATCAACTGACTGCCTTAAACCGGCTTCAATCAAAAGCGGCGCATCTACTATGACCAGCCCGCGCTTAGCAGCAGATATTTTTTGTTTTATAATCTTAACAGCATCGGGGTGGATGATCTTATTCAAAACAGACAATCTCGTCTCATTACAAAAGGCCTCTTTGGCCAGGGACCTGCGGGAAATCTTTTTCCCCCGGCAGAGTATACGGCTGCCGAACGCCTTAATGATTTTAAAATAAACCTTGCTCCCCGGCTTAATAAGCTTGTGGCATATTGCATCCGCGTCAATTATTGTAGCGCCTTTACGCGCCGCCAGTAATCTGGCAACTGTGCTTTTACCGCTGCCAAAACTACCGGTTATTCCCAAAACCAGCTTATTTTTTTGTCTTTGCCTTTTCATATAAAGCTATGTATTTTGCGGCTGAACCTTCCCAGGAAAAATCATAAGCCATGGCCTTCTTTACCAGCCCGCCCCATTCTTTAGCGTTGCCAAAAGCCTTAACCGCTTCTTTTATCGTCTTTAAAAGCTCTTTTTTATTATACTGGCTAAATATAAACCCGTTATCTTTGCTTACTGTATCGGCTAATCCTCCGGTCTTAAATACCAGCGGTATTGTGCCATATCTTAAGGCGATCAGCTGGCCCAATCCGCACGGTTCATAGCGGGAAGGCATCAGGAATATATCGCTGCCGGCATATATCTTATGGGCAAGCTCATCATCAAATTTCAGGTACAAAGAAACTACTTTCGGATAACGCTTGGCAATGCCCTCAAGCAGCAAATGATACTTCATGTCCCCGGTGCCCAATAGCACAAGCTGCAAATCCATCTTGCATATCTCTTCAATGTCCTGAGCAATAAGGTCAAAACCTTTTTGCTCGGCGAGCCGCGAGATAACCCCGATAAGCGCAACATCTTTACGCAGGGGGAATTTACATAATTTCTGTAAGTCTTCTTTATCAACAGCTTTACCGTTAAGGTCATCTGCCGAAAAGGCCCGGGCTATAACCTTATCCGCCTGAGGATTCCAGATATTGTAGTCAATGCCGTTCAAAATACCAAATACATCTTTCTTGCGCTTATTCAATACGCCTTCCAGGCCAAAGCCAAAGTCTTTGGTCTGGATTTCTTTAGCATAGGTCGGGCTGACGGTATTGATGATGTCGGCAAAGACCATCCCGCCTTTTAAAAGGCTTATCTGGCCATAAAACTCCAGCTGCTCTATGTTAAAATAACTCCAGTCAAGCCCCAATTGCGGGAATTGATCCCTGGGGAATAACCCCTGATAACCGATATTGTGTATTGTCAATATGGCCTTGGTGTCCTTAAAAAACGGGTCTTTGGCATATTTTGTTTTAAGGTAGATTATGGCCAGGCATGACTGCCAGTCATGGCAATGCAGAATGTCAGGTTTGAAATTTATCTCTTTCATCAATTCCAGGGTCCGGGCGCAAAAATAAGAAAAACGGTCCAGATTATCGCTATAATCTCCTGTCTTTTCCCCGTATAGATTATCGCGGTTAAAATATGCTTCGTTCTCAAGAAAGTAAGTCTTGATATTCTTGCCGGTTATTGAATAAGATACGCCTTTCTTCAAGGACTTGATATTGAATTTTTTTTCCGAAACACACTTATAGCGCGGCATGGCAATTACCACATCCTGGCCCTGCTGCTCAAGCGCTAAAGGCAATGCTGCAGCTACATCAGCCAGGCCTCCGGTCTTGGCAAACGGCACAACCTCCGAGGCGCAAATTAATATCTTCATTTAACATCCTCCATATCTAACCAGTTCTCGCCCCTGCTGATACCGACCCTTATCGGACAATCCAGTTTCAAAACATTTTCCA
>JAKQWZ010000006.1 GCA_029561735.1 Candidatus Omnitrophota bacterium | reverse complement strand
ACTCAATTTCAATTGCACCGTCAGTGCCCATCAACACCTCAAAAGCATCGCGGTTACAAATCTTAACCGGGCTGTAATCAAGGCTGGCCTTTATACGCTCAACCCTTATGGCATTACGAGTTAAAACAGAATCCAGCCCTTTTATCAGCATTGAATCCCATTTTCCCTTGCACTGTTTCTTTAATGCGTTTCCCTGATTACATTTATAATCAAGCGAAATCAACCCCTTTTTAATATGCATCTGCCGCTGGCGGAGAAAATCATACATGCGGTAAGTCAAATCGCTGGATTCGGCGATTTCAATCGCAATAGAGCCGCCTGTCCAGCAATGCAATACGCCTGAAGGTATGCGGAATATATCGCCCGGGGCAACACGGATCTTATGCAGCAGATTAAGGATATTGCCTCCGCTTTTAATAGCAGATTTGAAATCCCTGTAATTAACCCTGTCTTTTAACCCTAAGTACAGCAAGCTCTCGGCATCTTCATGCAGGTCCATTACAATAAACACCTCTTCCTTGCCCATGTCTTCTTCGCCTAATGCCTTTGCTATTCTTTGTGAAGGATGCAGATGGACTGACATATGCTGATGCACATCAATAAATTTAACCAGCATAGGAAAATTCTGGCCGAAATTCTCCACTATGCTGTCTCCGAGAATCAATCTAGCCAATTCTCTGTCTTTTAACAGGTCCTTAAGCGTAAAAACCCTGTTATCCGGCATTAAAATACGCGACGGGTATTTCTTATGGCCTGAAACTTCCCACGATTCCGCTGCTACCGGCGTATTATTATCATAAGACAATCCCTTCATAGCATAAAGATAATACCCGCCCCAGATATAGTTAGCAAAATTACCTTCAACGAATTTAATCGGGGATTTAGTCAGAAAATCCACGTCTTCCCGGCTCAAATCTATTTTATGCGGCTTTATGCTTTGTTCAGCAATGCCTGCACTTTTAATTTCCATAGTCATCGTTCCTTTTGGGTGCTTTTCATTTTTAACAGCATAAAACGTATGCCTTCATCAAAAGGCCTCGGAGTATCCACATTCACCATATGGGTATTAAGGGGCTTGGCTGCTATAGCGGCCTGTTCAACACCGGCAACCGGATAAGTGAATTTACAGCCATAAAGCTGTTCGCGCACCGCCGCAATCTTCTCAGCCATTTCTTTTTTGTTCAGCCCTTCCGGGCCGTTAGTCTGGTATATTCCGGCAGCTGCGTAATCAAGAAGCTTTAATATCGTTGAAGCGGCATCTTCAAGCAGTATCGGATGTTTGACCTGAACATTATCCGCTTTGAGCGGCTCCGGCATATCCAGCGCGGCAATAAGTTTAGTTACTGATGTCTTTTTGTCGTGCGGACCGTTATAGCCGTAAAGAGCGCCTAAACGCACCACTAAAGCACCGGGGAAATATTTTAAAGAATTCTTTTCGCCTTCTAATTTTGACTGGCCGTAATAATTAAGCGGTTCAGCTTTTGAATATGAGCCGTAAGGGCCTTTACTGCCGTCAAAGACATACTCAGAAGATATATAAACAAATTTGCAATTCTTTGCATGCTTGGCAATCAACGAAACCGCATCGGCATTTAATGCCTTGGCCCTGCCTCTTTCTTTTTCAGCTGCATCCGCATCAGCTTCGCCTGAAACATAAACCACAATGTCAAAACCGGGATAATCAGAGAAGTACTTCCTGATTTCTTCTTCGGAATTAACATCCAGCCTGTCAAAACCTAAAAGGCCTGCCTTGCTAAAACCAGTGCCCCGGACAAGCTTATATTCACGGCTAAAAAGCTCATACACGGCGCTTCCCAACAGCGAAGTTGCGCCTATAATCAAAACTGACTTATTGCGTTTTTGCACACCGGTTGATTTTTGGACAAGGACAAACTGCAAATATCCGGCAATATCCGGATTTTTTTCTAACTGGCGGAATCCTTCCAGCGAAACCATGCCCAATATGGGCACAGAGCCTTTTTTTATAACATTTTGGAGCAGTTTTAAAAGCTGCGCATCTGCGGCAAATTCCTCCAAAGATGTAATAACCAGCAGCAAGTTATCCTTGTCTTGCTCTAAGGCAGAAAATAATTCATTAAAAAAAGCCTCTGGCTGATCTCCAGAGGCCTTAATAAACTGTTTGGCATCCAGTTGAAAGGCTTTCCTTAGGTTCTGCCCTGATTTATCATGGCAGAACCTGTGAGCCGTTTCAATTAATATTCCGGGCTCACCCTGATTTTGGCTTTCAGATATAAATACAGCATTATTAAACCGGGAAAGCAGGCTGATAGCACGGCTTATATCAGCATCAAACAAAGGCGCAACAGAATGCGGCTTGGCAGCGCCTAAAGGGCTTATCCCTGATTTATAATAGCGGTTTAATGTATTGCAGGCCTTCGGCATAACTTCTATATTATCGGCTGTGTTTTTGATATTAAAGCTGGTTAGTAATTCCACCCTTTTTATCAGGTATAAAAGATATAATTATATTACAATAAATAGGGACTTAGTCAAACTAATTTTTTCCCTAATTTATTGCAATATCAAGGCTTTTCACAATTATTACGCCGCAAGTAAATGCTTCTAAACAATTGCCTTATGCCTTAAAATACCTCTTTTTAAAATATAACGCAACGCCAACAAGGCTAATAAGCACCGGGACCTCAACCAACGGGCCGATCACTGCCGCAAACGCAGCGCCTGAGTTTATGCCAAAAACCGCAACTGACACAGCGATTGCCAATTCAAAATTATTGCTTGCCGCAGTAAACGAAAGCGTGGCTGTCTTAGAATAATCTGCCCCTGCCTTCCTGCCCATATAAAAAGAAACCAAAAACATAACTATAAAATATATGACCAGCGGAATCGCTATGCGCACCACATCAAGAGGAATCCTGATGATATACTCACCCTTAAGTGAAAACATTACCACTATGGTGAAAAGAAGCGCGATAAGCGTCAAGGGGCTGATCCGGGGAATAAACTTTTTCTCATACCAGTCTTTTCCTTTAATCCTGATCAAGCCGAACCGGCTGATTATGCCTGCGAGAAAAGGTATACCTAAATATACAAATACGCTCCGGGCAATCTGGCCCATGGAAATACTCACTATTGAGCCTTTAAGCCCGAACCACGTCGGCAATACCGTAATAAAAATCCATGCGTACAGGGAATAAAAAAGCACTTGAAACACAGAATTGAAAGCTACCAGCCCTGCGCAGTATTCAGTATCGCCCTTAGCCAGTTCATTCCAGACAATGACCATGGCAATACACCGGGCAATGCCGATCATAATAAGCCCGGCCATATATTCAGGGTATCCTCGCAAGAATACAATAGCAAGAATAAACATCAGCACCGGGCCGATTATCCAATTCTGGATAAGCGTAAGCAGTAATACTTTTGTGTTCCTGAAGACACTGCCCATTTCTTCGTATTTTACCTTTGCCAAAGGCGGATACATCATCAGAATCAGGCCTGCAGCAATCGGGATATTAGTAGTCCCGGCTTGAAATTTATTCCAAAAACCGACTATCTGTGGAAAAAAGTAACCGGACAATACCCCAAGCGCCATAGCCAGAAAAATCCATAACGTTAAGAATCTATCCAAAAATGAAAGCCTTCTAACAGCACATTCACCCATAACTATTCCCCCCTAAAACAGTTTCACAATATAAAGACCTGAATAATACAATCCGACTAAAATAAAGATTATCCCGGTGATCCTACGAGTATAGTATTCAATTTTTGTGATCTTATGGAACCAGCGGCTCATTGAAGTAACGCCTAATGCGATCGCAATAGCGAACATCAAGACCGGGAGCCCTGTTCCTATGCCATAAATAAATGGCAACAGAATTCCCGCCTTGTTATTAAGCGCCAAGGGAATAAGGCTTCCGAAGAATAGCGCCGCTGAAACCGGACAAAACGCCAAGGCGAATATAATCCCTAAAAGAAACGCTCCCGGAGCACCGGACTCCACCAGCTTATTGTGATGCTTTTGGGACAATGCCACGCCGGGCAATTTAATCGTGATCACTTCCAATAAAAATAATCCTGTGATTATCAATAAAGGCCCTAAGGCCTTGACCATATATTTCTGCAAGAATTGAGCGACTTCCGGAACGCTTAAAAGAGAGCTGATTATGATCCAGCCGAGAACCGCATAAGCAACCATCCTGCCCAGCGTATAAGCGAGCCCTGAAATAAACACCATGGCTGGATGCGTGATTTTTTTTGAAAGAAACGACACTGCCGCGATGTTTGTAGCTAACGGGCATGGACTGATTGAGGTTAAAATGCCCAGCCACAAGGCTGAACTGAAAGCGATTATTAATTCCATCATTGAGCATCCTTCATAAGAGCATTCACCTCTCCAGTCACATACTCCATAAATTTCTGTTTATTGCGGGCGAGTTGCCAAATCTTATCGAGGTTTTTTGACTTAACTTCTTTACCGTCTTTGACCAGCGAAAGGATTAAAGCTTTAGTGTATAACTTGTAATCATCAACAAAATGCTCGTTACCCCGATCCTCGACATTGACCGCCTTAAACTCAAGCTTGCCTGAAGCAAGAGCATCCTTAAAATTTGCCTCAATAGCCTCTTGGGAGTATTTCTCCATCATATTGCAGGTATAACAACGGAATGAGCCGTGGAAATAATACGCCATGACTTTCGCTGAACTGCTATCTGCCGCAAAAGCTGTCGCAGAGCTAATTACCATAATAAGTGCCAGAATCATAAGAAATAGTTTTTTCAATATTGCCTCCGTTTATCCGGTTAAAATATTTTTGATTTCCTCTTTGTTTAATACCTTTCCAGCTGAAACCACCTCTCCATCAATTGCAAGCGCAGGAGTCATCATAACTCCATATCCGGTAATCTCATCAATATCAGTTACCTTGCTAATCTCAGCCTGAATATTCAGCTCTTTTACCGCTGCTTCGGCATTAGCAGCAAGCTGTTTGCATTTCGGGCAGCCAACACCTAATATTTCAATCTTCATTTCAAGCCTCCTGTTATTTTTTTAACCCTGAGACTTTGATACTGACTATCGCATCTTGTGCAGGCTCAAGATTATCAAACATGGCATCCATTGGATAACCGGCTTCGCTGATTACTTTTATGTCCTGAAATCCAGCCTGTCTAATAAATCCTAGATATTCGTCTTTTTTAATTGCCCCGGCAAGACACCCCACATAAGCCTCAACAGAACCTTTGATTTCTTGAGGAAGATCTTTTACTAACACTAAATCTGATACCATCAGCCGGCCTCCTGCCTTCAAAACCCGATACGCCTCTTTAAATACCGTTTCCTTATCCGGCGACAGGTTAATAACGCAGTTTGATATGATCACGTCAATTGAATTATCCTCTACTGGAAGTTTTTCTATTTCACCCAGACGAAACTCCACATTAGCATAGTTGCCTTTCTTGGCGTTCTCCTTGGCCTTAGCAACCATTTCAGGCGTCATGTCAACGCCGATAACTCTGCCGGTTTTGCCGACACGTTGAGCCGACAAAAATGCGTCAAACCCGGCGCCGCTTCCTAAATCAAGAACAACGTCGCCTTCCTTTAATGAAGCAAGAGCAACCGGATTCCCACAACCAAAGCCTAAATTCGCTCCTGCCGGAACGGCGTTCAATTCAGCATCGCTATAACCTACTTTTTTACTGACATCTTCTGCCTGCGTTACACCGCCACAGCATGAACTTGAAGAACAACATGAAGTTTCCCGCGACAATGCTTTTGCGTAGCCGTCTCTGACAATTTTTTTTATATCGTTTATTTTTTTCCTCATAGAAAATACCTCCTACTTAACAATCGCCCCGAAAATCATACCACTTATAGTAGCCATAATTACAACAAGGCAGACATAAATAACGGTTTTTTTTGTACCAATAACGCCGCGAATAACCAGCATGCTTGGCAAACTCAAAGCAGGCCCGGCTAAAAGAAGCGCCAAAGCAGGCCCCTTGCCCATGCCGGATCCAATCAGCCCTTGCAAAATAGGCACCTCTGTAAGCGTTGCGAAATACATAAAAGCCGCCACTATTGAAGAAAATAAATTTGCCCTTAAAGAATTACCGCCGACTAATGCCTCCACCCAGCGGGATGGGATAACGCCTTCGTGGCCAACCCGGCCCAAAAGGAACCCGGAGATTAAAACGCCGCCTAAAAGAAGCGGTAATATTTGTAAGGCAAAGCCCCATGAAGCAAATGTCCATTCCTTAATCTCATCCTTCTTAAACCAATTAATGAGCGTCAGCCCTAAAACCACCAAGAAAAATCCGGTAATCCACCATTTAGCAGAATAGATTAAACTCCAGATACCAACATCCCCTTCCAAGGGCTTACCCCAATTGGCAAACACAAGTATCGCAACCATAGAAAAGAAATAAACAATGTCCTGCCATAACGGCCGGCCTGCTTTAACCTCGCCGAATTGAAGGCCGCCTTTAGCGTGCCGGGCGTGTTCTTCTTTTAAAAAAATCAGGTGCATAAGCAGCCCGATAACAATACTAAAAACCACGGCTCCTATAGCCCTTGCCAAGCCTATCTGCCAGCCAAGGATACGCGCCGTAAGAATAATAGCTAAAATATTTATGGCAGGCCCGGAATAAAGAAAAGCAATTGCCGGGCCAAGCCCGGCGCCTCTCTTATAGATACCGGAAAAAAGAGGCAAAACTGTGCAGGAACACACCGCCAAAATCACTCCGGAAACCGAAGCCACGCTATATGATAGGATCTTATTTGCTTTGACGCCAAAATACTTCATTACTGAAGCCTGGCTTACAAATACTGATATGGCCCCTGCAATAAAAAATGCCGGGACAAGGCATAACAACACATGCTCCCGGGCATACCATTTAACAAGCGCAAGCGCCTCAAAAATAGCATTAGTAAACCGCAGGTTCTCAACCGGAAGATAAAAACAGGCCAAAAATACCGCTATAGCATATAAAAGTTTTCTCCATTCTCTCATTTTACTTTTCTCCCATTAACCTCACAACATCCGCCTTCAATGCGTATAGCCTTAATGTTGACTAAGCCATCAGCTATCTTTCTCTGGGCGCTTGTCAAGATGCGGGAAAACGTGGGCCGCGAAATATTCATCAGCTTAGCCGCATCAACTTGCTTTAGCCCCTCAAGGCAGGCGAGGCGCATTGCCTCAAATTCATCAAGCGATAAATAAACTCCATCACAGCGGCTTAACGGCTTGCAGCGCGGCTTAAAGCAACGCTCACCCGGAGCGCACTTAATCCATCTTGTTTTCTTCGGCCTCATAGGCGCCTCACTTATGTTATGAACAAATGTTCATAACAAGTTTAGCATTTACATTTTATTGTGTCAAGAAAAAACGGGTTTGACTGCAGGCTATTGAGATGGCATACGGCTACTGGATAGCCTTCTCTAATTCAGGTGAAATGGCTATTCCCAAAGATTTGGCTTTTTTTATTGCTTCCAAGGCTTCTTGTTTTCTATCCATTTGTAAAAGAGTCTGGCCCTTCATCAGGTAGGCAGGGGCAAAATCAGGCGATAGCGCAATTGTCTTATCATAATAACTTAAGGCCTCATCCCAGTTGCGATAGTAACCAGCGACATTTCCTAAACCAAAATAAGCCTGTTCCTGATCAAAGCTAATCAGGGTTTCATAGTCTTTCTTTGCAAGGCTGATCTCGCCGGTTTGCATATAAGCAGAAGCCCGGGCGCTGATTGCATTGATATTATTCGGATTAAGCTCAAGGGCTTTATTATAATCCTCAATAGCCCGGTTAAATTGCCCTAAACGCCCATACGCATATCCCCTATTCATATAAACCATGTCATCAGCGGGGCTTTTTTCTAAAATTTTGTTATAAAGAGGAATGCTTTGATCAGCAGATCCGCTTTCCTGAAGTATGTCTGCCTTAACACGGTAAGCCTCAAGATAATCTTGGTCCTGATCTATCGCCTCTTGAATTTTTACCAGCGCTTCCTGAAAACGCCTATGTTGAAATAATTTGTTTGCTGCAATAGTCAACTCTTCAGGATTTGGAGGGCGGATTTTAACCCCGGAGTCTTTAGATGACAAATCCAACTGGGCCACGCCGGTTGTGATATAGTTTTTATCAACGTATTCTCTTTGTTCCGGGGTCAATTCATCCATTGTAAAAACTGCAGGCAATTTAACTTCTTTCTGATTAACAACGCCTGTTTTGTAATCGCTTGGCTCGCGATGCGTGAAGGTAATTTCTTTCTTATAATCTTTTAATTCATCTTTATAATACGTTATATTAACGCCTATCCCTGTATCAACCTTGATCCAATCTGCTGTTTCCTCTACAATCTTTCCCTCCACCACTTTTCCGTTTTTTAGCTCAATAGTTTCGGCAAGAGAAAATACCGGCATAAATATTACGATTAAAAACACCAATACCCTGTTCATTTGATTTTCCTTTTCAAGTTAAGGCACTGTCCGGCCTAAAATCCGGGCATTTTCTTGATTAAACAAGAGAATTCCCGGATTATACGCTCAGTATTCCTAATTACCTAAAAGTGTACTTTTTATATCCCCGGCTGCTTTCTGGGCAGTAGCTTGAAGCTGGGCCTTTGCCTTTTCAATCAGGTCTTGAGCCGGCTGAGAATTCTTATCCAAATTGTTTAATATATACTGAGCAGTCTGGATAGCCTGCTGAAACTCCTTAGAGTTATAAAATGCCTCCGCCTGCTTGATAAGATAATCTGCCTTTTCCTGAACAGTCTTAAGCGATTGGGAGCTTTGAATTGCCTCGCTTGCCGAACCAGACTTCTTTGTACAGCCTGAGCTTAAAAGCACGCCGCAACTTAAACAGACAATTGCCGCTAATAATAATGCTTTTCCCATAAGTATTACCTCCTTTTTAAAAAAAGTAAAGCTTGAATGCCGGGTACTCTTATTTTTTATCGGTTAATACTAACCAGAGTGCATGTATAATTCCCGGGATATAGAAAAAAAGGCATAAGACAATATTTACCCAGAAGTTAACAGAAAGGCCAACCTGCATGAATGCTGCCACCGGCGGAAGAATTATTGCCAAAATAATCTTTAAAATCTTCATTACGCCTCCTTTTTTGATTGTTCCGGCTGCTTTCTCTTTAGAATATTAATACCCTTAATTACAATGAAGATTGAGAATGCAACAATCAAGAAATCAATAATATTATTAATAAATTGCCCATACCTCAAATTAACTGCCGCCTCAGTAAGTGTCTCAGCTTTAAGGGTAATAACTAAATTCTTGAAGTCAACACCACCTATAAGCATGCCAATTGGAGGCATAATAACATCATTTACTAAAGAATTAATAATTTTATTAAAGGATGCTCCCACTACAATACCTACTGCCATGTCTATAGCATTGCCTTTTATAGCGAAATCCTTGAATTCTTTAATTATTGACATTCTAATCTCCTTTTATATATCTTTTAAAAGCAGGTTTTCCTGCGATTTCTCTAATATCCTGTTAAAACTCTGGAGGCTATCTCTAATTCTTTCTAACTCTTCTGTGCCCACTACTGGTATAGAATCACTTCCCCGGCCTTCCAATTTATCAATAACATATTTTATGGAGAGTAAATTTATATCAACTGCCGGTTGGTATGTGGGCACCCTGCCAGTCGATTCTTGGACAGCGACAAAAATTCCGCTTTGGGTCAACTCATATGCTATGTCACGAACCAGCCTTATAGGAATGCCCAAGACATGAGATATCTCATGCGCGGTAAGTGCCTTCTTGCCTTTAGCGAAATTCTTGCTTAATAGATTAACTATCCTTAATGTAAGGAGATTCTTAAAGGAATGGCTAACGTTCAGGCAATCCGGCTCAAATTCATAGGTATCCACGTTCTGGTGGGCAAAAGAAATTTCCGCCCCCAGAAGTACAATCCTCCAGCTTAACTGCAACCATACCAGAAAAAGAGGCAAAGCGGCAAAACTTCCATATATGGCATTATACTTGGCAACGCCTACCTGAAAATAGACATATCCCCACTGCATAAGCTGATAAGCCGTACCTGCGACTATGCCCGCAAGGATGGCTGATTTAAAATTAACTTTGGTATTGGGGATAAAAATATAGATGAAGGTAAACACTACCCAGATTATGGTATAAGGTAAGAAATCAAGTACAAAATTTATAAAAGGCGCAAATGCCCCCAATAAGGCTATCTTCTGGGTTATCATTTTTGCTTGTGTGTTTATAAAAACGGTAACGCTGCTTGCTAAAATCAACAATATGGGACAAATTAACATTACCGAAAGATAATCCGCGAACCTGCGCATGAGGCTACGCATGCCCTTAATTCCCCAGATATCGTTGAAAGACCGCTCAATATTCCCTAATACCTTAATTACCGTCCAGAATAAAAGCGCCACACCTATCCCGGCAATAACTCCACCTTTTGTATTCTCAAGCAGAGAATGGGAAAAATTAATTATATTTGTAATTATTTCATTCTGGACAGTAATTCTATCCATAATATGCTGCTCCAGCATCTTATCCATTCCAAACCCCTTGGCTATACCGAAAATCATAGCAAACACAGGCACGATAGAAAGAAGGCTGTAAAATGTCAGAGCCGAGGCACGCAAAGAACATTTATCTTCATTGAAACCGCGTAGCGACAAGAGAACAATCCTTAGGGTTCTTATAAAAAATGAACGCTTCCGCGGCATATCCTTAAGGCGTATCCGCCAGATGTCCTTATTTAAAAAATTAACTATTTTATTTTCCATATATTGCTTCCTCCTAAGGCCCACTCAATCCATTAAAAAACCCTCACTGGCCTTGATTAAATTAGCGGCTGTGAAGGTTGAATTGAGTGCTTCGGGCATACTTTTTCATAGAATCACTGCTACCTGCCTGGTTGAACTATATTTTACCCCCTCTTAAGCCCGGTTTCAAGAGTTTGTTTTAAAGATAGCAGGACAGATACTGGCTGCATTGCTAATTAGCAGTGCAGTCTTAATTACCTAAACTATTGTGACACAATAATTTATGGGTGGGCGACGGGGAACGATCCCGCAAACCTTCAGAGCCACAGTCTGACGCTCTAACCAATTGAGCTACGCCCACCAAAAACTAACATAAATGAATAATACAGTGGCAATTCCGACAGAGCCATTCCAAATTATCTATTTTATTATTTCTTCTATTTCCATCTTTATGATGTACAGATAAAACTCTTTTATCAGTTATACCGCAACGCCTGCATTTTTGGGCTATCCCCGATCGCTTCAATAAAGCACGATAAACGGTTGTTCCGGCTACCCAATTTGAAGCATTCACTCCCAGCCGTACATTTTTATTTTCCCAAGCACAATGACAACCAACTGAACAGAAAAACTTTTTTCTTTTCGACCTCTTAAAGTCCTTCGGAGTCCTCCAAATGCGTTTTCCACAATAATCACACCCAACCCATCTACCTTTAATCTGACCTTTAGTACGGCATTTTATTGAACAATATTTACCCCAACCTTTCTTTGCATGAAAGTTTTTAACATAGAACTTTTTCCCACAAATATTACATTTTTGCTCTATCATAGTTTAATCATATCAAAAAGCTAGCCGAATGTCAAAACAATAAACAATACCACAGTCAGATGCTCTAACCAGTTGAGCTATAGCTACCAGATCTATTTCTTTACCTCTGCCGGGGCTTTGGGTTTGGGCTTCTTAAAAGACTCGCCGACAGTTTTGAATACCTGTTTACCTGCATCAATAGTGCCAAAAATAAGCGCCTTGAAAAAATCCGTTGCCCCTTTTGCCGTGCCTTCAAGCAATTTTCCCGGCAACATTGCCAACCCCTTGGCAGAAACTTCACTTGTCTGCGCCTGGGCAAATTTATCCTCAACCGCGCTAATCACGTCGCTCAAGCCGAATTCCGGCTTGTCCATTTTGGTCTTTATAGTAAAATCTAACACTATTTTACCCTGATCCATGGATTTAAACATATCCAGGATCACGTCCGTAATCTTGGCGGCCTGCTCTTCAGGCTGCTCTTCAGGCTTGGGCTTGCGCACAATATCAGTCAACTCAAGATGACACTGCGCAGTGACCTTATTATTTATGCCGACGATATCGCTGTTAAAATTCAGGTTTGCTTTTTCAATACGCGCCTTTTCCAAATCAACCCACGCCGAATAATAAGGATAGAGATAAACCCCGTCTATCTTCTCCACCCTTAAAACAGCCTCAATATTTTTCTTGCGCAGGTTTGCCCAGCCTTCAAAATTTATCCTGCCCTCTTCTGCGCCTTCCTTGCCCCACGGTATCTTACCGCTGAGCTTGAAGTTCGCTATTGCCGATACAGGCATAAGATACAGGTTTGTCAGATTAAAATCAATATCTTTTATCTCTATCTTTATGCCGCTCTTGCCGGCATTAGGGTCTATAAAGTTTATCCTTCCCCCTTTTACAAGAATATTTTTAAAGATGAGGAATGGAAGATGTTTTTTTACTTGAGCCGTCTCAACTTCAGCTTCCGCCTGGGTTTCTCCTGTTAAAGGCGGCTGCTGCACCGATACCACTCCGGGCAGCGGCTCTTTCTTCTCAAGCGGCTTTTCTATAATTAATTCAGGGTTAATAACCCTTATATCGTTAAAAGCAGTAGTCGCTACCAAAAGGCGCACTAAGCTGGGAGCAATCGTTATACGCTCTATTCTAACCAAGCCTTCTATCTCAAGTTTTTTAATGTGCAGTTTAAGCAAAGGCGTTACATCAAGCCGTCCGATTGTAACTTTTCTTTTCGTTGCCTCTTCAAGCTTGTTTATAAAATAGCCTTTGCCTGCGATTATCAGAAAAAGATAAATAACACATAAAAAAATGCATACAAAAATAAAAAAACCGAATAATAATTTAACCAGGAATTTCATATTTTATAATGGTGCGCCTGGGCCGAATCGAACGGCCAACCTACTGCTTAGAAGGCAGTTGCTCTATCCAATTGAGCTACAGGCGCAAATTTAATCATTAAATTATTGGTCGGGGAGGTGAGATTTGAACTCACGACCTTCTGCTCCCAAAGCAGACGCTCTAGCCAAGCTGAGCCACTCCCCGGGTAAATTTTTATTATATCAACTACAGGGGTGTTTCTCAATATATTTCTCGATGATTTTGCGTATCTGCTTCAGGGCTTTATACCTATGGCTCATTTTATGCTTAATGCCTTCTCCCAGCTGGCCAAAAGTCTTTTTATAGCGCGGAATGAGAAATAACGGGTCATAACCAAAGCCCTGGCTGCCCTTTAATTCCCTGGCAATTATGCCGAAACATTTCCCCTCCACAACAGCAATAAGCCTTTTACCGTCTGCCAAAGCAACAGCGCAGGTATAATGCGAGCGCCTTTTACTCATAGGCAGGCCCTCCAAAAGCCGTAAAAGTTTGGCATTGTTCTGCGCGTCACTCTTATTTTTTCCGGAAAATCTGGATGAATAAATCCCCGGCCTGCCTGCTAAAGCATTAACGCAAAGCCCGGAATCTTCGCCCATGGTCAACTTATGCAGATGCGAGCCGATTTTGAGGGCTTTCTTAGCGGCGTTTGACTTAAATGTCTTTCCGTTTTCGATTATTCTCGGCAGGTTGGGATAATCAACGATAGAGGTAATCTTAAGGCCTAATCCGGAGAGGATGTCTCTTATTTCCTGCAGCTTTTTTTTATTCTTAGTGGCAACTACCAGCTCAAAACTCATAGAATATCTTTTAATAATTTTTTCTGCTCTGCGATGAGCTCTTCTATACCCGCCTTTGCCAAATGCAGCATTTTATCCATCTGGGCTTTATTAAAAGGCTTGCGCTCGGCTGTGCCTTGAATTTCAATAAATTCCCCTGCTGAAGTCATAATCACATTCATATCCACTTCGGCCTTGGAATCTTCTTCGTAATTAAGGTCCAGCATCAATTCACCGCCCACGATTCCTACGCTGATTGCCGCCACATATTCTTTGACCGGGATTTCAGCAATTAACCCTTCTTTTTTTATTTTATTCAAGGCATCTACTAAAGCAATAAAACTTCCGGTTATAGATGCGGTACGGGTACCGCCGTCGCCCTGAAGGACATCGCAGTCTATCCAGACAGTCCTCTCGCCTATTCTTTTTGTATCAGTAACTGTGCGCAAAGACCTGCCTATCAGCCGCTGGATTTCATAGGTCCTGCCGGAATCTTTTCCTCTGGAGATCCTTGATTTGCATGAACGCGGAAGCATGCCGTATTCAGCAGTAACCCAGCCATTTCCGGAATTCCTTAAAAACGGAGGCACATTTTCATCTATTGATGCGCTACAAATGACTTTTGTATTGCCCATTTCAATCAGGCATGAGCCCTCGGCATATTTCAAAAAATTCCTGGTTATGGATAATTTCCTTAATTTTTCCAAACCCCTTCCATCTAAGCGCATATTTAATCCTTGGTTATTTTACTGTTTTAAAAATATTCCTTCCTTTTGAATCTATTGCAACGACAAGCGGAAAATTACGCACCTGGAGCCTGTAAATTGCCTCCGGGCCAAGGTCTTTATAGGCAGCAATTTCTTTTTTTACCACAAATCTTGATAACAACGCTCCACATCCGGCAAAAGTAGTAAAATAAGCCGCCTTATGCTTTTTTATCGCTGCTATCACTTCTGCCGAGCGATTGCCTTTTCCAATCATGCCTTTAAGGCCGGCCTTTAATAACGGTGCAGTAAATTCATCCATGCGGCTACTTGTAGTCGGGCCGCAAGAGCCGATAACCCTGCCTTTGGGCGTTTGTGCCGGCCCGCAATAATAAACCATCTGCCCTTTTAAGTCTATGGGAAGCTTTTTATTATTTTTCAGCGCTTCAACCAGCCTTTTATGCGCCTGATCGCGCGCAGTATAAATAGTGCCGCTTAATGATAAAATCTGCCCGGCTTTTAAATTCTTTATCAGCATTATAATGTTTTAGTTGCGCTGCGCAAGGCATGGCAGCTGATATTCACCGCCACAGGAAGTCCGGCAATATGCGTAGGGTGCTTTTTGATATTTACTGCCAAGCACGTAGCCCTGCCGCCAAAACCCATTGGGCCTATATTAAGCTTGTTTATTCCTCTTAGCAGCTCAGCCTGAAGCTGGGAATTTGGAGATTGAAGCTTGGTTAACAGTGCTTTCTTGGCCAAAAGCACCGCGTAATCCGCGCTGCCTCCGATTCCCACACCCACCACATACGGCGGGCAGGCATCGGCTCCGGCAGACCTGACCGTGTCAACAATAAATTTTTTAATCTCTTCTATTTTTACAGTGGGCTTAAACATTTTTAATTGAGTCTTATTTTCACAGCCAAAGCCTTTCGGCAAAACAGTAAGTTTTATTTTTGAGCCGGGAACAATATCCATATGTATAATAGCCGGCTTAAAACCGGGTTTCCCTCTTAATAAAGGATCACTGACTATTGAATCCCGCAGATTACCTTTTTTGTAACCGGACTCAACGCCTTTTATAATAGCGGATTTTAAATTTCCCTTAACGCGCACTTCCTGCCCCAGCTCAACAAATACCGCAGGTAAACCAGTATCCTGACAAATGGCTAATTTATTCCTTTTTGCTTCAAAGGCATTGGCAATTATGGCATCTAAAGCTTTTTTAGCCAAGGGCTTAGTTTCTCTCTTATGCGCGGATTTTAATCCATTTAAGGCATCGGGCCTGAGGATAAAATTCGCCTGCAGGCAAAGCTGTTCCACTATATCGCATATTTTACTCGCCGTGATTATCCTCATTCTTTCGCATACTCCCTGATAACGGTTGTAGTTATGCCGCCGCGGGGATTAAATACACCGGTGATCTTGACCGACTTCGGCTCGCAGGCCTTAACAAAATCCTCCATCATCCTGTTAATCACATTTTCATGGAAAATCCCCACATCGCGCCAGAAAATCGTATACATTTTAAAAGATTTTAATTCAATGCAGTACCTGTCCGGCGAATACTCAATCTTTATCTGCGCGAAATCCGGCAATCCGGTTTTCGGGCAAATACAGGTAAATTCCGGCACATCCAGAATGATGGTATAATCCCTATCCGGGAACTGGTTCTTCCAGATTTCTATTTCAGGCGTCTTTATTGCCCTGACTTTTTCCTGTAAGCCTTCATAAGATGATTTTTTCTTCATGGCATCCACGTCACTTTATGCATCTGAGGTATAACACAGGTAAGGATATTATTTTCCAGGCATATATCGCGGTATTTTTCTATCTTTTGGCGTAATTCAATAGAATCTTCAAAAAAATTCGGCTGTAAAACAAGCATGCCGGCGCGATGAACGCTTTTAATCAGCTCTATCCCCAGCCGCAGGTCCATATCAGAGGTATCCTTACAGATAACCGCTTTCAGGAACACTTCCTTCTGGGCGGCAATAGCCAAAAATTCCGTATGCGTCTGCCAGTATGCCGCAGCTCCGGTAGATGAAGGCAATTTCAGGTCCATTGCCACAATATCTACATGCGCGATTACTTCCTTGAGCGCATCAGGGAGCGTGCCGTTGGTTTCCAGATAATTCCTGTATCCGGCTTTATTAGTCAATTCAAGCGCGCTTTTTAAAAAATCTTTCTGCACCAGCGGCTCTCCACCGGTAAAAGACACTGAGTGGAAATTATCCTCATACATATCCAGCTCTTTTAACAGCTCATGCGGATGATATTCCATAAAACGGCTGGCCTTGGTATCGCAAAAACGGCACTTCATATTACAGCCGTGCAAACGCACAAAAAGCTGTCTTTCGCCAAGATACAGCCCCTCCCCCTGTACGCTGTCAAATATTTCTGTAATTTTACCCTTGACCATTAAATTGCCGGATCCGCAATACCCGCCTCTTTAAATCCTTTTTTCCTATATGTACAGCTGTCACACTCGTTACACGGGCGCTTTCCGCCTTTATAACAAGACCATGTCAACTCAAAAGGCACTCTCAGCCTGATTCCCATTTTTATTATATCAGACTTAAATTTATATAACAACGGGGTTTCTACAGCTACGGGCTTATTTTCCACGCCTGCCTTAGTGCCGGATTTTACCACTTTTGCAAAAGACTTGTAAAATTCCGGCCGGCAATCAGGATAACCGCTGTAGTCCTGCGAATGGGCCCCGATAAATATTTTTTCCGCTTTGACAGTTTCGGCGCAGGAAAGCGCAAAACTTAAAAAAATAATGTTCCTTGCCGGCACATAAGTATTTGGAATGCTCTTATCCCCTAACCTATGCCCCTTAAGCTTCTCTTTCTTATCCAGCAATGCCGAGCCCTTCCATGGCATTGCAAATTTAATCAACTGAAATTCTGCTTTTGCCCTACGGCAAAGCTCTTTTGCACATTCAAGCTCCCTTAAATGGCGCTGGCCGTAATCAAATCCCAAGCATAAGCATTTATAGCCTGCGTTTTTAGCGTAATAAAGCGTTACCGCCGAATCAAGCCCGCCGGACAAAAGTACCACCGCCTTCCTGCCGGCGCGCCGGGCCTTTTTACTCTTCATAGTAAGTTGCGCTGGAATTATGCGATTCCCAAACAGTAACCGAGGACAATTGAGGGAACTCCTGATTCAGCTTAGTAAAAATATATTTAGCTATATTTTCAGAGGTAGGATTTACTTTTTTAAAATAGGGTAATGAATTAAGGTATTTATGGTCTAAACCCTCAAGCACGCGGCGTAAAGCGCTTTTGACGCAGGAAAAATCTTCCACCATCCCTGTCTTATCCGTCTTTTTAGACTTTATACAGGCTTCGATCTTCCAGTTATGCCCGTGCAGCTCTTCGCACTTGCCTTTATAGCCCCTTAGATTATGGGCTGAGCTGAAATACTCTTCTACTTTTATGCTATACATTTACCTTTACCCCCATGACCTGCCTTCCCAGGAACCTGTGCGCCAGGCTTGAAAACCACTCCGGATTATCGCTGACAAAAAATTTATACACTGCTTTATGCTTTCCGTTAAGCAGGCCTTCGCTAGTCAGGATATTCTTCACTTCTAATGCCACCTGCCTTGCCGAATCTATCAAAGTTACATTATTCCCCATTATTTTCTTTATCACCGGCTTAAGCAGCGGATAATGCGTGCATCCAAGTATTAAAGTATCAACCTTTGCGTTTTTTAAGGGTTTAAGGTATTTTGCCGCAATTGAGCTTATCTCTGAGCCGCTTAAGCAGCCTTCTTCGGCAAAAGGAACAAATAAAGGGCAGGCCTGGGCAAATACTTTGACCTTAGGGTCAAGCCGTTTAAGCTCTTTTTCGTATGAGCGGCTTTTTATTGTGCCGCGGGTCCCGATGACTCCGATACGTTTATTGCGCGAAGCGTAAACTGCTTCTTTGGCCCCGGGAATTATTACCCCCACAACAGGTACTTTAAAATGATTCCTTATCACCGGAAGCGCCACGCTTGATGCGGTATTGCAGGCAACGCAGATAAGCTTAACATCGTGCTTTAATAAAAACAGCGCATCGTCAACAGAATAGCGGATGATAGTTTCCTGCGACCTGATGCCGTAAGGCACGCGCGCAGTATCCCCGAAGTAGATTATATTCTCATTGGGTAGCTGGCGGATAAGCTCTCCGGCAACGGTAAGCCCTCCCACCCCTGAATCAAATACCCCTATTGATTTGCTCATTTTCTTACCTCTTCCGACATGGCTAAACTTTTAGCATACTGGTTTAACCCGTCAACAATAGCTACGGCTATCTGCTGCCGGTAAGAATTGCTTCGTAAAAGCCTTTCCTCGGCGGCATTGGACAAAAAACCTATTTCTACCAATATAGCCGGGATAGTCGCGCCTCTTAAAACATAAAAATTAGCCCCCTTAACGCCTATAACCCGGGCAGAAGAATCCCTGTCAATACTGCGGCAGATTGAACGCGCCAGCCTTATTGATTCAGCGCGGCTGTCAGTATAGATCATATCCCAGAGTATTGCTTTCAGGTTCGTAGAACGCGCCGCGAAATAATCCGGATTCAGGTTCAAGGCAATGTTATGCGCGGCATTCATGGCGCGCTTTGGGTCATTGGCCGAAGGAGAAACATAATAAATCTCAAACCCGTTTAAACTGCGCGTACGGTTAGCATTTGCATGCATACTTATAAACAAATCTGCGTGGGACTTATTTGCTATTTCTACGCGTTTAGATAACGGTACATACTCATCGCTGGAGCGTGTCATTACTACCTGTACGCCCTGATCTTCCAGCAGGCGCCTGAGTTTCTTTGCCAGGTCAAGATTAACATCTTTTTCTTTTAGGCCAGTGCGGCCGATAGCTCCCGGGTCATACCCGCCATGGCCTGCGTCAATTACTACTTTTTTAATATTAAGATAGCATATTGACGAGGGCTTATAACCTGTTCCGGGCCTACCCTGCTCAACCGGGACTGTAGCGCAGCCGGATAGAGCGGCAAGGCACAAGGCGCAAGGTACAAGTAAATAAAGAAAATTACGTTTTAAAATAGTTTCTTCCATTCCTTAGAACAATAGAAAATTGAAAATAGACCGCAATTGATCATTAGCTCTATTGTTCTAATCTCTAATGCTCAATTGCTCTAATTTTTGCGCAAAGCGCAAAAATTTGGTGGAGGTGGCGGGACATGTCATCTAATCGTTCCCGATTAGCATGGACTATCTCTTCATCCGTTTAGACTGCAACGGAGCCTGGCGTATTATAGAAAGCATAAATTTTACCGTTGATTGAGTTTTCTAATTTCAGCCACAAGAAGCATTTTCTTATTCAACATCTCCGAAGTATATTTCCCAGCCCTATGAGTAACAGTTTTATATCTCCGGGTTATCAACTCCGCCTGCGGCCTTTTGATAATTAGATACTTCTTGATGTCGCCCAGTAAACGTATTGCCCTGTCCTGTCGGACAGACCATGCGTAAGAATCATGGTGGTGCAATTTGTACTTCTTTTTCGATACAATCACTCCGCCAACCTTTACTTTAACCCACTCCAATAACTTTAAACTATTATTGGCTATGGATACACTTGGCGTAGGAGTCTCATTCTTATGATTTTTCACAAGAGTGACTGTACCCTCACCATCAACAATTCCCGCTAAATACGCCTTCTCGGCTTCATTCAACGGCTCTCGCCTCCTATCCCTTCTTACTGCGAAGGAGTCTCTGCAGGGCTTGCACCCCTCAGGATTACCATCGTCATCCCGCCTGATAACAGGCAGGCACGTTAAGGTTTCCCTGATGTAAGCCAGGTTTTCACTAAGAATTACTTCTTAGCGCGACTCTAACGAATCGAACCCGCGTCCTTAAGTTGTCAAATAAAAGCCGCTACATGTTTATCCTGACATTTTGTCTTAAATCTGCAGCGCCTATCAGGCGGGCTTCGCAGACAGCAGCCTTTCTTAATCTTACTCCGGACTCGAAGGCAAATCCCCCGGAGCCAGCCCGCTGGGTCTCTATTCCGCCTCGCGGGCGAAAACGGATAGAGGCTTCGCTAATTTAGTTAGCGAAGGCTGGTGTCATGCCGGCAAATGGCATAGCCATTGGCTTAGGCATAACGGGTAACAAACGATTTGTAGCGTTTGTATTTTGCAAGGAATTGGTAACGCGGCCGACCTTGCATCCGCGACATGCTGCTCTTACCCGACCGCCTCAAGTCGAGCCCATTCACCCCCATATATTAAATCCCAAGATACTCCGGGATAACACTACTTAAATAATACCAATAAATACCAAATTAATGCTACTTCCTTCTGTTGTTCATCTCTTTGCGTAATTTCATATCGATTTCGCGCTTTTTGATATCATGGCGTTTATCGTATAATTTCTTGCCTTTACAAAGAGCTAGTTCAATTTTAGCTATCCCCTTCTCGGTAAAGTATACCTTTAAAGGGACCAACGTCAACCCCTTTTGCGCTAACTGCACGGCTAATCTGTCAATCTGGGCCCTATGTAAAAGTAGCTTTCGCTGCCTCGCAGATTCCACATTTAGATAACTTGAAAAGGCATAAGGGCTTATATGGACATTAAATAAAAATATTTCGTTGCCGTCAACACGGGCAAATCCGTCTTCAAGATTAACCTTGCCGTCCCTTAAGGATTTTACTTCGCTGCCCTTCAATTCAATCCCTGCCTCAAATGACTCAATTACAACATAGTCTCTGTAGGCCTTGCGGTTAGTGGCAATTACTTTCATTTTATCACACTCAAGATAAAATATAAACTTAAAAACAAGGGGATCGTAAATATGCTGACAATATGCCCGATAAAAATCCCCTGACTGATCAACAGGTCCTCTTTCTTATAATTTGCCGTAACTACCGATAAACTGGTGGCCGGAGGCATTGCCAATTGTATCAGTATCATTAAACCGATCAACTCGGGTAACCTTATGCGTAATATCAACAATAGCCCTAAAACCGGCAATACTATTAATTTAGCCAAAACCATCCAAAACATGGCCTTTTTGTCTATATGCCTTAATTTAATCTGGGCAAGGCTGGCGCCTACAACAAATACAGCCAAAGGTATAGTGCAATCTCCCACGGCTTTTAAAGGAACAAGCACTGCATCGGGAATAACCGCTGATAACCCCGCATAAACAAACGCTAAGCTGATTAAAGTAGCGATTACCGTAGGATTCAGCAAAGTAGCAGCCTTGAATTTAGACTCTTTCTCCGCAGTAAGAAGATATACCCCGAGAGAGAACATAATCAGGTTAAACCCTAATAGCAATAAAAACAAATATACAAGCATATCGGATAATTTATCCGGTGCCAAAAGTGCCGCTATCAACGCCAGCGGCAGATACCCGGAATTCTGAAATGTCACCAGTCCGATAAACTGCGCTTTGTGCCGCCGGCCTTTAATAAACCAGCTAAAGGCCCATCCTACTGCCAACCCAAGCAAGGTTATACCGGCGCTGATCAACGGATAAATCCACCAGTCAGGATATAAGGAAAAACTAAACCTCCGGATCAGCTGACAGAATATTAGAAGCGGCAACGTCACTTCAATGACCATGCGGCTAAGGGCATTAAGCGAACAGGGGTTAAGGATATTAATCTTGACCAGAAGATACCCTATCGCCCCTAATATACAAACCTGCAAAACCGATATGGCAGTAACTTGAAAATAAGAACCGAACATAGTTATTTACTGTCCTCCAAGTGAAGGTCCACGTATGAGGCAATCATTTCTCTGATCTTTTCCGGCGGCACAACTTTAAAATAATGGTCAACTACCACATGCCCCATTTCATGGGCCATTAATGAATCGCTGATGTCTTCTTGCGAAACATATATCTTCTGGAATTTATGGATATAAAATGATTTATAATCTGCCGGAGCGTTAAAAATATCAAAATACTCCCGGTTAAGCCCTTTGCGGTCTTTGTATATACGGATGCCTACTTTAAAATTACCCGCAGGATAAATATCAAGCACCTGTTTAACGCGCTCCATCAACTCATCCAGCCGGAAGGCAATTTTGTCCTTTATATCCGAAAACTGCCCCAGATGCGCCGCTGAATTAGCGTAATAGAACCTGCGGGTAAGCATTCTATACACAAATTTAAGGTCAACACCCGGCTCAACCTGAATGTCAAAATAATTTCCCGAAAAACTGCCCCAGTCATCATACTTTCCGGATGCTTCAGAATAATCAGAGCAGCAGCCGATTTTTATCATCAAGGCCAAAATAAACAAAGCCGTAATCACCGGCTTTTTATAAAATTTCATAATTAAAGATTAAACTTCTAAATCCTGAATTTGTCCACTACCTGTTTTATTTTATGCACGTGCGGCCTTAACTCCTGAGGAGCGTGCAGGTCCAGCTCGCTGGCCGCTTCTTTTAATAAAACCATGTCCGAACGCAAATTCTGGACCATTTTATCCAAACAGGCAGCCATGGCCTTAAGTTCATCTGTTTTGCGCAGGCCGAACCTGACATTCAAGTTGCAGGCAGCGACTTCTTCTATATCCTTTTCGATCCGGTAAAGCGGGCCGGCAATCTTATGCGATACGAATAAAGTAAGGCCTATCGCAGCCAGGCCTATAACAATTACCACTGCAACACAGCTCAAAAGGACCGCAGGGAGTATAAAATCCGCCGTACTTTTAATTGTCAGCCGCGAATTTACAAACGCAGTAGTAACGGTATTCCGCGACAAAAGATAAATAATAAGCCCTGAAACAGCCGAACCTGCAATAGCCAACAGGGAGAATTTGATAATAAAACCGGTTTGAAATTTTTTCTTGATAAAATAATTTTTTCTTTTATTTACCGCTGCCTTTTCCATAAAGCCTCCTTACGAAAGAAACGCGCGCCGGCGTGCCCTGCCGGCAATGGCGCGTTAAAGATTTATCTCTTCAAAGACCTTCTTGTGGATCTTTACCTTGGCGCTATCCCTGACCTCTTCCATCCATTTCTCCAAAGCCTGGGATTTCTTAGCCTCAAGCAGGCTATGCCTGATCCTGTCCGATACCTTATCCAAAGGCTCCAGCGCTACATCTTCTTGTTTGATCAGCCGGATTACCGCCCAATTGCCGGAATACTGTATAGGTACGCTTACCTGCCCGGCCTTAAGCAGATAAAGCACATTCTCCATATTCGCAGGCAGTTCCGAAGCGCTAAACCATGCCGGGCCTTTTGAATTGATAATGTTATTACGGAAGTTATTTTTTAACCGGTCAAAATTCTCACCCGGCTGGCTAAACATCTCGGCGGCAAATTTATCGTCCAGAATTATTATCTGGGCATAAAACCTTTTCTTCATCTTATTATACTGCTCTTCTATTTCAGCAGGGCTTACGTCTATGCTACGGTACAACTCTTCGGTTTTTTTAATAAACAACAGCTTTAAAAGAGCCTGCTCCCAATAACGCTCAATCTCGCTCATGAAATATTTCTGTTTGTCAAAATTAAGCTTCTGCGCCTCCTGAATAAACAGTTTCTTTCTAATAATATCCTGCAGAAGCTGCTCCTTGGCTTTATTCGGGTCTGAAGAAAGATTCTTATTGTCCTTTAGTGCAACTGCTTCGCTGCGGAAATCCGCAACCGTAAGGTCATAATCATTTATCCGCGCCACAACCTTTTTATCAACTGAATTATTCTTATGGCATCCCGCAAAAAAACAGGCCAATAACAAAAAAACCGCAAATTTGATACTGCTTCTTTTAAGCATCATCAGACAACCTCCTGATTATCAGTTAAATTAAAAAAATAAAGCTCTCAAGGCTTAATATGTTAATCGCCCTTACGCAGCTGATATTCAACATAACAAGCCAGAACCTCCTGCACTTTAACCGGAGGCAAAACTACAAAATAATGGCTGATTATTGCATGAGCAATTTCATGCCCGAGAATTTCCCGCTTAAAGCTGTCGGCAGAAATATAAATAGAATTATTGCTGAAAACATAAAACGATTTTTGCCCGGAAAGGTCCTTATCAAACAACCTTTCGTAGATTGACCTAAGCTGGTTAAAATCCCGGCAAACCTTGATACTTCCCTTATAATTATATAAACGCATGTCCAGGATACTGCATACCCTTAAAAACAAAGCATCTATATTGCCGGTGAGCTCATCTGATGATCCTCTCCCGGACAGAATTCTATCGGATGCCGGCAGGTTAAGGGCCCGGTTTAAAGACTGCTGTTCTATACCGGGGGCAAGATACAGGTCAAAATATTCGGCGTTGGCCTGTTGGGCAGCGTCAAAGCCGTCATCAAGATCATCTGCGCCAAAAGCAGGGGCAGTTAAGCTTAAGGCTAAGGCGAAAAGGCATATTTTAAGCAGGCAACTTCTTTTCATCTAAATTTTAAAAAAGCGTATTGTCGTCTCCAAATCAAGGGCGAGGCGTTTAGCATCATGCAAGACTCCGTGCAGATGCTGTGGCAGGTCTTTTTCAGGAATGGATTCTACTTTAGCCTTTAATAAAATTGCCTGTGCCCTGATTTTGGTCAATTCCAGCTTATTTGCCCTGATCATGGCATTTAATAAATCGGCGATCTCGCGCAGCTGATCGCGGCTGCGGATGTTGAATTCCGCTGAAAAATCTCCCTCTATAAGCTGCTGGATAACCCTTTTAAAACGGTACATCGGACCGGCGATCCTGTGCGAAATAAATAAAGTAACAAACGCTGTTGCCAGGCCCACAAGGATAGTTACTATTGCGACGGTCTGGATAAGAATCGGCAGAATAAAATCTGCCGTAGTCTTGACTACTACGCGCGAATCAATAATCGTAACTGTTGTTGACTGTCCGGCCAATAAATAAAGCAGGGCAATGGTCAATATACCGCCCACAGCTACCAAAAGGGAAAACCGGAAAATAAAATTAGACTGGAACCTTTTATCAATAAAGTAATTACGGCGCTTATTCTTTAGTATAGATTCTTTCCTCATATTATTCCCCCTGCTGGTTTCTGCCTAACAAGCTATAATTTATACTGATCTGCGCACTGCTTCGCATATCCGCCAGCCAGTTAGCCATCATCTGGGCCTCTTTTAATTTAGTGATCTCCCATTTGATCTGCCCGGCCATAGAACTAAGCGGCTTATCAGCTTTGCCGTCTTTGGCCATTTTTTTATATGCCGCATCTACGCTTTTATCGCTGACAAAAGCGGAATTAGCGATCTCTTTAGTCTTTCTGTCAATAGCCAGCTTAAGCAGAGACTGTTCCCAAAATCGCTGGATCATACCTAAAAACGCCGGGTCCTTATCCAGGCCTTTTTTCTCAGCATCCTGCAGGACAAGCTTGCGGTTAATCAGGTTATCTAGAAATTCCTTCCTTGATTCCGGGGTATCTTTTTTGGCAAAAGGAGACGCCAAATATTCCTTCTCAAACTCCGCTTTGGTAACTGAATAGTTGTTTATCCTGGCAACAATATCGCTATTGTCAAGAGGGCACTGCCTATTGCAGCCGTAAATACAAATAACCGTTAAAAGTATTGCTAAAGCTAAATTTTTCATGGGATTCTCCTATGTTATTGTTTTATTATACTATGATGAATGTTGATTTTCCATAAATAAAAAGGGCAAACTTTTAATTTGCCCTTTTTGCTTGATCTGAATTTATTAAGAAAACCTTGAACTTTATATGGTGATTTTCCTCTTCTTTTTTATCTGGTCAAAAATAGGCAAAAGTCCGTCATGGCCGTTGAGATTCAAGGTATTTCCCGAAAGTATATACGATTCAGCTCCGAATTGAAGCGCTGCAAATGCCGCGGCGTCAAATGGCGATAACGGATGGTAGAATAAAAGCCCTCTAGGATCAAGTGAATTGACCAAGAACCGTAAAAATTCCTGCGCGTCGGGCAAAGCGGCTTTTGATAAAAGCTGCAGCAAAGCCTGCGAATTGGCAAAACTGCTTGCTGACGGCCAGATGCGCGCGCCGTTTAACCATACATTGCCCTTAGGATATAACGGGCTGGGATACGATGAAGGAATAAAGAAAACTTCGTCAGGAATCAGATTAGGGCTAGTCAGCTTACCGCTGTCCAACCCGATCTTCTCTCCGATATCCAGTACAAGGAAACCATCAGATACTGAAGCATCTAAGGGCGTTGTATTCAGGGTAATAGTACCATTTGGCACATTTATGTATGAGTCGGTTTTCGCTGCGATATGCGGGCCAACAACTTCAGTTGCAATCGAACCCTGTTGAGAAGTTACAGTAACGCCCGAATCAATTGACTCTACCTTGCCTCTGAATACCAGGTCTCCGGTTGTGTTGGTGATCACTACATCATCTGCAGCAGTAATATCTCTTAAATAAGTGGTCCCGTTAGAAAGTAGCACTACTGCGCCGTTATCAGACGTAACACCGTCAAAGAATGTGCCGCTTTGAGCTTCTATGCCGATATCAAGCAGGGCATTAGCGCTTATGGTTGCCGCGTCAACATCAATATCCGCGTCAGCGGAAGTTGCGCCGATATTTCCCTGGACAGCGCTGAAAGAAGCGTTATTAGCAGTAACCCAAGTATCTTCGGTGCCATCATCAATGATATCGCCGTTATTGCTGGTCAATATAACTCTTACCGGATCTGAAACATGGCCGACTGTTATATCGTTTTCTGCTTCAATATTAACATCCCTCTCAAATTCCAAACCTGCGTTAACATCAACTAGCTCCAGGCTGCCTTCGTCGTATACATTAATCGAGCCGCCTGCATTTGCGTACAGGTAATCTATATCAGTGCCCAGCTTATCCTCTTCATCAGCGACATCATTGCTGACATAAAGTTTTAAGGTTACGGTTTCAATACCCTCAACGCCGTCCATCATATAAATTGATCCGTCCTGAGCTTCCAAGATAACATCGTTAGCGTCAACTATATGACCTACCCCGATATCCCCTTGGGCAATAATATAAATTGATTCAGATTCTTCATAGCAGGAGTTTAAGTCAGCCAGCTCTACCGAGCCGGTATCATAGATATAGATATCGCCGTTTCCGTCGCTGCCGTCGGCTACGGCCTCGATATATTCGGCATTAGTGGCCAAAAAGTCATTATCAGGTTCATAGTAGGCCCGGTCAGGCTCATAATTACCATAGATAGAGCCAGAGGCATCCAAATAAAGATTCTGTGCCGAGATATTCAAATCATAGCCATCAAGGCCGATTATAGAACCGCTGTTAGCGGTCAAATAAACATCATAGCCCTTAACCAATCCTATATATAAATCATGCCTTACAAGGCTGTTAGTAGTAATGCTAACATCGCCTTCTGCTTCCACGCCTATAGCCCTGGCAGTGGCGTTGACGGTAATATCAATATCCCCGTCATTTGTAGTGACGGTATTTAAATTAACGCCGTTGCCCGAAACTAATTCATCAAGTTCTAAATAAATACTGCCTGTGCCTGTGACTTCTGCGTATAATTCGGAGATTTGTGCTGTGATAGGATCTGTTGCGGTGCCAATACCTGTTCCTGCGGCCATATCAAGAGTAAGCGCTGTAACTAGCGGAGGCCCGGTTGGCGGCGTTCCTGCTAAAATTGCTCCTGTAGCATCCAAAGTAACAGAATTGGCTAATCCGGCTGTAATTTTGTCTATGATAAGATCTCCGCCTGTCACATCAATACCCACATTCCCGCTTGCCGAAGCCTGCGCTGTTAAAGAGGCTCCGCCTGTCTGGCTGAATAAGATATTTCCGCCTGTGGCAGTAGTATTGGCAGTTACAGGGCTGGAATTTGTATTATCAATATCAATATCACCGCTAGTAGTAGCAGCAGTAATACTGGTTGAGCGTGTATCAATATTTATGCCGGTTGCAGCTGTTAAATCTATGCTCGGCACAACCGCATCAATTCCGTCATGATTATCCACTATTGCCGCACCGGTAATAAGGTAAAGGCTGCCAATGTGCGCCGGGCTGATTTGATTAGACAAAGTAATATTTCCGCTGTTGGAATCGCCTATCCTTAATTCTCCGGCGTAAATAGTATCTAATTCAGCGTCGGAGACATTCAGCGAACCGTTCGGGTTGTTTGTCGCACCTAAATTTATCGGCCGGTTATTGGTATACTGCCTAATATTTACCGCGCTTGAGCCGGCATCAGTTTTACTGGAAGATTTAAGATCAATTTTATCGCAAATATAGGTAACTCCGCCCCTGCCGATAACATTAGATCCGGAATTAAGCGTTAAGGTATCATTTAAGCGGTTAACGCTTAATAAAACGGTTGAATCTCCGGCATCTATCTCATTATTATAGGAAGAAATATTATTTACTGTCAGGTCTCCGCTTGCTGCCTTAGCTGCGGTAATGCTTATCGGGCCGTTATTGGTGCTGACG
>JAKQWZ010000004.1 GCA_029561735.1 Candidatus Omnitrophota bacterium | reverse complement strand
AGAAGAATTCACGCCGATAGTAAATATCATAAACCGGATGATCCCGTAAATAGCCGTCTTAATCATGACTCCGGACATAATACTGGAAATATGGCTCGGGGCCTGAGGGTGGGCATAGGGCAGCCAGATATGCAAAGGGACTATTCCGGCTTTGGTACCGAAGCCAACCAAAAGCAGACAAAATAATATATTCTTATCCTGCTGCGGCATAGACAGGCAGGCCTGCCTTATCGCCAAGAGGTCAAACGAATGAGCATAACGATACATGAGAAGAAATGCTGCGATCAGAAACGCGGTTCCGGCATGCGTCATTATAATATAGACTGCTCCGGCTGTGGCGGACTTTTCATGTTTTGTATCAAAAGTTACCAGAAAATACGAGGCTAAAGACATAATCTCCCAGGCTATCAGGAAAAACATCAGGTTTCCTGCCGTAACCACAAAGATCATTGAGAGGGCAAAGATAATCAACAGGAGCCAGGCCAATGTTATTCTTTGGCCCTGATAATGCCCTTTTAAATACCCTATGGAATATATCGCCGAAGGCACAGATATCAGGCAGATAACAAAGACAAAAAATAAAGAAAGCGGATCGAATAACAGGTTAAAATTTATCATAATTATACTTTCTCAGCGAAGTAGCTGACGGTGTATTAATGCGGGGGATCTGGACAGGGCTGTATATTAAGCCGGTTCTTCGGGTAACTTCCGGCTGATAATTTTAGATTCGGCTTTTAATTTATTATCCAGCAATTTATGCCTGCAGATTTCAAAAACCACCGGTAAAAGCGAAAATGCCATTATTACCAGTATAACAAGAGAAAAATTGTTTTTAACCACCGGTATATTGCCGAAAAAATATCCTCCTAAGACAAAGACCAGAACCCAAAGAACAGCCCCGCTGACGTTATAGATAAAAAACTTTAAGTAACTCATCCTGCCTATCCCGGCGACAAACGGAGCGAAAGTGCGTATAATCGGAATAAATCTGGCTAAAATAATAGTTTTTCCGCCGTGTTTTTCATAGAATTTATGTGTGCGCTCAACGTGTTTTCTCTTAAAAAACCAGCGGTCGCCTTTGGATAAAAGCAGTTCTCCGAAACTTTTTCCGATAGCATAATTAACGCTATCTCCGATAATAGCCGCGCTTGTCAGGACAATAAACAACCCGGCCAAGTTAAAAGCCTTTATAGCAGCCAGCGCGCCAACAGCAAAAAGCAGCGAGTCCCCCGGCAAAAACGGGGTTATAACCAGGCCTGTTTCGCAAAATATTATGCCAAAAAGTAACAGATATACCCAATTGCCGATATTATGGATAATTATCGTCAGATACTTATCCATGTGCAGGATCATCTGAATAATACTTACTACGAAATCCATAACTCCTTTTAATAGTTAAAACAAAAGCTGCCCCGCTTGGAGTCGAACCAAGATAGTCAGATCCAGAGTCTGAAGTCCTACCAATTAGACGACAGGGCAAGTTAAATTTATAAGCGAATTAAAGGCAAGTTAATAATACTACGGGCTTAAGACCGTGTCAATTCTAAAAAAGAAGCCCCGCCTGTTTAAGGCGGGGCTTATTGTCTTTATAATAAAATTGTCTTACGAAGCAGGCGTTGTAATAGTTAAAGTACTACCGTCAAAGTAAGCAGACTTTCCTGCGTCCTGCCCGGGCTTACCCCATACATAAAGCACATAACGCAGCCTTGCCGTACCAGCAGGGGTGCTCGGGATAGTAATTGTCAGCCTCTTCCAATCAGTCGTATTATACACATACTTGGAATCGCGGCGCAAAATAGTGCCGCTGGCATTATAACAATACACCCTAAGCGTAGCAACGGTATTAGGTTTTAGAAATTCTGTTTTTACTACTGTGGAGGCCACTACCTTTTTACCGCTCGTGCAGGCTACATCCTGATAAGAGCTACTGTAAAAATCAATTAACTGGCCTGTGGCATTTGTTAATCTGGCGATCTTTTTTTGCATAGATAACAGGCCGAACCTGACAACTGTATTGCTGGCCTTAGACGGATAATCCGCCTCAACCCAATCAATAACCCCGTTTTCAAAACCGCCGTTTAAAAGCTTTGCGTTAAGCGGTACAGGCTTATACTCCTGAGCAAGATACGCAGCATCAAAATTAGCTGCCCCGCCTACGCTTAAAGCATCAGCTCTGGCTGCCCAGACATAAAGGGTAAAGCTGACCTTTGCGGTACCTGCCGGAGTTAATGGAATACTGGCCCTTAAAGCCCTCCAATTTGATGTACCTCCAGTCTTAACCTCAACCTTACTGTTAGGGATTTCTCTTCCCTGGCCATCTAAAAACGTTACAATCATACCTGCGCGGGCATTAGACATAGGATTAAAACCCGGCTTAATGTAAACGCGGGCGTTCAAAGGAACACCGGCAGGATAATTAACGGTCTGCACCAGATTGTTATAATAATCAATTGTGCCGCCCGGCATCTCTATAATAGCCACTTTAACGCTTTTTGTCCCGGCGTAGCGGACTTCTGTATCCGCAAACACAAATTCACCATCTCCATTTACCTTCTGCCAACCTGCAAAATTACCAACCGCATCCACAGTTTCAAAACTAGAATTCCTTAAAAGATTGGTTGCGGCGTATGCTTGTGTAACAAGCCCTAAGCTGATTGCTGCACAAAGTAAGAATAAATATGCCTTTTTCATTGTAATTCCTCCTGATAATTGTTTAATCCTATCTATCTATAAAAAAATCTTACACCCCTTGCCCTCCAATTCCGGGAATGTAAGATTAAATTTTTCCCCTGACCGCAGAAAGTTTAACACATAGAAATACAGAAAGCAAGCAAATAATACAGTCAAATTGAAAGTGCTTTCTTATTGGAACGTAAAGCTATGTCTTACAGCGAGTTACGTAATCAGGTTTGGGGCGTTAACAATAAAATTATTATAATTTACCACAAAGTTTTTTGCACCCATCCATCCGCTGCCATAAGCGCATCCCAGGGGTTCTCAATAGGCTTTTTATCAGCGCAATCAGGGTTGCACTTAGTGCTCTGGCATCCAAAAGCTAAAGCAATACAGAACAATGCTGCTACAAGAATCATTTTATTTTTCATACCCCCTCCTGTTTCGCCCATTTCAATAATCTTTTTTTAGCCCTGTCTTTACCCAGATAATATATTACCTCAAATAATCCCGGGCCGATAGTTTTTCCTGTTAGAGCAACCCGGACAGGATGGATAAGGGTTTTAGCCTCTATACCTAATTCGGCAACCAGCTTACGAAATGCTTCTTCAATAGTAGCAATATCAAATTTTTCAAGCTTATCCAGCCGTTCGCTAAATAATTTAAACTCTTTTGATAAATCCCGGTTAAGATGTTTTGCCCGGGCAGCCGGGTCCGGAATGATCTCTTCCAGGAAAAAGAAATCCGCCCAGTCCGCAAAATCATTAACTTTTGAAAGCCTTCCCTGAAATAGCTTTACTATATTCGCCAGATATTCTTTATCATATTTTTCTTTATTAATAAGACCTTTTTCAGCTAAAATCCCCACGAGTTGTTGTGCCAGCTTTTCCGTAGGCTCATTCTTAAGATACTGGTTATTCATCCAGTCAAGCTTCTTCATGTCAAAAGTAGCCGATGTCTTATTTACGTCTGTAATCTTGAACAGCCTGATGGCTTCGCTGATATCAATTACTTCTTTGTCTTCGCCCGGCGACCAGGAAAGAAGCAGCAGATAATTAACCAGCGCCTCGGGTAAATAACCCATTTTCCGGTAATCGCTGATTGCCGTAGCTCCGGTCCTCTTAGAAAGCCTACCGCCTTCCGTGCCCATAATCAAAGGGAGGTGGGCGAAATTCGGGACCCTGAAATCCAGGGCGTTATAAATTAAAACCTGTTTCGGGGTATTAGAGATATGGTCGTCGCCCCTGATCACATCAGTGATATTCATCAGCGCGTCGTCAACTACGCAGGCAAAGTTATAGGTCGGGGTGCCGTCTGACTTGATCAATACCTGATCTTTTATTACCGAGGTATCAAATTTTATTTCGCCGCGGATCAAATCATTGACCGTAACTTCCTGCGGATTCACCTTGTAAATAATTGCTTCGCCTTTGCCTTCGGTCTTTTCAATATAGGCCTTACCGCTGTTTAGTAATTTTTCGGCCTGTTGGCGGTATACCGGAAACCTCTGGCTCTGATAATATATTTCATCCCAGTCAAATTTCAGCCATTTCAGGCTGTCCAGGATCTCGTCAACAAACTCCTGCTTTGAACGCAGGGCATCGGTATCCTCGATCCTTAAAATAAATTTTCCTCCTTTTGAGCGGGCATAAAGCCAGTTAAAAAGAGCTGTCCGGCCGCCTCCGATATGCAGGAAACCCGTTGGCGACGGGGCAAAGCGCACTCTTACGGAATCATTTGCCATCGGCTAATTGCACTCCTTTGAATAAAGCCTTTTTATTTATTTCCAGTAATTCGGGCCTGCCTGCGGCCATTTCTTTCATAGTCTCTACAATGCTGTCTGTTGATACAACTTTATTTTTTGCCAGATATGCCCCAAGCGCAATCATATTCGCGATCTTTATATTGCCCTGTTCTACTGCCAGATCAGTAAAGGGGAATTGCAATGTACCGGCTGAATTAATTTTATCGCTATGGGCAAGAGTGCTGTTTAATACCATGAGGCCTTTATTTTTTAATATCCCGGAGAACTTGTCTAAAGAAGGCTGATTAAGGATTATCATACTGTCTGCCTCTTCTATATAAGGAGAGCCGATTTCTTCATCGGAAATTATGACCATGCAATTAGCAGTCCCCCCGCGGACCTCTGCGCCGTAAGCAGGCAGCCAAGTAACAGATTTGCCCTGCTTCATAGCCGCAGTTGCCAAGACCTTGCCCAAAAGCATTACCCCCTGCCCTCCGGCCCCGGCAATAAATACCCGTTCTGTCATTTGATCCTCCCCGGAGGGAATACTTTGGTCATTTCTTCTTTGATCCAACGCAAGGCTTCTTTGGGCGAAACACCCCAGTAAGTCGGGCAGGGCGATAACAGTTCTACCAGAGAAAAACCGGCGTTATTGATCTGGTTTTCAAAAGCCAGGCGGATGGCCTTTTTAGCTTTAAGGATTCCCTGCGGAGAATCCATTGCCACCCTTTCAATATATTTTACTCCGGGCAAAAGCGCCAGCATTTCGGATATTTTTAAAGGATAGCCGTGCAATTTCTGGTCCCGCCCTGTAATTGTTGTGGCTGTTTTCTGCCCTAAAAGAGTTGTGGGGGCCATCTGGCCGCCGGTCATGCCGTATACCGCATTATTGATAAAGATACAGGTCAGATTCTCGCCTCTATTTGCCGCGTGGATAGTTTCATTGGTCCCGATAGCTGCCAGGTCACCGTCTCCTTGATAAGTAAAAACAATATTTTGCGGCCGTACTCTTTTTATCGCAGTCGCAACAGCCAAAGCCCGGCCATGCGCAGCTTCCGAACAATCAAAATTCCAATAGTCATAAGCAATAACAGCGCAGCCTATGGGCGTTACACCGATAACGCTCTCCCGGATATTCAGCTCGTCAACTACCTCGGCGATCAGCCGGTGCGCAATTCCGTGGCCGCATCCCGGGCAATAGTGCGTGGAAATGTTATTTAAAGATTTAGGACGGCTGTATATTACATCGCTCATAATAATGCCTTAATTTTTCTAAGTATCTGGGCCTGGGTCAGGACCCCTCCTCCGGAACGGCCTAAAAATTCTACTTTTGAGCTGCCCTCCAGAGATAACCGCACATCTTCCACCATCTGCCCGTAAGACATCTCTACAACCAGAAATTTACGGTTAGAAACCTTCGGCTTACGGTTTGCAAATGCTTTAACCGGAAACGGCCATAATGTAACGGGGCGGATTAACCCGATACGCATTCCTCCTTGGCGCAATTTTCTGACTAACCCTTTGGCTATACGGGCCATAGAGCCATACGCTACAATAACTATTTTGGCATCCTTAATAAGAAACTCTTCCCAATCCTGCTCTTTTTTCTGAATACCGGCATATTTTTTCTGTAAAATCAAATTTGCCTTTTCAAGGTCTCCTTCGTTCATATGGAAAGATTTGGTAATGTTTCTTTCTCTTCCCTTGCAACCCGTCACTGCCCAAGGCTTATCATACTTGGCATCCAATCCTTCTGCCTTCACAATTTCCACCGGCTCCATCATCTGCCCTAAAAGACCGTCGCCTAATATCATCACCGGATTACGGTATTTATCCGCAAGTTCAAAAGCCTTAAACATCTGCCCGTAGGCTTCCTGGACTGACGAAGGAGCAAGCACTATACAGCGGTAATCGCCATGCCCGCCGCCGCGCGTAGCCTGAAAATAATCCGCCTGTGACGGCCAGATGTTCCCCAATCCCGGACCGGCGCGCATAATATTAACTATCACTGCCGGCAGTTCTGCCCCGGCCAAATATGATATACCTTCTTGTTTTAAGCTGATGCCCGGGCTGGAAGAAGATGTCATTGCCCTTGCGCCTGCAGCTGATGCCCCATAGACCATATTGATCGCTGCGGTCTCGGATTCTGACTGAATAAAAATCCGGTTATTTTCCGGCATGTGTTTAGCCATATATGCGGTCAGCTCATTCTGCGGCGTGATCGGATAGCCGGCATAAAATTGACAACCAGCCTGTATCGCGCCTTCGGCTATAGCTTCATTACCGCTAAGCAGGATTTTTTTTGGTTTTGGGTTTACCATTTTATTTATAAATTTCAATACAGCATTCAGGGCAAATTACCGCACACATACTGCACCCGGCGCATTCTGAGCCATCTTTTAGCTTGACCGGTTTAATGCCTTTACGATTGAGTTTATCGCCTACAACCAAGCTTGACTTAGGGCAGAAACTAACGCACAAAAGGCAGCCTTTGCATTTTTCCCGGTCTATTTTTATTTTTGGCATACTATTGATTTAATCTTTTCGGCTATTTTTTCGCAGGTCAACCCGTATTTTTCTAATATTATACCTCTTTTTCCATGAGGAATAAAGTCGCAAGGCAAGCCGATCCTGTACGGCGCTATCTGCGCTGCCTCAAAAACAGCTGCGCCAAAACCGCCCTCTATAATACCCTCTTCAATTGTAAAAATATATTTGTGTTTAGCTGACAACGCCTTTAATAAATCCGCATCAAGCGGTTTTGCAAAACGCGCGTTCAAAAGCGTGCCGGACAATCCGTTTTTACGCAATAATCCGATTGCCTCAAAAGCCGGCGCCACCATGCTCCCCAAAGCAATAACCATAAAATCAGGGCCCTCGCAGATTATCTGCGGTTTTGCTTTTACGATCTTTTCAACCGGCAAAACAATTTCAGGTGAATCAGCCCTAGGATACCTGAGGGCAACCAAGGAATTTGAATTAAACGCGAATTCCAACATCATCTCCAGCTCTTTTGCATCTTTAGGCGCCATTACAGTCATATTCGGAACGCTTCGTAAATATGCAATATCAAATATCCCCTGATGCGTCATGCCGTCTTCGCCGACAATCCCTGAACGGTCAACGCAAAATACTACTGCCGAACCCTGTAAGGCCGCATCCTCAATAAGCTGGTCAAAAGCCCGCTGTAAAAACGTAGAATATACCGCTACTACCGGCTTAAGCCCGCCGCAAGCCAGCCCTGCGGCAAAACTTACCCCATGCCCTTCGGCAATGCCGACGTCAAAAAACCGGTTAGGAAAACGATCACGAAACTTGTCTAATCCGGTGCCTTCCGGCATAGCAGCAGTAATTGCGACTATCCTTTCATCTTGTTCTGCCAATTCAACTATCTTGCGGCTAAAAACCGAAGTATACGAAAGCAGGTCCCTGCTCTGCGGCTTTTTTGCAGCGCCGGTTGCCTCATCAAACGGACCGGTGCCGTGGAAACGCACCGGATCAATTTCAGCCGGCGGGTATCCTTTTCCTTTTTTGGTAACCACATGCAATATGCGAGGGCCTTTAATCTCCAGGATATTTTTCAGAGCCGGAATCAGGCGATTCAGGTCATGGCCGTCAAACGGGCCGAAATAACGAAAACCGAGCTCTTCAAAAAGCATGCCCGGGACAAACATCGCTTTTATCCCTTCTTCAAATTTGTCCGCTATTTTCAATATCCGGCTTCCGCGGGGCACGCGCGTAGCCATAAATGTTTCCAACTGCTGCTTAAAACGGTTATATATAGGTAATGAGATAAGCTTGTTTAGGTAAGTGCTTAAAGCCCCGACATTAGGCGCTATGCTCAATTCATTGGTATTTAAAACTACCAGTATGTCTTTTTTCAAGTGGCCGGCGTTGTTTAGCCCCTCAAAGCATAATCCTCCGCTTAAAGAACCGTCGCCGATAACTGCTACTACTTTAAATTTATTTTCGCTGTTGCGTGTATCTCTGGCGCTTGCCAGCCCAAGGGCAAGAGAGACGGCGTTAGAACTATGCCCGCTGGTAAACGGATCATATTCCGATTCTGTCCTGGAGGGAAATCCGCTTAGACCGTTATATTGGCGCAAGGTATCAAATTTATCGTTCCTGCCGGTAAGAATTTTGTGCGCGTAAGCCTGATGCCCTACATCCCAGACAATCTTGTCTTTAGGCGTATCCAGGCAGTAATGCAGGGCTATGGTCAATTCTACCGCTCCAAGGCTGGAAGCCAGATGCCCCCCGGTAGAAGAAACAACCCCCACCATCCTGCTGCGGATATCCTCGGCAACCATGCGCAGCTGATCAAGGCTTAGTTTTTTTAATTCTTTTGGTGAGCTGATCCTTCCCAACATTATTATTCCTCTTTTTCCTCTATATCTTTTTCATCCAGGGGCTTTAATTCAAAATCTCCCTTTTTGTTTTTGGAGAGAATATCAATCTTCTTTTTTGCACTGTCCAGCCGCTGGCTGCAGGCACGGGACAATTCAATGCCTTCCTGATATTTTTTTAATGCCTCATCAAGAGTCAATTCGCCTTTTTCCAGATCCTCTACTATTTTTTCAAGTTTTTTTATCGCATCCTCAAATTTTAATTCTGCCATATGCCCCTCCTGAATAAAAATTAATTATCCAAATTGATATCTTTTATTTCGCTGATAATTTCGCCCTTGTGCAGCCGGCTTTTTATAGTATCTCCGGGCTTAAGCTGGGTGGCTTCTTTTATTATTTCCTGAGAGGGAAACTTAAAAGTGATACTGTAACCTCTGGATAATACGTTTAACGGCGAAAGCCCGGACAATCTGGCAGCTGCCCGGGAAAAACGCGCCTGCCGGATCTCTAAAATATGGCCCAAGCGTACGCCGGACTGATGGGCCAAATCAGTGATCCTTTCCTTAAAACGCCTGAGTTGCAGCACCGGATTAAGCAAAGATAATTTATGGCCTGCGGAATCAAGGCGGTTTATATTGATCTCAAAAAGATGGTCCAACCCCAGGTATAGCCGGTGCGAAAAATCCACTAAATCATTTTTAAAACTGCCTATCTGCTGGCTTAATGCGCTGCCCAGATCCGCAACCAAAGCGTTTAATTGAAATTTCAGGTCTTCCTTTTTAGGCAAAACAACTTCCGCAGCTACTGACGGCGTTGCCGCGCGATAATCAGCCACAAGATCTGCAATCGTCCAATCGCGTTCGTGCCCGACAGCAGAGATAACCGGGATTTTAGAATTATATATTGCCCGGCAAACCGTTTCTTCGTTAAAAGCCCAGAGGTCTTCAACGCTTCCGCCTCCGCGGCCGACAATCATCACTTCTATGCGCTGGCCTTTATCAACCGACTGGTTATATGAATTAAGGTCTTTTATCGCCTGGGCGATTTCGTCTTTTGCACCTTCGCCCTGCACCCGCACCGGGCTCAATATGATATGCACGTCTTTAAAACGCCTGTCTAAAACCTTAATCATATCCTTTATCGCCGCTCCGGTCAAAGAAGTTACTATGCCTATAGTGTAAGGCAGGTATGGAACCGGCTTTTTATGTTCAGGCGAAAATAAACCCTCTTTTTCCAGTTTAATCTTTAACTGTTCCAGTGCAAGCGCAAGTTCACCCGCTCCTTTAGGTTCAATTTTTTCCACAATAAGCTGATATGAGCCGCGGGGAGGATAGATTTCTATCCGCCCGAAACAAATGACTTTCAGGCCATCCTCAAGCTTGAATCTGATATCTTTTGCCGTACCTTTAAAAATAGCGGTTTGTAGAACCGCGCTTGAGTCTTTGAGCGACGGATAAAGATGCCCGGCAGCTGAAACGCGCAAATTGGAAATCTCCCCTTCAACCCATACATGAGGAAAAGCCTCTTCCAAAACAGCCTTTATCCCGCCGGTTATCTCGGAAACAGTATAAATCTTTTTTGGGGCTTCTTTAGAAATCATTATTTATTTAACCGCGGCATTAGAAGTGCTTACAATGCCCGCATTATGCGCAACTGCCGGTGCCGATACCACAGCAGGGGCTGGTTTTTCCGGCTCTTTGGGCTTTGGCTTTAAAATAATCAAGCTCAATGAATAAGGCTTAAGATCCAGATTTTCGGTATATTCCTGTTTTATTGATATATCTTTCTTTTCGGCAGGAGAAAAATCGCAGTTCAATGAACAGGAAGAATCAACGACATAGCGCTCAAGAATATAATCACCGCTTATATTCCTCATAGTCAATTTAAATGCGCGGTTTTTCCCTTCCAGGCCAAGAGCCAGGCTTTTCAGGTCCATAGCTTTCTTAAGCAAATTTTTAACCGGTTTCCCGGCACGGACAGTCTTCAGATCAACTTCATGCTGAAGTATTTTATTCAGTTTGTTTGCCTTAACAATATTTAAAAGGGCTTTCCTGTCTCCGGAATCAAGGCTGGAAATATTGCGGGAGAGGTAACTCGTGGCGATACCGGGGTCAATATAATTGTAAAACAGTATTGCCAGCGAATCTTTTTCTTTTGTAGCAATTACCCCGACAAACTCATCCTGCAGCTTTAAAGAAGAAAGGAACAACTCCCTGCCCAATCTGGCCAATGCCCTATACGCCTCATACATTGACTTAGGCTCAATTTTATAATATTTGTATGAATCGGGATTGCAGCGGAAAAGGCCGACATTTCTTACTACGCCTTCTTTATTATCCTGTATATCTTCCAGAGAAAAGAAACAACTCCGGTCAATCCCGGCCCTGTGCATATTCAGCAGGCGGGCAGGGATATAGCTGGCTGCAACATTGGCATTTGCCGCTCTTTCCGGGATAATATTTGCACCGCTGTCAAAATTCCATTCAGAAACGATAATCGGCGTATTGCGGTTAAAATGAAAAGACCGGAGCCAATCTCTGATTAATTTTATATTATTTCTCTTTTTATAGATCGTAGCTTCGTCATCAACTTTGGGGTCAGTAGAATAAGCATGCCAGCTGACAAAATCAAGCGGCAATTTATAGCTATAACAAAACCGGATCAGGCTGTATACAAGGCTTTTTTCCGGAGTTGCTATTGTATTTCCGTCTATTGCCTGAAACCACCAGCTGACACTCGGCCCTCCGATAGGTATCTGTATTTTATACTGCGCCTCAAGTTCTTTTACTGCCTCGGCACAAGCGCGGTAAATGTTCAGATAATCCTGTTTCCTGCCCAAAAAGAAATCATCCAGATCCGGGGCATTCCAGACTTCATACCAGATATTTAATTTATTATCGCAGCTGAAACGTTTGATATATTTCTTTATAATCCCCTTGAATAGGCGCGGGTTAACCGGCGCGCTCCTCTTGTCCAGAGCCTTGGCCAGGCCGGCAGGAGTGCCAAATATATCCAGCATAACAGCTGAACCCGAAGCATTAATTTCTTTAATGATGTTTTCGTAGCTTCGCAACAGTTGTTCCTGCTTATCTTTATCTTTTTCTAATGCTTCCACGCCCCAAAGGTCAAATTGAATACGGTATATGCCGGAAAACCCGATATTTTTTTTCCAAGTATCCAGAACCGGCTGATTAGCCAGGTTCTGTGGCCGCATATTTTCAAAATCGGACCCCTTCCCGCTTAAGTCAACGCTGGGCTTAAACACTGCGGGTAAAGCAATAGTCGCAGATTTTGCATCAAGTATAAATTCGGAGGGCTTCTTTTCCAGGCTGTTTGCCTGCTGGCAGATACCGGCTGGCAAATGGCAGAAGAATGCCGAAGAAAAAATACTTAATATCAAAAACTGCAGCTTTAAATTTAAGTTATTCATTTACAGTTTTCTTTTTATCCTGACAATTGATTGTGCTTTTCCGGTTTTCTCATCTATTTCCAGCACAACGCCCTGCAGCTGGACATCATTTTCCGCGACAGAAAATTTTACCGGCACAGAAGTCACAAAACGCTCCAAAACTTCTTCTTTTTTTCTGCCGATAACCCCGTCCATAGGCCCGGCCATGCCTAAATCAGTTATATAAGCTGTGCCACCGGGCAAAATGCATTCATCAGCAGTCTGGACATGCGTATGAGTTCCCACAACCGCAGATACCAAGCCATCCAGATACCAGCCAAGAGCGATTTTCTCCGAAGTCGCTTCGGCGTGAATATCCACAAGTATAATCTTAGCCTCTCGGGACAGCTCTTCTTGGGCTTTACGGGCAGATTTAAAAGGGCATTCCAGCGGATGCATAAAAACTCTGCCCTGCACATTGATTACGCCTATTTTTGTGCCGTTTCCGGACTTATAAATACAGGCGCCCCTTCCCGGGGCCCCGGAAGGATAATTGACCGGACGCAATATCCTCTCTTCCTGATTAATAATATCCAGGATTTCCCTTCTTTTCCAGATATGATCCCCGGATGTGAATACATCTACGCCGCAGGAAAACAATTCCGCGGTTACTTTCGGGGTTATGCCTGAGCCCCCTGCGGCATTTTCAGCGTTGACCACAACAAAATCCAAACCAAGCTCTTTGGTTAATGCCGGGACAAGGGCGCATATTGCGTCCCGTCCGGGCTTGCCAACCACGTCTCCTACAAATAATATTTTCATTTTATTTTGCGTACTCTATAGCCCTTGTCTCGCGAATCACCGTAACCTTGATCTGCCCGGGATATTCCATCCCCTCTTCAATCTTTTTACGGATCTCTCTGGACATATTAACTGCTTCGCCATCAGATATCTTTTCGGGCTGGACAATAATACGGATTTCGCGCCCTGCCTGTATGGCAAAAGATTTTTCTACGCCCTTAAATAGATTAGCAATAGATTCAAGCTTATCCAGCCTCTTAACATAGGTCTCCAAAGTTTCCCTGCGGGCACCCGGGCGCGATGCGCTGATAGCATCAGCCGCAACAGCCAGGACCGCATAAAAACTCTTTGGTTCTGATTCTTCATGATGCGCTTCAATCGCAGAAACTACCGTATCGGATTCGTTGAATTTTTTAGCTAAAGCGGCCCCGATCTTGGCGTGCGTGCCTTCAACCTGGTGGTCAACGGCCTTTCCGATATCATGTAAAAGTCCTATGCGCCGGGCAAGCTTAAAATCAAGCCCCAACTCAGACGCCATAGCTCCCAGCAAAAACGCCACTTCCTTTGAATGCTGTTGGGCGTTCTGGCCGAAACTGGTGCGGTATTTTAAACGGCCCAAAAGCCTTACAATCTCCGGGTGCAAACCGCTTACACCCACTTCAAATACTACGCGTTCGCCTTCTTCTTTTATCTTTTCATCCATTTCTTTTTTTGTTTTTTCAACAAGCTCTTCAATCCTCCCGGGGTGGATCCTGCCGTCGGAAATAAGCTTTTCCAGGCTCAGGCGGGCAATCTCCCTGCGCACCGGGTCAAAACACGACAAAGTCACTGCTTCAGGCGTATCATCAATAATAACATCAACGCCGGTAGCCATTTCCAAGGCGCGGATGTTCCTGCCTTCGCGCCCGATGACCCTTCCCTTCATCTCATCGCTGGGCAGATTGACCACGCTGACAGTAGATTCTACTGTATGCTCAACTGCGCACTTTTGGATAGCCACTGAAAGTATCTCTTGCGCCTTTTTCTCCGCCAGGGAACGCAGCTCTTCTTCCTGTTTTTTAATAAAAACCGCTTTTTCGTTATTCAGTTCTTCATTTAAACGGCTTAGCAATATCCGCTTGGCCTCTTCCGCCGAAAGCGATGATATCTTCTGCAGCCTTTCTTTTTCCTCGGCGATAAGGCTGTTCAACTGCGCATCCTTAGCCTTAATATTGTCCTCCTGCTTCTTGATATTTTCCTGGCGCTGTTCAATTTCTTTTTCTTTATTTTCCAAAAACTCTACCCTGCGGTCAATATTCTCTTCCTTTTGGGCAAGCCGTTTCTCAATATTTGCTGTTTCCTGGCGCCGGTCCTGTGTTTCACGGTCAAAATCATGGCGCATTTTGTATAAAAGGTCTTTTGCTTCCAGCTCCATTTCGCGGCGCTTATCCTGCGCCTCTTTTTTGGCCTGCTCTAATATATGCTTTGCCATTGTCTCGGCATCCTGCAGTTTCTTTTCAGCTACATATTTTCTGATAAAGTAACCTGCGGGAAGCGCAATGACGGCAATGCCGATAATAATGATCATGTTCGTCATTTCCAATCAACCTCCTATCTTGTTATGGCGTACGCAGTAAATGCGTTGCCGATGAGAAAAATAATTTTGAAATTTAAATACTAAGCAAAGAGGACTTTTTTGACGCTTACATCGTGGGAACAGACGGGGACACAAGGCAGTACTTGAAAGTCAAATGCCACGCCGATAACAGGAGTTTTATAGGCCAGCTTTGAAAGCATGCGGTCATAAAAACCTTTACCGCGGCCTAAACGGTTACCTTTCTTATCAAACGCGACTCCGGGCACAAGAACCAGGTCCAACTGGCTTAACCTGAAGCATATTTTATTCACCGGCTCTTTTACCCCGTAAGGGCCTTTTTTCAGATGTGCGCCTTCCTCAAGAAGGCATGGCCCCATAAGTCTATTATTTTTATCACAAACTGGCACTGTAACTTTCTTTCCTAATTTTATGGCAACTTTAATCATCTCGGTTGTGTCGACCTCTGCGCCAAATGCAATGTAAAACATCACTGTCTTTGCTCTTTTAAACTCTTTTAGCCTGAAAAGCTTATTGCTTATGGCTTTGCTCTTTTGCTTTCTATCTTCCTCCCTTTGTGTTAATAGCTTAAGAAGAATTTTACTACGGATCCTGGCCTTTGTCAACTTCAGCCCGGGAAGCGGCCTGTTATTATAAATATTAGTCATGCCCGTGCGTATCCGGCTTTGGCTCAAAGGCGCTGGGATCTTTGCCTGTTTTACGATAATAATCAGCCAGGGCGCTTCTTAGCGCCTGCTCTGCCAGCACTGAACAGTGCATCTTAATCGGCGGCAGACCGCCAAGGGCCTCAGCCACAGCCTTGTTGCTGATCTTCAGCGCTTCGTCTATAGTCTTGCCTTTGACCATCTCGGTTACCATAGAGCTTGTCGATATTGCGGCGCCGCAGCCAAAAGTTTTGAACTTTACGTCAACAATTATCCCGTCTTTGACCTTAATAAACATCTTCATTATGTCGCCGCACACGGGATTTCCGACGGTACCAACTCCGTCGGCATCAGGCATATCGCCTACATTCCTGGGATGCAGGAAATGATCCATTACTTGTTCTGAATACGGCAGGTTTTCAGCCATGTTATGCGCCCAGCATTAATTTGTGCGGCTTGGTTGTTTTTTTAAAATCCTTAGGTGGAAGAATTTTACGGAATCCTGCTAAATTTTTTTTCTTCTCCATTTCTTTATAAATAAGCACCCATGCGCAGTCGCGCTCTTTATCCACTTCGCATTTACCTTTATCCATACCGCCACACGGCCCGTTAAGCAGGCCTTTGGGGCAAAGAGTCACCGGACAGATCCCAGCAGTCAAATCTAACAAACAATCTCCGCACATAGAACATTTTTCGCAAAAATTGCCCTTTGCGTCGACAGTCCCGCCGAAAAGAGTATCTAAAGCCGGCAAAATTATTTTGCCGCTGCGTTCATTTTCTTTGACTGACTGAACTCCTAAACCGCAGGCAAACACTAAAACAGCATCCGCCTCATGCAAAACCTTAATATTTTTAGCTAATTCGGTTTTAATCTGGGCTGCTACGCAAGGGGCAGAAGGAATGCAGGAGCCAACCACGGTTTTATTGTTTTTTTCCAGCTCGAGTTTAGCAGCTTTTAACTCTTCTACGCCGCCAGTCTTGCAAGTTGTCGAGCATTCGCCGCAGCCGACTAAAAAAACCTTATTTATGCCTTTTAAGCTTTCCAGTATATCCTGAAAAGGCTTTTGTTTTGTAATAATCATGGCTCTCTACCTTCAAGGCTAATTTTAGCATATTATCAGGAATAACTCAATTACAATTAAGCCTTGCGAAGTTTATCCAGCCGCTGCTTAATCTTAGCCTCGTGGCCCATTTCAGTGGGCTCATAATACCTGACTGGCTCGCCGGTGTATTTTTGTTTAACAAAATGGCCTTCGTAGTCATGGGCGTATTTGTAAGCCTTTGCCCTGCCTGACTTTTCAGCGCTCTTATAATTTGCATCCTTTAAATGGTCCGGCACTTCCTGCACCCGGTTATTTTCAACATCATCCAAAGCTTTTTCTACTGCTAAATAACTTGCGTTTGATTTGGGAGCACTTGCCACATAAACCACTGCCTGTGCCAAGGGGATTCTGGCTTCAGGCATGCCAACAAGTTCGCAAACCTGAAATGCCGCATTAGCCAGTACCAGGGCCAGTGGATCAGCATTACCCACGTCTTCGCTGGCGCAGATACATACGCGGCGCGCGATAAAACGGGGGTCTTCACCGGCATAAAGCATTTTAGCCAGCCAGTAAAGCGCAGCGTCCGGGTCAGAACCACGCATTGACTTTATAAACGCGCTGGCAGTGTCATAATGGGCATCCTCTTTATTATCATAAACAACAGGTTTCTTCTGGATTGATTCCGAAGCTGTTTCCAGGCTGAAATTAACCACCCCATCTTTGTTCTTCGGCGTTGTCAAAGCGCCGACTTCCAAAGCGTTGAGCGCTCTGCGCGCGTCCCCTTCGCAGGTCTTGGCTAAAAATTCCAAAGCCTGTTTTTCCATCTTGATTTTTAAGTTCCCCAGCCCGCGGGTTTTATCTTTAAGCGCTGAAGTCAATATCTTTGCAATATCTTCTTGAGTAAGCGATTTTAATTCACAGACCATTGAGCGGGAAACCAGGGGGGCTACCAGATAAAAATACGGATTATGCACTGTAGCCCCTATAATCACGGGATTACCCTCTTCTATGTCCGGCAAAAGCACATCCTGCTGGCTCTTGTTAAAACGATGAATTTCGTCAATAAAAAGAATGGTTTTTCTATTAGTGGAAATTCTTTTGATTTTTGCCTGCGCAATTATTTTACGCAGCTCTTCCACGTTGGAGGTAGTAGCGTTGATTGAAACAAAGTGGGATTTAGTAACGCTGGAAATACACCAAGCCAAAGAAGTCTTGCCTGTGCCCGGAGGCCCGTAAAGAATAAGCGAATTTAACCTGTCAGCTTCAATTGCCCGGCGCAGGAGTTTGCCCTCCCCGATGATCTCGTCCTGGCCAATGTAGTCATTTAACGACAAAGGCCGCATGCGCACAGCCAAAGGAAAATCTTTAGACTTAATACTCTCTGCGGGATTAAAAAGATCCATATGTAAGAGGGAAGAAGCCCCCGCATGTGCCGTCAAGTACGATTCGCTGAACCATTAGGTTACAGGTGGAAGCCGCTGAAAAAGGCCAAAGCCAGTTTCAAGTTGAAGCTTCCATTGCATTTTTGTTGGTTCAAAAATTATCAAATACTCAACGAACACCGCAGGGAATTATTTATCTTAATTTGGCTTCGAATTTTGCCTCTAAAAGAGCGACTATTTTTTCATGTAAAGGCGCGACTTCCGTCTCCAACAGAGTGCGCTCAAGGCTGCGATATACGCAAGAAATAGTAATACCGATGAAACCGCCCGGGATCTGTTTTCCTTTATAAAAATCAACTATTTTTACTGATTCCAGGGCCGGGCCGGCTTGCGTTTTAATTCCGGCGATAACCTCATCCAGAGAAACATCCTGCTTTAATAAAACACTGATATCGCGGGCTATCGCCGGATACGCCGGCAGTTCTTTAAAACTCTTTTTGTTTACGGTAAATGGCATAGCCTTATCTAACCGGATTTCCGCTATACAGACCTGGCGGTTTTTTATATCCAAACGCTCTAAAAGCCGCTTCGGCAAAATCACCACCCTGCCGATTTCCTCATTTTTAATAAATACTTTGATGACCGAGGAATTATCCGGGGCTTCCGAAAATCTGGGAAGCGGAAATTTTAATTTTTCAAAAAGCGCGCTGATAACACCTTTGGCATGCAGAAAGCCGGCACTGTCTTTTGTTGAACCGTGCTCAAAAAACAGGGAGCGGCTGCCGCAAAAAGCCAAACCCAACGCAGGGGCCTCCACAGGCATATCTTTACCTGCCTGCCAGCAATAAATATCCGCTGTTTCAAAAATATTGATATACTCCTGCTTACGATTCAGATTAAAAGCTATTCTTGACGCCAGGCTGGGGATCAGGCTCGGCCTTAACACCCCCTGATCGCGGCTTAATGGATTAAGTATCTCTACGGTTTCGTTATCCGGATTAAGATTAAAATCTGCCAGCAGGGCTTTATCTACCATACTATAGGTTACTACTTCGTTTAAGCCCAAACATACCAGCGTGTTTTTAACCGAGGCTATCAGGTCTCTGGAAGAATGCCCTGTCAGCTGCGGCTTGATTGACGGCAGGGTAACAGGAATCCTGTCATATCCGTATACCCGGGATATCTCTTCAACAACATCTTCACAAATAGCAACATCCGGCCTAAATGCAGGCACTGTGACAATAAAACTATTTTTCGTTTTAGCTTTAACTTTAAAACCCAAAGCGCTTAAGCCGGATTTTATTAAAGCCGGTTTGACATTCACGCCTAAAATTTTATTTACCTGCTCATTGTTAACATTAATACTTCTGAATTTTGATGTTATTTTTCCTTGCTGTTTAGCTAAAGTCAATTCCCCCGCGGATAAATCCAAAATAAGCCCGCAGGCGCGATGAGAAGCGCTGATAGCTGCTTCCTGCGGCACGCCTCTTTCAAAACGGTAAGAAGATTCGCTGTTTAAGCCGATTTGCCGGCGGCTGCGCCGGATAACCACCGGATTAAACACCGCGGCCTCCAGCAGGATATTCTTAGTATTGAAATTGACTTCGCTTTCTTTGCCTCCCATAACCCCGGCAATGGCTATTGGTTTTGTCTTATCGGCAATAACTAAAATTCCGGGGTTTAGATTATATATTTTCTCGTCTATAGCTGCGATTTTTTCGCCGGGCCTGGCACGCCTCATATAGATTTGCGGGCCGGATAATTTATCCAAGTCAAATGCATGCAACGGCTCACCGGTTTCAAACAAAACATAATTGGTTATATCAACAATGTTGTTGACGCTACGCACGCCCACCAGCTCCAACCGCTTCCTCATCCAATCCGGAGAAGCCTCGACTTTTACGCCGCGGATGATCTTTGCTGTATATAGAGGGCAATCTTTGGGGTCTTCTATCTGAATCGACAGGCTACCCGAAGATTTTCCGCGTGGGCTTGTGGCCTTGGGGACTTTTGGCTCTTTCATTTTTGCGCCGGTAATTGCCGCTACTTCTCTTGCTAAGCCAATGACGCTCAGCCAATCCGCACGGTTAGAAGTAATTTCTATCTCAAAAACATAATCGCCGTACTTTTCTTCAATGGCCGACACCTCTATCCCGGCCATAGTCAGCTTATCAGCTAACGCCTGCGGCGATAGTTTTATATCCACAAAATCTTTTAACCAATTAAAAGTAACTTTCATTGTTTTAAAACTGCTTTAAAAACCTTAAATCATTCTCAAAGAATAACCTGATATCGTTTATCCCGTATTTAAGCATGGCAATCCGCTCCACGCCCATGCCAAAGGCAAACCCGGTGTAAGTTTTGGCATTAATTCCTACGTGTTTAAAAACATTGGGGTGGATCATGCCGCAGCCTAATACTTCCAGCCAGCCTTTTCTGCCGCAAACAGAACAGCCTTTGCCTTGGCATATAATACATGAAATATCCACCTCAGCCGAAGGCTCGGTAAAAGGAAAAAAATGCGGCCTAAAACGCATTTTGATATTTTCGCCGAATATGCCTTTGGCAAAAACCTCCAAAATGCCTTTCAGGTCGGAAAACTTTATTCCTTTATCAACCAAAAAACCTTCCACCTGATGAAACATGAACGAGTGGCTGGCATCTACGGCATCCGGGCGGTACACCCTGCCCGGGACCACTATTGACAAAGGAGGCTTGCGCGACTTCATTGCCCTTACCTGCACCGGCGATGTATGGCTGCGCAATAGATATTTTGTTGCCGGTTTTAGGTTATCGGTTTTAGGTTTTAGGTAAAAAGTGTCAAACGTATCGCGGGAAGGATGTTCCAGAGGGATGTTCAGCCCGGTGAAGTTATTATATTCAGTCTCTATCTCCGGGCCTTCAACTACAATAAAACCCATACGCGTAAACAACGCGCATATCTCGTCGATGACCTGAGTAATAGGATGCAACCTGCCTAATTCCTGCGCAATGCCGGGCAGGCCTAAGTCTATGCGATTAATGCTTGAGCCGCTGTCTTTAGCGGCTACGGTTTTGGCTTTTTCTTCAACTAAAACTGTAAGCGCTTTTTTCAAAATATTGAGCTTCCGGCCGAATTCTGCGCGCTCTTCCTGGGAAAGAGTGGGAATTATTGCGGATGCCCGGGCTAAAAGACCTTTTCTGCCCAGGTATTTTAAACGGAATTCTTCCAGGCCTTGAGGCGTAGAAATAGTTACAGCCTCAGACTCAGCTTGAATCCGGATGCTTTCAAAATCATTTGCTTGCATGTCGAACTTTTGCGGATAATTACAGCTGAACTTTTAAGACTTTTTGCCTTTAACCAGCTCTGCTAATTTTTCAAAAGCCTTAACATCATTGATCGCCAGGTTTGACAGCATCTTCCTGTCAATCTCAATTTTGGCTTTCTTAAGTCCGGACATGAATTTGCTGTAGGTCAGCCCTTCTTTTCTGCATGCGGCATTTATGCGCGCTATCCAGAGAGCGCGAAACTCTCTTTTTCTATTTTTTCTGTCGCGATAGGCATAAACCATCGCATGCATAAGGGCGCGGCGGGCCTGCTGGAATTGTTTACTGCGGTCCCCCCAGAAACCCTTGGCAGCCTTAAGTATCTTTTTATGTCTTTTGCGTTTAGCAACACTGTGTGCAATTCTTGGCATAGTTTTACTCCTTGATTTTATTTCGGCTTAACCGTAAGGCAAGAGATGCTTGAGATATTTAGCGCTCTGGCCGCGTTTACCGATTGTTTTACCGCGTCTTAGTTTTCTCAGCCTTTTTGGGCTTTTCCCGGTCAAAAGATGGCCTTTATCGCCACCGTAATATTTAAGCTTTTTGTTTTTTGTAAATTTAAACCTTTTTGCAACGCCTTTACGTGTTTTTAACATTTTTTCCTCGTTTTTTATTTGGGAATCAGGACCATGGACATAATTCTGCCCTCCAGGCCCGGCTCCTTTTCTATTTTACCATCACTCTGGGTATCAATAATAAATTTATCCAGGATCTTGCGGCCGATATCCAAATGCTCCATCTGCCTGCCGCGAAAAAACATGGTAACTTTTACTTTATCTTTTCTTTTTAAGAATTCCAGCGCATGCCTGACTTTAGTCGCTACATCATGCTGGTCAATATTGGGCTTGAGGCGGATCTCTTTGATCTTAACCTGCTTCTGATGCTTTTTAGCCTCGCGCTCTTTTTTTTCCTGGTCATATTTAAATTTGGTAAAATCTATTATGCGGCACACCGGAGGGCTGGCTGATGCGGCTACTTCAACCAGATCCAATTCCGCCTGGGCAGCTGCCTCAAGCGCTTTATGAATTGTCATCACGCCCATTTGAGAACCGTCCGGGCCGACCACCCTTACCTCTGGTACGCGGATTCTGTCATTAATGCGAACGTACTTTTTTATGATGCACCTCCTATTGTTAAATTATTCTCTATTGGCGGCTTCTGATTTAATTTTTTCAATAAATTCAGCTAGAGCCATTCCACCCTGATCGCCAACATTTCTTTTTCTTACCGAAACCTTCTGCTCTTTGGCCTCTCTGGCTCCGATAACCAGTATGTAGGGAGTCCTGTCAACTTCCCATTCTCTGATTCTCTTTTGCAAAGTCTCATTGCGGCTGTCAATCTTGGCCCGCATACCTGCTTCTTCTAATTTTTCTTTAACTTCTTTGGCATAAAGTTCAACATCAGCCTTGAGCGGTATCACAACCGCCTGCACCGGCGACAGCCATAACGGCAAAGCCCCGGCATAATGTTCTAAAAGCGCGCCGATAAACCTCTCCAAGCTGCCTAAAAGCACGCGATGCAGCATGATCGGCTGTTTGGCTTTTCCGTCGCTATCAATATACTCCAAATCAAAGCGCTTGGGAAGGGCAAAATCGCACTGCACCGTTGCGCACTGCCACTTCCTGTTCAAGGCGTCTTTAAGCTTAATGTCTATTTTCGGCCCGTAAAATGCGCCGTCCCCTTCATTCACCTCGTAGCTCAAGCCTTTTTCTTTTAACGACTCTTCTAAAGCGCTGGTAGCTGACTTCCAGTCTTCTTCCGAGCCGATAAACTTCTGCGGACGGGTGCTTAATTCTATGCTCACATCATTAAAACCAAAAACTTTCATGGTATCAAAAACAAAATCTATCACTGCCTTTATTTCGGCCTTTAATTGTTCCGGCAGGCAAAAAATATGCGCATCATCCTGAGTAAACCCCCGCACGCGCAATAACCCGTGCAAAACCCCGGCTTTTTCATTTCTGTAGACCGTGCCCAATTCAAAATACCTGATCGGCAGGTCCCGATAACTGCGAGTATGGGATTTATAGATCAAAATATGCCCCGGGCAGTTCATCGGCTTGATCACAAATTCTTTATTGTCATTCTTAAAACAGAACATATTTTCTTTATAGTATTCCAAGTGGCCGGATGTCTGCCAAAGCTTAGAATCCATAAAATGCGGAGTAATCACCAGATCATACCCACGTTTTAAATGCTCTTTTTTTTCGTAGTCTTCAATCAAGGTGCGCAGCAACGCCCCCTTGGGATGATAAAAAACAACGCCTGCCCCTGCGCTTTCATGATAAATGTCAAAGAACCCTAAAGCTGAACCGATTTTTCTATGGTCGCGCTTTTTTGCCTCTTCTATGTTTTGCAAATAAGTATCCAGCTCTTTTTGGGTTTCAAAACAAGTGCCGTAAATCCTCTGCAGCATGGGGTTGGTTTCAATCCCGTGCCAGTAAGCTCCGGCAATTGATAAAAGCTTAAAGGCTTTTATTTCGCCTGTTGATTTTATATGCGGGCCGCGGCAAAGATCAACAAAATTGTTTCCGGTTTTATAGACTGATACTGTCTCATCGGGCAGGCTATTGATCAGGTCAAGCTTATAATCTTCTTTCAGCTTTTTAAATAATTCCAGCGCGCCTTTTTTTGGCATTTCCTGCCTGATAAAAGGCTCATCCTTAGCAATTATCTCCTGCATCTTTTTCTCAATATTGGCTAAATCGCCGTCGGTAAACGGATCTTTTTTATCAAAATCATAATAAAAACCGTCTTCAATAGAAGGCCCGATGCCCAGTTTAGCCTCCGGCCAAAGCTCTTTTACCGCCTGAGCCATGATATGTGAACAAGAATGTCTTAAAATATTTATATCCATAACGCGCCTTGTATTACTTTGTTGTACAAAAAAGTGGGCAGCACAGGACTTGAACCTGTGACCCCATCCATGTCAAGGATGTACTCTAACCAACTGAGCTAGCTGCCCGATATTTATCTTGTCAATATAAATTAACCCGCGCCGTAGGCGCGTCCGCCTGCGGCGGAAACTGAGCTATGAGCCCGTTATCTACGTGGGCAAGGAGGGAGTTGAACCCTCACGGCCTTGCGGCCAAAGGATTTTAAGTCCTTCGTGTATGCCATTCCACCACTTGCCCTAAAAAATTTCCTTAACGATTGAGTACGATTTTCTTTTTGCTTGTCGCTTGTGTTGTGCACTCCGCTCGCTATGCCGCTTGTCGCGGCATTACGCTCGCTTGAGTGCGACTTTCTTTTTGCTTGTCGCAAAAAGAAAGTCGAGGCGCGGAGCGGATTTGAACCGCTGAATAGTGGTTTTGCAGACCACTGCCTTACCACTTGGCTACCGCGCCAAATCTATATCAACTTCTTGGCTTCTTTTACGATATTTTCTACTTCGGCTAAGCAGCCAATACCTATCTGGCCGCAGGCAAGCTCTCCCTTGCGCGGCTCAACAAATTTATATCCTGCATTTTTTAGCTTCTTTATATTTTCCTGCACAAATTTATTTTTATACATCCCTTCATTCATTGCCGGGCAGACTAAAACCGGGGCCTTTGTGGCACAAACCATACAACTCAAAAGGTCATCGCATATCCCGCCTGCGATTTTTCCTATAATGTTCGCGGTTGCCGGAGCGAGCAATACTAAATCCGCCTTTTCTGCCAGAGAAATATGCTCAATGCCCCAATTATCCGCCGGCTCAAACATGCCGCAATAGACTTTATTTGCGCTTAAAGACTGGAAAACAACTCTACTCATCAGATTTTGCGCTTCGGGTGTCATTACCACAGTTACAGAAAATCCGTCTTTCTTGAGCCTACGCAAAATATCGCAGGCCTTATAAATGGCAATGCTGGCAGTTACGCCCAAAATTATGTTTTTCGTTTTGGCCATAGGCTTAAATTTACTCTTTTTTCTTGCTTGCGGATTTTACCAAGCCCTTCTCAATTTCAAAAAGAGCTACAGTGGAAGGTTTAATTGAAGTATCAGCCTGTACTAACTTGGGTTTTCCTTCAGCAATTTCCAAGGCCCTCTTAGAAGCAAGCGTGACTAGTTTATAAATGGAATTGTCGCTTTTATCCAACAGCTTCTCAAGTGGTACATATGCCATTCTCACTCCTCCTGTCTGTAATTTTACTTGAGCTCTTTTAAAACGATGTCCCGCAAGCATTTAGAAGCTTGCTTCAAATCCCGATTAACTATTGTGTAATCATAGAGCTTGCGCAAGGAGATTTCTTTTCTGGCTATTTCCAGGCGCTTCCTGATTTCTCCGGGCTTTAACCGGCTTCTTTTCTCAATCCTTAAGCGTAAATCCTGCACCTTCGGCGGCAAAATAAAAATCGTCACCGCATTTAACGGATAGATTTTTTTAATCCGCAGCGCCCCCTTGACATCCAGGCATAATACCGGACTCAAATTCCGGGCCAGATACTTATCCACAAGGCTTTTGGGCGTTCCGTAATAATACCCTAAATACCGTGTCCATTCAAGAATTTTTTTAACCCGGACCAGATGCTTGAACCGGCCTTGGGAAACAAAAAAATAATCCTTGCCCCGCTTTTCTTCCTGCCTTTTCGGCCGCGTGGTAACGGAAACAGACCTAATCAGTTTATTTTTCAGTTTTTTTGATGTAATCAGAATTTCGGCAAGCGTGGTCTTGCCTGAGCCCGAAGGCCCTGAAATGACAAATATGGGAACTTTGGAATTTTGGCTCTTCACTTACTCGATGTTCTGTATTTGTTCGCGGATCTTCTCTATTTCGCTTTTTATATGCACGACCTTGCTTGAAATCTGCGCTTCAAAGGTTTTGGCGCCGGTAGTATTGGCCTCCCGCTGCATTTCCTGGGCAATAAAATCCATCTCTTTGCCTACGCTCCCGGCATATTTGAGTTTCTTGCGCAACGTACCCAAATGGTATTCCAGCCTGTGCAATTCTTCGCTGATATCAGAATTGTTCCGGAACCCTGCACGTTCATCATCGCTGCTTAAAGACGCAAGCTTCTTTTTCAAGGCTTCATTAAATTCTCTTATCACTGCGTCCAGATGTTTTTTAATCTTTTCCAGGCAGGCGCTTAAATAACATTCCAGGGCCTTACCTTCTTTGCCGCGGGAAGCAACCAGCGTATCAACTGCCCTTTTAGCGCAAGGCAGTATATAACGGGAAAGCCTGTCTTTGGACTGCTGTATATCGGAAAATGTCAACACGCCTGGCAGATTAATGACTGTATCCAAACTGATATCACGGGATAGGCCGAATTTATTACTTATTTTCTTCACAGCCTTTAAATAATTCCCTAATAGCCCTTCGTTGACGCAGAGCGTGCGCGCTTCAGACGGGCTGACATTAACAAAACAAATCACTCTGCCCCGGCGGATCCTGGCTTCCACAATTTTTTTTATCTTGTCTTCCAAAAACATAAACCCTTCAGGCAGGCGTATGCTGATATCCAGCGATTTATGGTTTGTGCTGCGCATCTCTACGCTTATTTTACCCAAGGCCCCAGCATCAGCTTGCGCCCCGCCGTAACCGGTCATACTTGTGATCATATTTTCCTTTATGCCCAGCCTTTTACTTTTTTTTCTTTTTCAATAACGTCTTTAACCGGGAACATATCCACAATAATCTCATCCGGATTAAACCAAAGCTGAATCTCCCTTTTTGCCTCTTCTTCGTTTGATGAAACATGTATGACATTCTCATACAGCCCGCTGGTGGTTATCCTGCCGTATGAGCCGCGTATAGAAGTAGCCTCTGCTTCTTCAGGGTTTGTAGCGCCGGCCAAATCGCGGCATTTTTTAATCGCGTCTTTCCCGTGATAAACCAGGGCCATGACTTTTTTGCGGTCATGCATCTCTCCACGGATATAGCTGACAAGTTCCGGAAAAAATTTCTGTTCCTTCAGGTGTTTATAATGCTCCTCGGCAAGGCCTTTGGATACGCGGACCATTTTCGCCGCCACGATTTCCAGCTTGGTCTCTGACAGCCGGGTAAGAATATTCCCGGTCAAAGATTTTTTTAATCCGTCGGGTTTGATCAATATAAGTACTGCCTGATTATTTGAGTTCACTGTCTCTTGGCTCCTTTCAGAATATTAATAATCCTGTCCAGATCTTCTTTGGAATAAAATTCAATATGTATGGTGCCGCGTTTTTGCTTTTTGTTTATCCGGACTTTGGTTGCCAGCAGGTGCCGCAGCTCTTCCTCAACCACAGCCATATGCACATCGGATTCGCTCTGGCCGGCATGTTTTTTTCTGGCAACTCTGGGGCGGTGCGATTTTATTAAATTTTCCAGCTCGGGGACCGAAAGGCCTCGACTAATAACAGTTTGAGCCAGCCGCCGTTGCAAATTTACATCTTCCAGCTCTAGAAGCGCCCGGCCATGCGCAAATGTAATCCTGCCTCTTTTAATCTCATCCTGAATTTCTTGCGGTAACCTCAATAACCGCAATATGTTAGTAACTGTGACCCTGGCCTTGCCCAATACCTCTGCAAGCCTTTCTTGAGTCAAAGAAAACTTTTCAATTAGAAATTGATATGCCCGCGCCTCTTCAATACAATTCAAATTCTGCCTCTGAATATTTTCAATCAAGGCAATTTCCAAAGAATCCCGGTCATCTACATCTTTTACAATGACGGGAATCTCTTGCAAATCCAAAGCCTGGGCAGCACGAAACCTCCTTTCCCCGGCGATCAATTCAAAAAAATCCCCTTTTCGCCGCACCAATACAGGTTGAATAATCCCTTTTTCTTTTATAGATTGAGTAAGGTCTTCTAAATCCTGCGGATTAAAATCTTCCCGGGGCTGAAATGGGCTGGGTTTGACCTGCGCAATTTTTGCATAAAGGACCTTTTCGTGTTTCTCTGTTTGAGCCTGCGGCCTTTCAGAAATTAATGCTCCTATTCCTTTTCCCAATGCCCGTCTTTCCATTTTTAGTGTCCCCCGGGTGTTATTGCGGCTTTTAGTGGCTGGCCTAAAATTTCCTGCGCCAACTCTGAATATTTTTGCGAACCAATAGAATCTTTATCGTATACTGCAATCGGCTGGCCAAAGCTCGGCGCTTCAGTCAGGCGGATATTACGCGGTATAACTGTTTGATAGACTTTAGCGAAATTCTGCCTGACTTCTTGAATTACTTCCTTTGTCAGGTTAGTCCGGAAATCTGCCATAGTTAACAAAACCCCTTCCACTTCCAACCCGGCGTTTAAATTATCTTTCACAAGTCTAATAGTATTAAGGAGTTGCGTTAATCCTTCCAAAGCATAATACTCGCACTGCACAGGTATTAATACTGAATCAGCAGCGCATAATCCATTAATAGTCAACAAGCCCAGCGACGGAGGCGAATCAATAATCACAAAATCAAAATCATCGCGTATTTTGGATAATGCCCTTTTCAAGCGATGCTCACGGCCAAGCGCTCCTACTAACTCCACCTCAGCACCGGTAAGGTCTAAATTTGACGGGGCAACCATCAGTTTATTTATTGAAGTAGATTGCAGAATATCCTTAATTTCTGCTTCTTCTAAAAGAGCATGGTAAGTACTGGTTTTTATATTGTGTTTGTTTATGCCTAATCCGCTGGTAGTATTTGCTTGGGGATCTAAATCTATTAAAAGAATGCTTTTGTCGGCTAAAGCCAAGGCTACGGATAAATTAATTGCAGTGGTGGTTTTACCTGTGCCGCCTTTTTGATTACAAATAGTTATGGTTTTACCCATTGCAAACCTTATAGTTACACATAGTTCCTTAAGAAACACCCTTTACTAACTATGCTTCCCTGCTTCTATTATCTAAAAATTGCTGTTATTGTCAAGCAGTTTCTTTAAGGCTAACCCGCACTTTTGCCGGCCGCGCTCCAGGCATACCAAACAACCCCTTTTCTTCTTCAGATATTACTTTGATCTGCACCTTGTCTCGCGGCACTTTTAACTGAGCCAAAGCCTTTTTTATTGCTTCCTCAACAGTGCTTCCTTCCACTTCTATTTTCACTATATTTTGTTTCATGATTTCGCATTAGTACGCAATTGCTGTACCAGCATAAGCACGCTATTGATAAACCAGTACAATACCAAGCCAGATGGCATATTGTAGAAAATAAACCCGAACATAAGCGGGAAAATAATCAACATGATTTTTTGTTGTTCATTGGCTTGCCCGCTGCTCTTCATAGTCAGTTTTTGTTGAAAAAACATACCGATCATCATTAATAGGGGCAATATATTAATATCTTTACCGATTAGAGGCAAACTATTAGGCAGGACAAATAACCGGTCTGGCTCAGATAAGTCCTTAATCCATAAGAAGTTAGCTCCTTTTAAAGCAACAGAACGGATTAAGGCTTGATAAAGAGCAAAAAACACAGGTATTTGCAAAAGCATTGGTAAGCATCCGCCAAGCGGATTCACCTTGTGCTCTTTATATAGCTGCATGATCTCTTTGTTTAGTTTTTGCGGATTATCCTTATGTTCCTTGCGTAACGCTTCTATACGCGGCTGTAAGGCCTGCATCTCTTTCATAGAGCGCATTTGCTTTATAGAAAGCGGAAATAATACCAGATAAATTGATAAGCTTAACAAAACTATAGCTAATCCCCAATTATGCACCATGCTATGCAAAAACTCTAAAAACTGCAATAGCAATTGAGCAATAAAATCAAAGGTTCCAAAATACATCACAGCTGTCCAATCTGGATTTATGCTTTTAATCTCCTTAAATACCTGCGGACCTAGATATGAAGCATAGAAATGTCCAATCTGGGCATTAGGTTTTAATGTGACTTCCTTGCCTTCTAAGCTAACTTGGGTTTCTTGCTTTGTTAAGACTTTTTCAAAGCCTGTATATTCACCTTTTTCCGGCTGGACAATAAAACAAAAATAGCGGTCTCGGATACTGATAAATTTTAAATTGCTAAAAGTATTATTCTTTTTGGAATTTGGATGGAATATCTTTTCAGTTGTGGCTGCGGCAAGATCTTGATAAGTGCTATTTTTAGGATCCAAACTAAAATCCAGCGTGCCCACCAAGAGAGGCAATGATATTTTTAAATCTGCGCTGGAGCGATTAAGGACATTAACTTGTAAACCTATGGTATATTTAGACTTAGAAAAGTCAAACTTCTTAGTAATTACCTTATCTTTATCTGCATGCACAAAAGTTATCTGGTCCGGGCTTTGGCTTTCTTTTCTAAAATTGAGGCTTTCATCAGCCAATTCAAAGCCATGGCCAAGCACAAAAACATCTGACTGGAATTTATGGAACACAACCTCCTTGATTGCTGCTCGGGATTCAAGAAAGCTTATCTCAAACTCCGGAGTCCTGAATTTAATAATTGATTCTGGCTTAATTGGCTTGGCAGGTGTTTCAGCTTGCTGGGGGCTTATCAACTTGGGCAGAGCCTGATCCGCAGGCGGGCTTGATGTTATAACCTCTTTATTAACAATAGGTTGTTGCTTAGGGACTAACAGTGACCATCCCAATAATACTGCCATTGACAATGCAATTGCTAAAATTGTTCTTTTTTCCATAGTTATTTTACAGGGTCAAAACCGCATCTGCCTGAAAAAGGATGGCATCTGCCAAGCCTTGCCGCTGCCATTAAAATGCCTTTAAGCCACCCGTATTTAGTAATGGCCTGCCTGGCATATTCCGAACATGTCGGGTTATAGATACAACTGGTTGGTAAATAAGGCCGTATACACCTGCGGTACAAACAAATCAGGCCTAAAATTATTTTGGTTAACATTAAATGGCTATTTTATGCCTGCCCTTTGCGCGGCGGCGGGATAAAGTGCTTCTGCCGTGCTTGGTGCGCATACGCACTAAAAATCCTTGCCTGCGTTTTTTGACAATCTTCGTCGGTGTTTTAAGGTTAAACTTCATTTTTCAGCTCCTTGTTGCAAAATTTTATGGATTATCCCGGGCGCAGCTGCGCCGTTATAATCTTATTTGATTTTTGGGATTGTAACATATAAAGTTGCGCCGGTCAAGATAAATAAGTGTTTGGTATTGAACGGCAGATAAGAATTTGCCCCGAACCTAAAAGATATCTTGTGATTTTAGTTGACGCGCAGGATTAATATCGTATAATGGTTGGCGTTAAACTATTTTGCTTGCAAGGCTATGTTTCTCTGCTATAATATTTTCCACAGATTTATCCAAGCTGTGTATAAACTGTGTATAGCATAAAAAGGGTCTTTTTATCAGATGCGCCTTAACTATGGATTTCCTAAAGATTTGGGATAACGCCCAAGAGCGCCTTAAACAGCGGCTTGGCAATACAGTTTTTGAAACCTGGATCCTCCCGCTTAAACCCGGCAAAACAGGAGAGGGGCAATTGTGCCTTGAAGCCCCGGACACCTTCTTTAAAGAGTGGGTGGAGAAAAACTATAGCGATATTATCCGTCAGGAACTGCAGGCAGTAAGCGATAAAGGGTTTACCTTTACGCTGGAAACAAAGACCGCTTCCCCGCAACATTGCCAGCCTGTCAAAACCGGGCTGCGGCTGCAAAACAGCCAGGATAGTTCCGGGCTAAACCTGCGTTTCACCTTTGATAATTTTGTTGAGGGCTCTTCCAATCATATTGCCTTGGCTTATTCAAAAGCAGTTGCGGAATCCCCTGCAAAAACTTATAATCCTTTATTTATTTACGGCGGGGTGGGGCTGGGCAAAACACACCTGATGCAGGCAATCTGCCACCATATAAAAACCAACAACCCGGCAGCCAAGATCAGTTATACTACCAGCGAGCGCTTTACTAATGAGCTTATTGACGCCATACAACATCATTCAACTCCTGCGTTTAGATTAAAATACCGGAATGTGGATGTTTTGGTTATTGATGATATACAGTTTATTGCCGGTAAAGAATCCACACAGGAAGAGTTTTTTCATACTTTTAACGCGCTTTATGACGCGCATAAGCAAATAATTATTTCATCTGACCGGCCACCCAAAGAAATATCTAATCTGCAAGACAGGCTGGTTTCCCGTTTCAGTTGGGGACTAAGCACTGATATCCAGGCCCCGGACTTGGAAACCCGGATAGCGATATTAAAGAAAAAAATAGAGCGGGAGCCGGTGTCAGTGCCTGAAGATGTGATTTTCTTTATCGCGCAATTAATAAAAACTAATATCCGTGAGTTGGAGGGGGCGCTTATCCGCACAATAGCTTATTCCTTGTTAGAAGAAGAGCCGATTACATTAGACCTAACCAAAGAAGTGCTGAAAGACCTTTTAAAAGAACCCAAAAAACTCATTACAGTTGATTTTATACAACGTTGTGTTGTGGAAGAGTTTGGCACCACTTTGCATGATTTAAAAACAAAAAGGAGAAATAAAAACATTGTCCTGCCGCGGCAGGTGGCTATGTACCTAAGCCGGGAATTCACTGATTTGTCGCTGCCTGAAATCGGGGAATACTTCGGGGGTAAAGACCATACCACAGTATTGCATTCTTACAATAAAATAAAGGCGGAAATTCATACTAAAGAGCTTTTAAAATCCCGGGTGGAAAGAATTATAAGTGTAATCAAACAATAGATCCACAGGTTATCACCCGGTTTATTTTTTTGCAACTTATGATATGATAAAGGATAACCAGTTATAAACAGATAGTATTGGTATTACTATTAAGACTATATATTAATTATTAATAAATAATAATAAAAGGAGTAGGCAATGAAATTTAGGACAAGTAAGGAAAATCTTTTAACTGCAATCCAAAAAGTTCAAAGCGTCATTACTGCAAAATCTGTGTTGCCAATACTTTCCAATATTTTATTGGAAACCCAAGGAGGAAGTTTACGTTTAACCGCTACTGACCTTGATATCGGTATAAGTTGTTTAATTCCTGTGAATATACTTGAACAAGGTATGGTAACTGTTCCTGCTAAGAGATTTGGGGATATTATTAAAGAATTACCCAGCGATGATGTATTGGTTAATATTAAAAAAAACAACCAAGTGACTATAGACACAGGTTCTTGTCAATTTAAGATTTTAGGCTTACCTGCCGATGAATTCCCTAAACTACCGGAATTTAAAGATAAAGAGGTGATAAAGATCAGCCAGGCAGGATTGAAACATATATTATCTTTAACTTCTTTTGCAGTGTCGTTTGATGAAACCCGCTATATTTTAAACGGGATTTTGTTTAAGATCCATAAAAACAAACTCACATTAGTGGCAACAGACGGGAAAAGGCTGGCTGTGGCAGAAGGCGTGCTGGCCAAAGAAACAGACAAAGATGTGAGGATTATTATCCCTTTTAAAACAATTCAAGAGTTGAATCGTAACTTGAAAGAAGATGGGGATGTGTCAATGGTTTTAGGCAATAACCAGGTTTTATTTGATTTGGGGGGAGTAATTGTGATTTCCCGCCTAATTGAAGGCGAATTTCCGGATTATGCGCAGGTTATTCCGCCGGCCTCCGATAGCAAGATGAGTGTGGAAAGAGAAAAGTTTTTACTTTCAGTGCGCCGGGCCGCGCTTTTGTCCACGCCGGATTATCAGGCGGTAAAATTGGAGTTCTTTAAAGATAAATTAGTGGTATCCAAGTCCACGCCGGACATAGGCGAGTCAAGAGAAGAGTTGCAAGTGCAATACCGCGGCAAAGAAATGATGATCGGCTTTAACCCGGTTTACCTGCTGGATGTCTTAAAAAACCTTAATACGCCCCAGGCAGAGCTAGAGGTGACTGACAGCGAAAAACCGGCAGTGGTGCGCGCCAGTAATTATACTTACGTGGTATTACCCATGCGTTTGAGCTGAATTTATGGAGCTGATCAAGGACACAGTCAGCAGCCTGCTTAAGAAGTTGCAGGAGAAAGGGGGCCCGGGCAAGCCGCACCCGGAAGATGTTTTAAAAAACATCTTGACTAAAAGGGAATTAGGGCATATAAAAGTAAAATATTTTAAAGCCGGAGTTTTATATTTGTCAATTGATTCATCCGGCTGGCTGTTTAATTTTAATTTAAAAAAACAACAATTACAGGAAAAATTGCAGGCTAAACTGCCGGAAATAAAAGAGGTTCGGTTACGGTTAGGCCCGGTGAATAACCTATGAGTAAAAAAACAAAAAAAGAAAAAATACCCTCTATGAAGGAAGAAAAGAATACCCTCGCCTTGGCCGGCAAGGACAAAAAATACGACGCCACCACTATCCAAGTGCTGGAAGGCGCAGAGGCAGTGCGCAAGCGCCCGGCAATGTATATAGGCGATACCGGCACGCGCGGCTTGCACCATTTGGTTTATGAGGTAGTGGATAATAGCGTTGATGAGGCTTTAGGCGGGTTCTGCGATACCATCGGGATTACGGTTAATTCCGACAACAGCGTCAGCGTTGTTGATAACGGCCGCGGCATACCGGTTGATATGCATAAGACCGAAAAAAAACCTGCGGTAGAAGTTGCGCTTACTACATTACATGCCGGTGGTAAGTTTGACCACCGGGTGTATAAGGTATCCGGCGGCTTGCATGGTGTGGGGGTTAGCTGTGTCAATGCGCTTTCAGATTGGTTAGAGGTGGAGGTTAAACGTGACGGCAAGATCTATCACCAAAGGTATGAAAGAGGCAAGACCGTTAGCAAGCTTACTGTTATTGGAAAAAGTTCCGCCACAGGCACCAAAGTTACTTTCAAGCCGGACAAGACCATATTTCCTAAAACCGAATTTTCTTATGACACCCTTGCGCAGCGCTTAAGAGAGCTCGCGTTTTTGAATAAGGGCTTAAAAATAAAATTATCCGATGAGCGCACAGATAAAGAGAATATTTTTGAATTCGCCGGCGGCATAGTTTCCTTTGCCGAATACCTGAATAAAAATAAAAACCCTTTGCATAATAAAGTTATTTATTTTCAGAAAGAGCAGGATCAGGTGATCGTTGAAGGGGCTTTGCAGTACAACGACGGCTATGCGGAGACAATGTATTCTTTTGCCAATAATATCAACACCATTGAGGGCGGGACCCATCTGTCAGGCTTCAGGTCAGCGCTTACCCGGGCCATTAATCAGTATGCTAAATCCAAAAATTTACTCAAAGACGATATAGCCATTACCGGAGAAGACGCGCGCGAGGGGTTGACCGCAGTTATCAGCGTCAAGGTGCCGAATCCGCAATTTGAAGGCCAGACCAAAACCAAGTTAGGCAATTCTGAAGTGGAAGGGCTGGTTGCTTCTTCAAGCCTGGAAGCGCTGGCAAGTTATTTTGAAGAAAACCCTTCAATAGCCAACAAGATAATTGATAAAGTTATTGTTGCTTCCCGCGCGCGCGAAGCAGCGCGTAAGGCCAGAGAACTTACCCGCAGAAAAGGCGCGCTAGAGGGCGCAGGCCTGCCGGGAAAATTGGCAGACTGTTCAGAACGCGATGCTGCTCTGTGTGAATTGTATATTGTCGAAGGAGATTCCGCAGGTGGTTCGGCAAAACAAGGACGCGATAGAAGGTTCCAGGCAATACTGCCTATAAAAGGTAAAATTTTAAATGTAGAAAAATCCCGTTTGGATAAAATATTGTCCAATGACGAAATACGCACCATAATCACTGCTTTAGGCACTAGCGTAGGAGAAGAATTCAACCTGGAGAAACTGCGTTATCACAAACTTATCCTTATGGCTGATGCTGATATTGATGGCTCGCATATTCGCACTCTTCTATTGACTCTTTTGTACCGCCAGATGCATAAGCTGGTTGAGGGCGGGTTTGTTTATATTGCCCAGCCGCCGCTTTACAAGATAAAAAGAGGCCAGCGTGAAGAATATATCCAGACCGAGCAGCAGTTAAATGATTTGTTGCTGGATTTAGGCAGAGAGGGGCATAAGCTGGTTATTTTAAAAGGCAAAGAAACTTTTACAGATAATCAATTCCGCGATATCCTTGAACTCTTGGTTGAGCTGGAAAAGCTGGGAAAGAACTTAGACAAAAAGGGAGTAGATTTCTCAAGATACCTTAGTTTTAGGCATCCTAAGACCAAAAAAATGCCTATTTATAGGGTAAAAGTGGAGGGAAAAACCCATTTTCTCTATTCTGATAAGGAGCTGGCAGCTTTAACTGAAAAGAGCGAAAAAGAGGCTGATCAGGATGTGTTACAGTTATTTGAGGCCCAAGACTTGGATCAGATCATTGCAAAGCTGGAAAAATTCGGTTTAGATATGTCCACTTACAGCGGGGAAACTCAGGAGCAGAAAGATGCTTCAGCCAAGGATGGCGGCAAGAGCCGGATGAAATCAGTTTACCGCGTGGTTAATGAAAAGGACCAGAAAGACCTGCTTTGTTTAAAAGACGTACTGGCCTTGATCAAGGAAATGGCCACCAAGGGTATGCACATCCAGAGATATAAAGGTTTAGGTGAAATGAACCCGCATCAGCTCTGGGAAACCACTATGGACCCGGAAAAACGCACTCTTTTGCAGGTTACTTTAGAGGATGCGGTTGAAGCAGACAAGATATTTACGGTGTTGATGGGCGATCAGGTTGAGCCCAGAAGGGAATTTATTGAAGAATTTGCGCATCAGGTCAAGAATTTGGATATCTAATCATGTATACTCGAAACGAAAAAATAGTCCCGGTTTATATTGAAGAAGAAGTAAAAGATTCTTATTTAAATTACGCTATGAGCGTTATTGTCGGCCGCGCTCTGCCGGACGTGCGCGATGGGTTAAAGCCGGTGCATCGCAGGATTTTATTTGCTATGTCTGAGTTGGGGCTGGAGCATTCCAAGCCTTACAAAAAATGCGCGCGTATCGTCGGTGAAGTTTTAGGTAAATACCATCCGCACGGAGATGTGGCGGTTTATGACACTTTAGTACGTATGGCCCAGGATTTTTCTCTGCGTTATCCTTTGGTTGAGGGCCAGGGGAACTTCGGCTCTGTTGATGGAGATTCTGCGGCGGCAATGCGTTATACTGAGGCGCGCCTGGCCTCCATTGCCGATGAAATACTCGGGGACATTGACAAAGACACGGTAAATTTCGGGCCCAACTTTGATTCTTCTTTAAAAGAGCCGCTTTTATTGCCGGCGGCATTGCCGAATTTATTAGTTAACGGTTCCAGCGGCATTGCAGTTGGCATGGCCACAAATATTCCGCCGCATAACTTAAACGAAGTTGCTGACGCCGTCATTTATCTGCTGGACAACCCCGGCGCTGACATAAAAGAATTAATGAAGCATATCAAGGGCCCGGATTTTCCTACCGGAGGCTTGATCTGCGGTAAGGGCGGCATCAAAGACGCTTACACTACCGGCAGGGGGAAGCTGGTGGTGCGCGCTAAGGCAACTGTGGAACATCAGAAAAACGGTAAAGACATGATCGTAATTACCGAGATCCCTTATCAGGTGCAAAAATCGTCTTTAATCGAGGCAGCCGCGGGTTTAGTTGATGATAAAAAAATAGAAGGTATCTCAGACATCCGCGATGAATCGGATAAAGACGGAATGCGCATTGTTATTGAGCTGAAGCGTGACGTAGAAAGCCAGATTATTCTGAATCAGCTTTTTAAGCATACGCAATTAGAAACTACCTTTGGCATTATTATGTTGGCGCTTGTAGAAAACAGGCCGCGGGTTTTGAATCTGCGCCAGGTCTTGGAATATTATGTGGCTCACCGCAAAGTCATTATTAGAAGGCGCACCCAGTTTGAGTTGGATAAGGCTTTAAAAAGAGCCCATATACTTGAAGGTTATAAAATCGCGCTTAAATTTATTGACCGGATCATTAAAACTATAAAAACTTCCAAAAATACGGAAGATGCGAAAGTAAAGCTAATCAAAGAATTTGAGCTTTCCGAGATTCAGGCCCAGGCAATACTGGAAATGCAGCTGCAGCGCTTGACTGCGCTGGAGCGGGATAAAATTGACGCAGAATACGCAGAACTTTTAAAGAAAATAGAAATCTGCCGCTCGATTTTGGCTTCAGAGAAAAAAATAGAAGCTATTATTAAGGAAGAGCTGGTAGCCTTAAAAGAAAAACACGGTGATGAGCGCAGGACCGCTATCGTCGGAGAAGCAGAAGAGCTTGAGGTTGAGGATTTGATCGCCGAAGAAGACGTGGTAGTAACCATCAGTCACGGCGGGTATATAAAACGTTTGCCGGTCAGCGCTTATCGCAAACAAAAGCGCGGAGGCAGAGGCGCAAGTGGGGCAGAAGTAAAAGACGAAGATTTTATTGAGCATTTATTTGTGGCATCTACCAAAGATTATCTGCTAGTGTTCACTGACAAGGGCCAGGTTCATTGGCTTAAGGTCTATGAGATTCCGCAGGCCAGCCGTATTTCCAAAGGCAAGGCTATAGTAAACTTATTGCAGATGGAGCCGGGCTCAAAAGTCAGCTCTACTATTCCGGTTAAAGAATTTTCTGCTGATAAGTATTTGGTCATGGTCACCAAGCTGGGCCAGATCAAAAAAACTAAACTGGATGCCTATGGTAACCCGCGCAAAGGCGGCATTATTGGAATATCTCTGGATAAGGGCGACGAGCTGATGGCAGTGCAGATGACTGACGGCAAACAGGAGCTATTGTTAGGCACGCGCCAGGGCAAAGCCATTAGATTTCCGGAGACCAAAGTCCGCGATATGGGCAGGCAGGCAGGAGGCGTGCGCGGGATAACTTTGGCCAAGAAAGATGAGGTTATCGGCATGGTGCTGGCTGTGAAAGAAGTTACGGTCCTGACAGTGACTGAATTGGGTTTTGCCAAACGCACACCAATAGAAGATTATCGGCTGACCTCGCGCGGAGGCAAAGGTATTATTAATATAAAAGTCACCAATAAGAACGGCGAGGCAGTGAGTTTAAAAGCAGTCAGCGATCAGGATGAATTAATGGTTATTTCAGCCGGCGGTATGTTTTTACGCTGTGCGGTTAAAGATATCCGGGCTACCGGAAGAGCGGCTCAGGGCGTGCGGTTAATCAAATTACAGGATAAGGACCGCGTTTCATCAGTTGCCCACGTTATTGCTGATGATGGAGAGGAATAAATTCGACCCTATCGTCTAGCCTGGTCTAGGACAAGAGCTTTTCAAGCTCTCGACTGGGGTTCAAATCCCCATAGGGTCAAATTTACCGGCTATATCTAATGGTGAATTTGCACCGGATAGCCTACTGCTATCCGGTGCATAACTCAACAAGTACTTAAATTTCTTCCCCGCTAAAAAGCAGCGGGGCATCGCTAAATAAAAATTCATGGTGCTCTTGTGTGCGGAATAATCGGTTATATCGGTAAGAAACCAGCGCAGCCCATTCTTTTGAATGGGCTCAAACGTTTAGAGTACCGCGGTTATGATTCCAGCGGTATGGCCTTGATCCTTTCTGAAAAAGATACTATCTCTATCCGTAAGTCTCCCGGTAAAATAAGCTCGCTGGAAAAATTGTTAAGCAAAAAACCGCTTTCCGGTAATGCCGGCATTGCCCACACGCGCTGGGCAACGCATGGAGCGCCTACTCAGGAAAACGCCCACCCGCATTTTGACTGCAAAGAAGAAATTGCTATAGTCCACAACGGGATCATTGAAAATTACGTTCAATTAAAAAAAGACCTGGTAAAGGAAGGCCATAAATTTAACAGCCAGACTGATACGGAAGTTATAGCACATTTGATCGAGAAATATTATAAAAATTCCGTTGCGCTGGAAGATGCTGTACGTAAGGCCTTGAGCAAGCTTACCGGCTCTTTTGCCATTGCGGTGATATCCAAAAGAGAACAGGATAAGATCGTTGGCGCCCGGCTGGGCAGCCCGCTGGTGGTCGGAGTCGGAGCAGGGGAGAATTTTTTGGCTTCGGATGTACCGGCATTTCTGGAGCATGCCAAAGACGTGATTTTTCTGGATGATAATGAATTAGTGGTTTTGACATCTCAAGAAGCCAGGGTAAGCAAAGTTTCAGGGGAGCCGGTGAATAAATCAGTTACCCGCATTAATTGGGATGTGTCGCAGGCACAAAAACAGGGATACCCGCACTTTATGCTTAAAGAGATTAATGAGCAATCCAGAGTCCTGGATGCGATGATAATCCGAAGGACAGACAAAGATAAGCAGATATTTTTTGATGAACTTGAATTAGGCCCGGACATTTTTAAAAATACGAACAATATTATCATTGTTGCCTGCGGCACGGCGTATCACGCAGGTATGTGCGGAGAGTATATATTAGAAGAGCTATGCAAGATGCGGGTTAGCGTGGATTTATCCAGCGAGTTTCGCTACCGGGACCCCCAGATTTTACCGGGTACTTTAATAATCGCTATAAGCCAGTCAGGGGAAACAGCTGATACGCTTGCGGCAGTCAGGGAGGCACGGAAAAAAGGCGCGACTATACTTTCTATTTGCAATGTGCTTGGCTCAACGCTGGTGCGGGAATCCGACGGAGTTATCTATACTTTAGCCGGGCCGGAAATAGGCGTAGCATCTACAAAGGCCTATACTGCGCAGGTAGCCACCCTTTATTTGCTCGGCCTTTACATGGCCCGCTTAAGAAAGTCTATGCCGCAGGACAAAATTAACCGTTTATTCAGCGGCTTGAGCAAATGCCCCGGCCTTATCGGCGAAATATTGGGCAAACAGAGTGAAATAAAAAATATGGCCAGCCGCCATTCTCATTTCGGGTCATTTTTATTTTTAGGAAGAAACATAAATTATCCCTCGGCTTGCGAAGGCGCGTTAAAATTAAAGGAAATTTCCTATATCCCGGCAGAAGGCTACGCTGCCGGCGAGATGAAGCACGGGCCAATCGCTTTAATTGATGAGTACCGCGCAGTTGTCTGCATAGCGCCCGCATCAAAGACTTACGAAAAGATGGTTTCTAATATAGAAGAAATACGCTCGCGCCACGGCAAGATTATAGCCATAGCTACACAAGGCGATGAAAAAATAAAAGAGCTGACCAGCGAAGTTATTTATGTGCCTAAAGTGGATGAATTTTGTTCAGCCCTTGTTGTGGCCATACCCCTGCAATTGCTGGCTTATTATATTGCCATTAAGCGCGGCTGTGATGTGGATCAGCCCCGCAATCTGGCCAAGTCTGTTACGGTTGAATAATGCTTTATATCGTCGCTACCCCCATCGGTAATCTCAAAGACATAACTTTACGCGCCCTGGAAATCTTAAAAAGCGTTGACCTGATCGCCTGCGAAGACACCCGCCATACTAAAATATTATTAGATCACTACGGCATCAACGCCCCTACCACAAGTTTTTTCCAGCACAACCGTATTATCAAAGCTGATTATCTGATTAAAGTTTTAAAAGAAGGCAAGTCTGTTGCATTGGTTTCTGATGCCGGTATGCCTGGGATATTGGACCCGGGCTATAATATTATTAATCTGGCAATTAAGAATAATATTGAATTTACAGTCATTCCCGGAGCAGCAGCGTTTGTGAATGCGCTTGTTTTATCAGGTAAGCCGGCTCACGATTTCTATTTTGCCGGGTTTTTGTCCAACAAGGCAGCCAGCCGTCAAAATCAGCTGAAAAAACTATCCCAACTTAACACCACTATAGTGTTTTATGAGTCTTGCCACAGGATCACTGCCTGTTTAGAGGATATTTTAGCTGTTTTTGGAGACAAAGATATCTGCGTAGCCAGAGAAATTACCAAGAAATTTGAGGAAATAAAGCGTCAAAAAACCTCCCAAATTATCGCGCATTTCAAGCAAAACAAGCCCCGCGGTGAATTCGTAGTCATCCTATAAGCACGGAAATGTCCAATCTGTCCTAGGGACGGTTCTCTTGAAAGCAAATTGCGTTGCTTGAGAACTGTCCCTTAGAAATAAATCCTATCCAATCGTTCAATTCCTGCGTATTTAGCAAACGCTTTCCCAAAACCCCTAAAATAGCCTTGTTTGAGTATATATATAGTATAGACTTTACCTATAAGGCTGATAAACCAATATTGTTTCAAAAATGAAGAAATCCAAGATCGCTAAATTAATCTCTCTATTTATTTGCTTTTCCCTTTTGTTTGAGCAGTCAGGATTTGCTCAAGTGGCCGGGACTTTGAATCTTTCTGCTTATATCGGAGCGGCTAGTTCTATGCCGGCAGCAGATAAATTTCGCCCCCTGCATCTGCGCTACTTATCCTATGATACTCAAGCCAATACTTTTAAATTGCTTTTAGATAAAGGCGACGGGGTGAAGGGATTGTCCCCGAAGGGGACTGTCTCTGAACAAAAACTCCAATCCGAAACCAAAACCCTACTCAAATATTTCCTCATCGGCGTGACTCTGCCCAATGATTCCTTCTGGGTGAACCTGCGCCCGGATTCACCTGACAATGTTATAGACAATTACTTAGCCTTCACTGATATCGGCAAGATACTTTTAGAAGCCGATGTCCAGCTTAAAAAAGATACTGCCAGCTATACTTCTCCAAATACCCCTGAAGGAAGAAAATACTGGAATAAACTTTATGAAAGAGCAGGAGAGCTTTTTGGCTATGACAATATTACTATCCCCACACTCACCCGGCCATGGATAGTGCCGGGAGAAATAATCATCCGCGAATCCAAAGATAACGCTTATATCTACAAAGCTACCCTGAAAGTAATGCTGGAGCAGGATTACTTAAAAGATTCAGCTACCTACAACTTTACTGATCCCAGAATGAAGGCTTTGAATGAATATTCCAGCCAACTTATCCGTGAATTGATTATCCCTAAGATAACCAAAGAAGTGAATACTTCCAAGAAGTATGCGCCCCTTAGGCAAGTCTATTACTCATTAATCCTGGCCCAGTGGTTTAAATCTCGTTTCAAGGGACTGTCCCCGAATGGGGCTGTCTCTAACGCGTATATTAATCTTATTGATTCCCGCAACCTGGCCAACCTTGCTTCTCAAGAACTCTGGTCAAAAATAACCTACTTTGACCAATATCAAAGATCCTTTAAAGACGGCGAATACAGCGTCAAAGAGCCAGTCCAGACTCCTTATGGCCAGACAGTGAGGAGCTACTTCTCTGGAGGAGCTAATCTAAGCATAGCAATGCCCGGAGCAAATCAAACCCTAGGAACAGTCAGCATTATTACTTCAGCCAGGGCCTGGGTTGATAAAGCAAAAACCTATTTGGCAGAATTTTCAGCTAAGAGCCTGGATGAATTATGGCGCAATGAAGAAGGAAGCGTCAAGCTGCCGGGAGAAAGAGATGCGGAAGATAGAGCGAGAATAACTCAGGCCCAGCAGCCTACTTTAGTTGCGCCGCGAAGGGGCAATCCGCTCGAAGAGGCCTTAAAAGCACTAAAAAATGCTGGTTTAGACGAGCGTGATTATCTCGCAATGAGGATTATTTTATCCTCAAGTGACGGATTTTCGGGCGCCGATCGCCAGCCCGTAGCAGACAATTTTTTAAATACTGATGCAGCCCAAATTTTTGTGCGGCTTATTACTTATTTACGCGAAGTAGGATTTGAGCACGGCCTTATGCAGTTAATCTTGCGTGCCTTAGTCAGCTCTAAGGATCCTCGGGCCGCCGCTGAAAAATTTGTTAATACAGGCGCAGGCCGCGCTTTTGTTAGGCTTGATACTGAGCTAAATTATACTGGGATTAGTGACGCAGGCGATAGAGGGAGCATTTTAATGATACTGACAGCAGCCAATGATCCGCGGGCTACTGCTCAAGTTTTTGTTGAGAGGTTCATCCCAGCATTGAGTGCTCTTGATCTGCAAGAATATCGTTACATTATTCTAGAGAACTTAGCTTGGAAAATAGCTCAAAATAATCAAGCAGCGATTGAAGAATTTCTTTCCCCCGGCATAGTGGCTTTTAAAAAATACATTCCTGTATTACATGCTGCTGGGTTAGGCAGTGGTGATATCAGCCAGATTTTAGGCGTATTAATGAATACTAGTAATCCTGCCTTTGGCATAGAATATTTGGTTCAGCGTATCGAAATATTCAAGCAGGCAGTTGAAATTTTTGCTGCAAACAAAATTGATACAGCCACAGCAACACGTTTATTTCTTGCTATGCCCGATGCCCTATTAGCAAAAGTGGAATTAAAGGATTTAGTATCTGCCTTAATTAAAGATAATCATAGGGATGGCAGGCCTTTAGGTTTGTGGATAAAAGTCTTGGGTACAGATTTGTTCCAGGGCTATTTAGATAATCCCCAGCTAGTTAGGGCAAGGGCTTTATTAGAGTTGTTATCGAGCAATCCCAATGATACAGAGGCGCGCATAGAGTTACAAGCAATTCCTTCACAAACCATAATAAAAGCTTTGCTTTTGGATAATCAGCCTCGTATTATTTCGCAGGCCACAGATTTAATAATACAGTACGAAGGTAACAAAAATATTCCTGCCCGCATGAGGATGGGGCGCCTAATGAAGGCAAATCCCTTACAGAGACATGAAGACTGGTCAACCGGAAGATTTAGAGCAAGCTACACATTAGATCATTTAGAAGAAGCGCTTAGCAAATATGGTTTAAATACGCCGGAAGATCTTGAGCTTATATTGAAGGAAAATGGTTTTCGGCTTTTCTCTTATGATCCAGGTGCAACAATGCTCATTCTCCCGATTTGTTTTGACGTTCTCCTAAGCGCCTATAGAGGCAGCTTTGAGGAAGAATATGCGGCAGCGTCTCTTACGCACGATTTAAATGTAGCGTTAGCATATGGCTGGCAAGGCGGAGAGGTTAGAAATCGCGCGTTCCACAGTAACGGAACTAATGCTATTCACGAATTTGACCTGGGCCTAATAGATTTTACTGGAAGAGAAAGAACGCCAGATAGAACTAATAGAATGGCTTTTACCTATAAGGGGGGTGATTTGCCAGAATATGCTCGCAAGAGAACCATTATTTTGAAAGACGGCACTTTAGCAGGTATTACTGAACAGTTGTTGGCTTGGCAATTAAATGAAAGAATAGCCAAGCAGAATATTTATAAAATATTAAACTGGATTATGGAAGGAGGCCTGAGTAAAGAGGAATTGGCTATTGCCGTCAATATTCTTAAGGGCCAAGTCGAAGTTTTAAAAAACCAGTGTGGGCTAAAAGACACTTATTTTGAAACTGTATATGGTTATCTGAACAATGATTTATTTGTTTCCTTTAACCAGAGATATATCCCGGGTAAAAATAATAGCTCTATAGTTGTTGATATCCTGAAGGGGGCAATACAGCAATCAGCAGCTGCCAGAATAACACTATTAGATTATCTGCAAAATGAAGACAAAATCAGGCATGGGACTTTTGATGAGGCAGATGTAAGCACGATTTCTCTTGCAGATTTAAGAGGCGTTTCCGCCACGCCAGCCGCAGGCGCGCCCACAAGATTAATCAACGAACTATTGCGTAGCGAAGAAGGAAGCGTAAAACTGCCGGGAGAAAGAGACGCGGAAGATAGAGCGAGAATAACTCAAGCTCAGCAGCTTGCTGATGAAACCACCCCGCATACTGCAGTGGAATATTTAGACAGATTGCAGAAATTTGTTACTACGGACAAAGGCAGAAAATTTTTGAGCGGATCCTTGGAGTATCTTAATAGCTTTGGATTAAGCGCAAAGTTGAATAATGCAGCTGATATTGCTGATTTAATAGAGCGCATTAACAGGCAAGCAAAAGATAATCAATGGGATTCGGATTTGCTCGCCTTTGTCAACGCCTTTACGGATCAGTCTGGGGCTTGGGATGACCATCAGATTATTGCTTTTCAAGAGCTGGACGTAAATTCCAGTGAGTTTAGCCAGGATGCAAAAAATTATCTGAAAAAATTAGGAGTAGTAAGAATCAGGTTAAGTTTAACCCACGGCCTTTGGGTTTTGCCGGTGGCGCAGACAGCGGCTGGCGAAGAATGGGTCGTTCGGGAAGTACCTAGCAATATAAACGAAATCGCTCTTAACAGAAGAGCCGGAGAGCTTAACGACTGGGGATTTTTCCCGGAATTTCAGTACTCTAAGCTTGGGAAAAGCGTAGTATTTTTGATACGATATATCCGTGGCAGAGCAATCCAATATACTGAAGGAAGCGAATATACCGAAGGTGATATTACGCATAACGCGATAATCAATAAAGAACGCCCAGCATGGATGGCAAGGCTGGACGATATTTGGTTTAATTTTATTAAGGACGAGAAAACCGGCGATAGCTACTATATAGATTCCGACGCTGTTATTAAATTGGCCACCCGGGATTTGAGCAGTAAAGATCTGGATTCGCTGAAGCCGCAGGTAAAAACGCGTTGGATGCAGCGGCTATTACAGATGATAAACAAGAGGCGGCCGGCCCAAGTTTCGACAATCCCAACCACCCCGCAAGCCCAGTCGCAAACTCCGCCTGCCGCAGGCGCTACAGTAAAAAAATTAGCCAAAGAAGAAGATGGGAATTGGCAGTGGCACAATGATATATTTTATAGATTAGAGCTATGGTTCGCGAGAATTTTTGGAATGGCTATTTCTTCGGGAAACGGGGATCAGCAGTCCGTAATTACCCAGGGCACAGCAAAGCCAGGGTATATAGCTGAAGAGTTAAATAATCTTCCTCTATTGATTGAAGAAATCCCGCACATTACAGGGCCTACTAATGAAGCGGGCAGGCTTAGGCATGAGATAGTTTTTGCTTCGCTTGGCGCAGAATACGCCGGCCATAGCTTCAGATTTTTTGTTCCCAGTGATTATTTCTCTGGATTAAGCCGGGAGGAAGTTGTTACAAGGGTAAAATATTTTGTCGGGCTATATGAGGAGGGGATACGCAGATTTCAAGCAATGGGCGGCCAGATTCCTTCCGGCCGCAGGTTTCACATATATTTTGCTGAAGCAGACATAAGCTTTCCTCATGAGCATGGGCAGAGCTGGTTTAGTGCTTTGGTTACCCATATAGTTCCCTTTACCCATGAATTGGATAGGCGCGAACGAAAGATTATTTTGCATGAGATTGGCCATAGTCTATGTAGCTTTGCTTTTTCCGGCGGTTTAAGAGATCACAGGATAATTGCTATCGAAGAAGGCATTGCTAATTATATCGCAGGGGTATCTATTTATATGGGAAGGGATGCTGATGGCGATTATAGGTTTGGGATTCCAGACAATATGGATTTAAGCCAGCTTAGCGGTTTAGCGCAGATAGATGTTGATGTAAGCATATGGGGAGAAAGAGCAAACAGGCCCTGGAGGCCAGGGCTACTCTATTTTGGAAACACCCACCATGCTTTTGGGTTGCAATTTGTGGAGGCGTTTATTAAAGTCTGCGGAGAGCAAAGCTTAGCTGATTTCCTCAGAATTTTACTTGAAGAAACAAAAACTGCAGAAGATTCTGAAACCGGCACAGAGATCATAAAGAGGGCATTCTATAAATGCGGATTAGGTGAGAAAATCAGCGATTTTGAAAAGGAATTGCATGTTCGGTTAAAAACAAATGTATTTGATGCTAGCAAGCGTGAAACACAGCCAAAAACTGAAGACCATCCGCCATTGACCGGTTCTATAATCATACGGCGCGCGCCAGCATCAGACGGGCAAGAAAGTTTTGGGGCGAGAGGCGCTAGTGACAGTGAAGATCAGACATATGCGCAACGTGAGGGCCGTCGTTTGTCTGAAGAATTTGAAAGAAGTAAAAGGATTCGCGACGAAATGGAAAGGCTTCGTGAAGAACGGTTCAGGCGCATGACAGAAATTATTTTGCCGCGTATACCATCAAGTCATTTGAGCGGTGATTTATTAGATACAAACACAATTCCTTGGTACATAAAATGGCTATCTATTTTGGCCTTAGTCCCGATTACAGCATCTCCGGGATGGAGTGAGGGAGCGCAAAAGGTGCTTGAGTATAATCCGGCAATCGGCTGGATAACCGTCGGTATTTTTATACTATATGCGTTGGTAACTTTATTTAAAACCCCGGATTCCGATAAATCCGCCTCGCAAACCCAGCAGCAAACCCCCCTACCTGAAGCTGTGCCTGAACTCGGGGCCAGGAAAAATTCGCCAACTTTGCCTTC
>JAKQWZ010000075.1 GCA_029561735.1 Candidatus Omnitrophota bacterium | reverse complement strand
GATTTTCAACTGAATAGCACCGATAAAAGCCAAAATCATGCCCACCAGCAGGCTGATCAGTGATACCAGCCCCAGAGCCTCCACTCCGCACCTCTGGACAATAAGGGCAAAATCATCCCAGCGAAAATACGCCTTTCCGGCAACCAAACGCAGAAATGCAACAATAATCTCGCCTAAAAATTCAAAGAACGAGAAAGCACTTTCCTTAACCTGCAAAGTCTTTTCTCCGACAACATCAATAAAAGACTCGGTTAATTTAACTCTGGAGATCGGTTTCTGGCGCAGCCTTAAAGATATTTCCAGCAGTTTTACTGCCTGCTGCGGCAGGCCGTCAAGCTCCAGGCTGATGCCGCGCTTTGAGCACTCCTGAGACAAATCAATAAGAAATGTAACAAAAGAAGTATCCCATTTAAAATCCTTGTCAACGTTAAACGTTATCTTATTGATATCCGCGTGCGCGTAAAGCTGCTGCCTGATTGCGGATAACGAAGGCACGCCTGAAAAAATAAGCCACTCTCCGCTTAGTTCCAGCCGAAGAGCAGCTTTAACAGTAAAATCAAATTTTAATTTTTCCACTGACATTAAATCCTGCTTTTATATATTTATAGAGCCAGATTTGCGCCTGAACAAGACGCGCACAAAAATCAACAGAATCAATAATACAAAAGCCGCCTCCCGCATAACCTTTATCCGCGCAAGGCCTTCCCTTTCCCTTTCAAGCAAGCCATTTAAAACCGCTCCCGGATCTTTCATATCTGCAATCTTGCTTTCAATTTCACTAGCCATTGCTTTTTGCCGGGGATATTTGTTCTCTGATATTATTTTGCTTATTTGCTGCTTTACTGCGGGAGTCTTTCCAATATCATAAGCAACAACCAGCTGCTGGTAAAAATAAGCGCGGACACCATAATGCTCCATTCTTCTTACAGCATAAAAATTAGCATAAAGCATTAAGAATAGCAGGATAAAAGGCAAAACAAGCCTGGCTATAGCGTTTTTCTTAAATTTATTCTCCATGGTTTTATTTTACCACAATTAAGCCTAATTTAAAGGATTATGCTACCTTTTAGGAGGGATAGGCAGAATATCTTCGTAGATATTAAAAATATCTTCCTGTTCCATATGCAGAAAGTGCCCTGCCCCTTTTACAACCACTACCTCGCTGTTAGGGATCTGGGAAGAAAGGAATTTTACGTCATCAAGGTCTATAATAGTATCTTTTTCTCCGTAAATTAAATACGTCCTGGCTTTTATATTTGCAAGTTTGATCAAATCGCCTATCTTTTTTGTAGACACAACAAACAAGCCATGCTCGTAGAATGCCCGTAAATTCTCCGGGCTCATAGACTGGAACTGACTGACAATCTTATTTTTGACGTTTTCAGGCAGATTCTGGCCAAAGGCCTCAATCAAAATATCAGCCATTTTCTGCCTGTCCTGCGGATCTATCTGCATGCCTTTTTTGATAGTTTCCACCATTGTCTCATTGGCTTTTGTGCCAAGGCTAGCCAAACAAAGCTGCCTGACTTCCGATTGAAAACGCGAAGCAAAAGCCATGGCTATTATTCCACCCCATGATGCTGTGCAGACTGTTACGTTTCTATTCGTGCCTGTAGCCTTTATTACTTCGCGCAAAATATCAACCTGCTCGTCAAGCGTAACAAAAATCGGGCCAGAAGCAACCCTGCCCTTGCCTTGCCCGGGAAAATCAAAAAGAACTATCCGGTAATGCGGCGCATAACGCAAGATAAACGCATGCCACATAGCCATAGACTGCTGAACGCCGTTAAGGCAGATGATATGCGGCCCGTCATTGTCGTAAATACGGTACGGTATTACAAACCGCCCTGTCTCAATCACGCCTTTTACTATGGATGAACCGCGGCGGACATATTTAGCAGGTATTGATAATTTAGCCATATTTATTTGGTTAAAGGCTTAGAAACAGAATATAATAAGGTTTGCAAAAAAATACAGAATACTAATCAGCAGCTCTTTCGGGCTGCCAGACTGTGAAAACCTTAAAGCCCCGGAAGCCATTAATAACGCCGAGCCTGTGATTGCCACAACTTGATACAGACTTATTTTCATAATTTTCCTCTTGAGCTCAAATAACCGGCTGTAAAACAAATGCCCTACATTTATTTAAGTATTATTATAAATATAGGGCATCTGCTGTATTATTGCAAGAACTTATTGCCGCAAAAGAAACAAATCTCTATTTCTTCAACCCCTTTTCGGCTTTTGCCTTGGCTTCTTTAGCCTTCTTTTCTGCCTTGGCCTTTGCTTCTTTAACCTTCTTCTCGGCTTTTTCCTTTTCTTCCTTAGCCTTTTGCTCTGCTTTAGCCTTCTCTTCTTTGGCTTTTTTATCTGCCTTGGCCTTTGCTTCTTTGGCCTTTTCCTTAGTTTTTGCTTCGGCTTTTTTTGCTTCTACTTCAGCTTGCTGCGCGGATTTTTTTGCTTCAATTTTAGCTTTTTTTGCATCTTTATCTAAGCCGCCCAGGT
>JAKQWZ010000071.1 GCA_029561735.1 Candidatus Omnitrophota bacterium | reverse complement strand
TTTTTACGGCATCAAGGACCTTGCCGCGCAGCCCATCATGGTCAATCTTTAAAAACCACTGTTTTGTAGCGCGGAAGATTATCGGATTTTTACAGCGCCAGCACACCGGATAAGAATGCTGCAATTTGCCTTCGGCAAGCAAAGCGCCTAAGGATTTAAGCTTTTCCAATATGGGTTTATTAGCGTCAAAAACATTCATCCCATTAAACTCTGCCTGAGCTGAATCAAATTTGCCTTTTTGGTCTACGGGCATTATCACATCTAATTTATATTTTACTCCGGTCTGAAAATCCTCGGCGCCATGCCCGGGAGCAGTATGCACCAGGCCTGTGCCTTCTTCAGTGGATATATACTCGGCTAAAACAACCCGGCCTTTGCGTATACCAAAAGGATGAGTATAAATGGCACCCTCCAAATCGCTGCCTTTAAAAAGGCCTGTTACTTCATGCTCTTTAAGGCCGATTTGACCTAGCATGCCTAAACGCTCTTGAGCGACAATTAAATCTCCCTGCGCAGTCTTTATGCGCGCATAAGAAAATTTTGGATGCACGGCAACTGCAACATTAGCTAACAGGGTCCAGGGAGTAGTAGTCCAGATAAGCAAGTATGTATCTTCGGGGAATATTTTATTTCTATCCAATTTAAATTTGACGAATATTGAAGGCGAGCTATGGTCCTCATACTCTACCTCGGCTTCAGCAAGGGCTGTTTCACACCTGAAACACCAGTTAACCGGTTTTAAACCGCGGTAGACATATCCTTTTTCTTTAAGTTTTGCCAGAGATAACAATATTGACTCCTCATAATCTGCGGATAAGGTCAAATAAGGGTTTTGCCAGTCTGCAAACACTCCCAAACGGATAAATTCATCCTTTTGCACTTCCACAAACTTCATAGCGTAATCGTGCGCCTTTTTCCTGAATTCCAACTGATCGATTTCATGCTTCCTGATCTTTAGTTCCTTAAAAAGCTGGTGCTCAACAGGAAGGCCATGGCAGTCCCACCCCGGCACATATGCGCAAGACATTCCGCGCATAGTCTTGAATTTAACGATAATGTCTTTAAGGATCTTGTTCAGGGCATGGCCTATATGGATATCGCCGTTGGCATAAGGCGGCCCGTCGTGCAGTATATATTTGGCCTTGAGCCTACTTTCTTGCAGAATACAACGGTAGATATCTTCCTTTAGCCAGCGTTCCAGCAAAAGCGGTTCGCGCTTAGGCAGGTCAGCCTTCATCGGAAAATCTGTCTTAGGCAGATTTAATGTATTCTTATATTCCATTTATTTGATATATTTGCCTATAATAATACCCAGGTCTTTTTTGATTTTTACCGGTATCATCTTTCTGTCAGTCACAATTGCATTCTTCAGCGCGTCTTTACAGGCGCAGGTCCTCTGCGGACTTATATGCCTGATAGCTCCGGATATTATTTTCTTTGCGTTTTCGGTATTCTTGATTAAATTGCCAATAACCATTTCAACTGTCACGCTTTCGTGCTGCGGATGCCAGCAATCATAATCAGTAACCGCCGCAAGCGTAGCATAACAAATCTCGGCTTCCCTGGCCAGCTTTGCTTCAGCCATATTAGTCATACCTATAATATCCATACCCCAGCTGCGGTATAGGTTAGACTCGGCTAAAGTTGAAAATTCCGGGCCCTCCATATTCAGGTAAGTCCCGCCCTTGTGCATTTTTAGGCCCAGCGCCTTGCCTGCATCATAAATCAGGCCGGCGAGTTCGCTGCAGATCGGATGCGCAAACATAGTATGCGCGACTATCCCTTGCGTAAAGAAACTCATCTGCCGGGCATGATTAGTGCGGTCAACAAACTGGTCAATAACCACAAAATCCATAGGGGCCAATTCTTCTTTCAGGCT
>JAKQWZ010000039.1 GCA_029561735.1 Candidatus Omnitrophota bacterium | reverse complement strand
GGAGTCATATTGGGGCCTGGCGCGCAAGTTTTTTAAAAGCGAGAAACTGGCATTTGCTTTTACTTTTGAGGCAATGTTTATGGGCGTGTCGCCATATCAAGCGCCGGCTTTTTACAGCGTGATCTCTTATGCCGACCACGTGCAGAAGATATTTCATCCTATGGGAGGAATGTATCAGATACCTTTAGCGCTGGAGAAAATGGCCAAAGGATTTGGTGCAAAATTTAATTACAATGCAGAGGCCGGGCCTATTTCTGGGGATAACGGTTCAATATCCGTAGCCGTAAACGGTTCGGTTATTAAATCTGATTTGGCGGCAGTAAACGCCGATTACGCCTATACCCAGACGGATCTTTTAAAAAGAAAAATACCCCGGTATAAATATTCCTGTTCGGTGTATCTGGTATACCTGGGCTTGAAAAAAAAGGTCAGGAATCTGGAGCACCACAACTTATTTTTTTCCAAAGACTTGAATAAAAATCTCAAAGAGATATTTGATTCTAAGTTTGTGCCTGATGACCCTTCGTTTTATGTGCATGTGCCGACAGTGACTGATCCGTCACTGGCTCCGGCAGGCAAAGATATACTTTACTTGCTGATCCCTGTGGCTAATCTTGAAAATAATCCGGATAGCCTGGATGGGAAGGAAGCCGCTTTAAGAAAGATTGTTTTTAAGAGGATAGAGCAGGAGATCGGAGAGGATCTGGAGCCCCTTATTGAAGTGGAGCATAGATTCTATCCGCAGGATTTTATCGGCCGTTACAATATTAAGCACGGAGCAACTTTCGGGCTGGCGCATAATCTTATGCAAAGCGCGTTTTTCCGCCCTAAGAATTTTGACAGTAGAATAAAAAACCTTTATTTTCTGGGGGCCAGCACCCAGCCCGGAGGAGGGCTACCGGTGGTGATTGCCGGTTCACGCATTGTGGCAGATTTGATCCAGAAGAATCAGTAATTTTTTTTCAGCAATATCTTCGGCAGGAGGATTATTTTTTTGGGCAGGCTTACGCATGCCCTGCGCCTGAAAACATCGTAGTTATTCTGTTCTATATTGTCAAGAATCCCGCAATACATCTCTTTCATTGCTTTGGCAACAAAACGGCAGTACGGGCAGGTTATTAACGCGATGCCCTTTTCGCTATTAGTATAATATTGCCTTGCCCGGGATATCTGATACTTCATCAGGCCAATGAAATTAGCATCAATTTTTTCTGACTGAAGTTGCTCTAAGCTCACATTAAAACTGCGTAATTCTTCCTGCGGCAGGTATATCCTGTTTCTAGCCAGGTCTTCTTTTATATCCCGGAGGATATTAGTCAATTGCATGGCAATTCCTAAATCAATTGCGAATTCGCGCGCCCGGCTATCACGAAAGCCGAATACCTGCAGCATAATAAGCCCGACTACGCCGGCAACACGGTAACAATAACTGTATAATTCGCTGAAGCTGTCGTAGGTTTTCTTATCCAGGTCCATCTGCATCCCGGAGAGAAGCTCGTCGAAATATATGCGCGGGATATCGTAATCGCGGACAGTCTGCCTGAAAGCCAGCAACAGGCTGTCCTCAAGCTGTGCTTCAGAGTAGGCTGATTGGATTCTGCGGCGGATATCCAGCAGTTGATTACCGGAAATATCCGGTATTGCGTCTACTGATTCATCGCTGGCGCGGCAGACCGCATATATAGAATAGGCAGCCAGTTTTTTACTTTGTGGCAGGAAGTGCGAGGCAAAGTAAAAGGTCTTGGCGTATTTGGCGGTTATCTTGCGGGCCTGTGCAAAACCTTCTCGTAACGTTTTTTGTCTATCCATAGCAGTATTCTATCCTAAAATTCATCTTAAATCCAATGGCAAAATTTTATAAAACACGCTTCATAAACCCCTACGCAAAATTATATAAGCGAATATTGGGTAAACTTAATCTTTTCAATCTTCAGTTTTAAGCGTATAATATTGGTATGTCAAAATATATGTGGGTGTTGATTGTTTCAGTTGCTGTGCCTTTTATTCTGAGTTTTTATCCTCGGTTGAAGTTCTATCGTAATCTGCGGGCGTTAATTTTATCACTGCTATTAATTCTGATTATATTCGGCGCCTGGGATATTTTTGCTACTTGGCGCGGGCATTGGTATTTTGATCCAAGCGGCGTATGGGGCATAAGGATAATCAATCTTCCCCTGGAAGAAGTGTTATTTTTTCCGGTTATTACATTTTGCTGCATTTTTACCTGGGAGGCGCTTAAATTCTTAAGCGCCGGAAAAAAATGAAAGAATACTCTGTTCTTGCGGCCATCTCGGTTTTAGCAGTTATCTGGTTA
>JAKQWZ010000038.1 GCA_029561735.1 Candidatus Omnitrophota bacterium | reverse complement strand
ACAAAGGCGGTTGATATAAATAACGACGGCAAGGCAGATATAATTTATCATAAGGACGGCGAATATGTGGGTAAGATTGAAGCTGATACTAATAACGACGGCAAGGCAGATATCACAGTCCACCTAAAAGACGGAAAATTTGAGCATGCGGCTGTAGACACAGATTATGACGGTAAAACCGATAAGGAGTTTAAGGATAATCAGGAATTTATCAAGTGGGCAAATGAAAATAACCCGGATTACGCTGACAGGCTTAATCAGCCAGACTGGAAATTTGATATGTTGGATTTCTAGTTTGTCTTTATCTAACTGTTTATTCTGCTATAAGTTATATATTAATAAAACATCCTTTTTATCCGAGGCCAGCCAATAAATTTTAGAATAATTTTCCCTTGCCAAGAGTTCCAATAAATAGTATTATATAATGTTACTTTTGTAAATTTCAGGGCCCATAGCTCAGCGGTAGAGCAGGTGACTCATAATCACTTGGTCGGAGGTCCGATCCCTTCTGGGCCCAATGATTCTTGGGGCGATTGGCTCAGTTGGTTAGAGCGCCACATTCACATTGTGGAGACCATAGGTTCGAGTCCTATATCGCCCATTTATAAAAAAAGGAATATCATGTCTGAAGTCAATCTAAAAAGTCAGATATCCAATCTGATAGCGATACAAAAGCTGGACACGGAGATTTTTTCTTTAAATTCCGAAAAACTGGCAATGCCGCAGCAGCTAAAAGCGGCCGAAGACGCCTTTGAGGCGAAGAAGCAGGGCCTGGCGGCTTTAGAAAAAAAACTTCTGGATTTTCAAAAGTTGCGCAAAGACAAAGAGCTTGAGCTTGCTTCTAAAGAGGAAGGAGTGAAAAAACTCCAGACCCAGCTGTATTCTTTAAAGACGAATAAAGAATATCAGGCGATGCTTCAGCAGATCGCTGATGCCAAAGCCGACGGTTCGGTTATTGAAGATAAGATACTTCAGTGTTTTGAAGACGCGGAAAAGGTTAATAAAGAAATAGAGAATGAAAAATTGCGCCTTAAAGAGGAAGAGAAGGTCATGGCTGAGCAGAAGAAAAAAATCAGTGACAGGTCTAAAGTTGTGGACGACCGTTTGAGCCAGTTAGAGGCGCAGAGGTCTCAACTGGTGCCTCAGATAGATGCCAAGATATTTTCACAATATGAAAAGATATTAAAGAACCGGGACGGCTTGGCAATTGTGGCGGTAAAGGACGATTCTTGCGGCGGATGTAATATGCACACTCCGCCCCAGGTGATAAATCTTATTAAGATGTACGACCATTTAGTTACGTGCGAGGTCTGCAATAGGATACTTTGTATAGAGGAAAATGAGGGAAATTGAGATCTTTATAGATGGTGCCGCAAAAGGCAATCCCGGGCCTGCTGGAATAGGGGTGGTTATCTGCCAGTCAGGTGTGACTATAAAGAATATCCATAAATATATCGGCAAGGCGACTAATAATGTTGCCGAATACACCGCCTTGATCTACGGGCTTAAAGAGTGTATTTCAATGGGGGCAGATAGCATTAAAATAAATACCGATAGCCAGCTTCTTTGCCGGCAGATAAACGGTATTTATAAGATCAAGAATGCAAATTTAATGCAGTTGTACAATCAAGTATTGTTATTATCCAGCGCTTTTAAAAAGATGACTATTGAACATATCCGCAGGGATAAAAATACAGGAGCGGATAAATTGGCTAATAAGGCAGTAAAAGAAGCAAGAAAGAAACCGGTTCTTTAAAATATTCAATTTTGGACGGACAGCGGTGGCTACTCATGTGCCGAATGGCTCATGGGAGGAAAGTCCGGGCTCCGGAGGGCAGCGCGCTCTGTAATTCAGAGACTCTTGTATTGCAAGACGGGTACAGGGGATGGAAAGTGCCGCAGAAAATAAACCGCCTGATTTCGTAAGATTTCGGGTAAGGGTGAAAAGGCAGTGTAAGAGACTTGCCAAGGGCTATAGTGATATAGCCTGCATGGAAAACCCCGCGCGGAG
>JAKQWZ010000026.1 GCA_029561735.1 Candidatus Omnitrophota bacterium | reverse complement strand
GATTCAAGCCCTATTGCCAGGCGTAAGGCATGCCTAAAAACAGCCAACTCTGCCTGAAGAACATAGGCATATCTAAAGAATTCAGGAAAAGCTTTTGAGAAAAGGGCAGTGTTGCTAAAAGCTTCATCGGTACTCCCGGCTACAGCATATATCTCTATCCGGTTGCAGGTAAAAAGTATTGCCGCGTTTTTCTCTTTCCAGAAACCGGCAATTTTTCCCTGCAGGCGGCAAAGCCTTTCCCTGGCCTCAAAAGGCGCTTTTTTATAATCTACCCCTATAAGATAAAAATGCATCCCAATTCTCCTTTAGAAAATTCTTCAGATCTCGGCTTAAGACCGGGTCTTTACCGTCGGTATAAACTGCGATCGTTGCTTTCCCGGACATAAATACTGCCGGTGAAATAAAAGTGCTTAATTTTGGCTGGTCCACAACATTGACCAGAATTTTTCTTTTACTCGCCCAGAGGCTGACAGATTTATTTACTTTTTCATCCGATGTCGCCGCTATTATAATATGGGCACCAGTTAGGTCCGCACGCCGAATAGGCCTTTTAGTTAATCTGACCTCGCCTTTATTTGCCAATTTCTTCAGAAGCACGGTCAGGCGCGGAGAGATTACATGCACTCGCGCTCCGGAATCAATCAGCGCTTTAACTTTGCGCTCTGCAACAATACCGCCGCCTGCGACTAGCGCGAGTTTGCCTCTTAGATTAAGAGCTATAGGATAATATGCTTTGTCCATTAGAATTCAAAATATTGCGTCATTGAAAAATATCTCTCGCCGGTATCTGGGAAAATCGTCACCACCTTTGCGTCTTTCCCTAATCTTTTTGCAACTTTTATAGCCGCAACAAGAGCAGCGCCTGAAGACGGGCCGCCGAATATTCCTTCTTTTCTTGTCAAGTTCCCAGCCGCTTCATAAGCTTCCTGATCGCTGACGGTAATAATCTCATCAATTATCGACCTGTTTAAAATATCCGGGATAAAGCCTGCGCCTATACCCTGAATCTTATGAGGTTTTGCCTGCCGGCCTGATAATACCGCGCTTGCCTCAGGCTCAACCGCAATAATCTTGATGCCGGGGTTATGCGCCTTTAATACTTCCCCTACTCCGCTAATAGTCCCGCCTGTACCCACTCCGGCGACAAAAGCATGGAGATCGCCTCCTGTCTGAGAGAGAATTTCCTGCGCAGTAGTTTCTCTGTGAACCTGAGGATTTGAAAGGCTTTTGAATTGCTGGGGCATAAAAGAATCTGGGGTATTCTTTAATAGTTCCCCGGCTTTTTCTATTGCCCCCTTCATTCCTCGTCGCCCCGGAGTCAGCACCACCTCAGCTCCATAAGCCCTTAAAATATACACTCTCTCCAGACTCATTGTCTCAGGCATTGTAATGATACATCTATAGCCTTTGACCGCGCAGACCATAGCCAGGCCTATACCGGTATTTCCGCTTGTTGGCTCGATTACCACTGACCCGGGTTTCAATATTCCCGCATGTTCGGCTTCTTTAATCATAGCCAAAGCAATCCTATCCTTGACGCTTCCGGCAGGATTAAAATATTCTACTTTAGCCAATACCTGGGCATCTCCCGGATTTGTCAGGCGGTTAAGCCTGATCAAAGGCGTGTGGCCGATCAATTCCGTGATATCATTAACCGTTATATTCTGAAAAACCATCCCCCCTCCAATCTGCGCACTAGAATAATTTACTCTTAATAAACAATATAAGGTACGACAGCAATACCGAAAGTAGCGGCGTGATCGCCCAGATAAAAAAAGTTTTTCTAGTCACACGCAGGCCCAGCGTAGAACGATGCCCGTTCTTTAAGGA
>JAKQWZ010000082.1 GCA_029561735.1 Candidatus Omnitrophota bacterium | reverse complement strand
CAGGAATTGGCTGCTGCCCGCAAGGAAGCTGAGCGGATAATTCAGGAGGCAAGGCAAAAGGCGTCCAAAGTGAAAGACGAATTGGAGGATAAGGCAAAGCAGAGCGCCTCAAGGATAGTAGAAGATACCAAACAAGAACTGGAAAATAAAGAAAAAGAAATGGAGTTGTTGTGTGTTCAGGAGGCTGTAAATTTGGCAGCGGAGGTGCTTGGTGCGGTTTTTGCCGAAGGGGGAAGGCAGGTTTTGCAGCAGCAGCTTGTCTTTGAATTGATTGATGAGTTAAGCCGCATGAGCAGCGCGGATTTTAACCTGAAATCCAAAGAGGTAACGGTTTTCACGGCCTCTGCTTTAAACCCGGAAGAAAGGGATAAATTACGCCTGCTTTTATCAAAAAAATCAGGAGAGGGGATTGAGCTTAAGGAAGAGCTGGATAGTTCGCTTATCGGAGGCATAGTGATTAAATCCGGTTCGCTTGTCATAGACGCAAGTCTAAAAAATAAATTAAAAAAAGTGGTTGAATACCTGAAGCGCCGAAAGAAATCAGGCGCTTAAAAGGGCACAGAGTGAAAGCTGAAGTCAAGAAAGAAATAAATATTCCCTTGTTTGATATCAGGGAGGTAGGCACAGTAAAAGATGTCAGGCGCGGAATCGCGCGCATCAACGGCCTGCCCTCATGCATTTACGGCCAGCTGGTGCAGTTGTCAAACGGCGTTAAGGGTATAGTCATGGGTTTTACCGAAAACGACGTGATGGCGATTATTTTAGGGGAGGACCAGAATATATCCGTGGGCGATGAGGCTACTTCGCTTGCCGAATTGATAAGCATACCAGTGGGTAACGGATTTTTAGGCAGGGTGGTAAACAGCCTTGGCGAACCGTTAGACGGCAAGGGGGAAATCGCATCTGTTGATGCTTATCCTGTTTTCAGGGATGCTCCCGGGGTAATGGAAAGGGAACCGGTTATCGACCCTTTGTCAACCGGCGTAAAAATAATTGACCTTGCTATACCCATCGGCAAAGGGCAGAGGGAGCTGGTAATCGGGGACAGGCAGACCGGAAAAACCAGCATATGCATAGATTCTATTATTAACCAGAAAAATAGCGGAGTGGTTTGTATTTATTGCTGGATAGGCGGGCCGCAGATAGCATTGAAAAAGATCATCCATACCCTGCAGGAAAATAATGTCTTCAAAAATACGGTGATTTTGTCGGCATCTGCGGATACTTCGGCCGCGGAGCAGTACCTGGCGCCTTACGCGGCATCTGCGTTGGGCGAATATTTTATGTATAACGGCAGGGACGCGTTGGTGATTTTTGATGACCTTACCAAGCATGCCTGGATTTACCGGCAGATGTCGCTTCTGTTAGAGCGTTCGCCGGGCAGGGAGGCTTATCCCGGGGATATATTTTATTTGCATTCCCAGCTTTTGGAGCGGGCGGCAAAATTAAAAAAAGAAAAAGGGTCCGGCTCAATGACTTTCCTGCCGATAGCCGAAACCCTGCAGGGCGATATAACCGGATACATACAGACCAACCTTATTTCAATTACCGACGGGCAGATTTACATCAACTCGTCGCTATTCAGAGAAGGTTTTAAGCCTGCAATTGACATGGGTTTCTCGGTTTCAAGAATCGGAAGCCGGGTGCAATATCCGGCAATAAAAGAAGTAAGCAGCGGCTTGCGCCTGGAATACTCCCAATACAGAGAAATGCTGCGTATGACAAAATTACGCACACGTCTTTCGGATGAAGCGATGAAAAAAATGCGCCGGGGGGAAACCTTGCACGAGATTCTCATGCAGCCTAACAACTGCCCGGTAAGCACTCCGGAAGAGATCTGTTTATTTTATGCTTTCAGCCGCGGCGTGCTTGAGCCATTGGACCCCGGAAGTTTAAAGGCGTTTATGAGTGAATTTTTCGCTTATCTGCAGGAGAACGATTCGGCACTGGCCGTTTTGATAGAAAATAAAAAAGATTTGACTCCGGAAGTAAAGTCCGGATTAGACAAGAACATCGCGGCATTTTTCCGTTCGCTGCATGAACGAAAAAAATAACTTTAACAATTACCTGTCAGCATTAAAAACATATGCGCCCGATAGCCGAATTGAAACAGGATTTTGAGGTTACCAAAGGGCTGGAAGATATCGTTGATGTTTTAAAGACTGCGGCGATGATACAATTCCGGTCATTCCAGTTTAAAGAAAAACCCAATGAAATTTTCATCAAAGAACTGGAAAGCTGCCTTTTGACGGTAAGGCGCACCGGTTACGTAAAACACCCGTATTTTTTTGACCGTAAAAGCATGCCTTCTATGGTCGTGGCGGTTACTTCCGACGAGGGGTTTCTTGGAGAGTTGAATACACTGCTTATTAATGCCAGCATTGACCAGAGGAAGTCTGCGGCAGATGAAATAGTGGTATTAGGCGAGCGGGGGGCAAGGTACCTTGAAGATATGGACCAGCGGCATACCCCTTATCCGGGTATATCCGATGACATAAAATACGCGGAAGTGGAAAGAATACGCGATTATGTCCTGGACAGTTATAAGAAGAAATTCGGGCGGGTGGTGATAGTTTACCCGCAATTCGTTTCATTGACTTCACAGAAGGTAACTGTGTTTCAGCTTTGCCCTTTTCAGTTCTCAAACGAGCAGGAGAAGCTTTTTGGCAATCTTAGGCCTTCCGAAGAAGAGGTGCTTATTGAGCCTTCCGCCTACCGGGTGCTGGAGTGCCTTATAGAGATGTGGGCCGGCTTTACCCTGCTTAATATGTTGTGGTCTGCAAAACAGTCGGAATTTGCAGCCAGGATAATGCATCTGGAAGGCAGCACGCAGGAATTGGCGCATATGAAACAGAAACTTTCTTTTGAATATTTCAGGCAGGTGCACAGCCTGAGGGATAAAGTTATCCGTGAGATTTCCGCTTCAAAAATACTTTTAAACAAAAATTAAAGGCATGGAAAAAGAAAAAGCAGTATTGGAAGGCAGGCTGGTGGCGATTTATGGTTCGGTGG
>JAKQWZ010000018.1 GCA_029561735.1 Candidatus Omnitrophota bacterium | reverse complement strand
AGGCAATACTTTTAATAACCATGCTTAAAGAGGCTGGGATTTCTGCCTGGCCTGTTTTGATACCGACAAAAGAGTTGTATGATCTTAACGGCGATTTTCCGACGATGTATTTTAATCACGCTATTTGTATGGCGAATTTAGGCGGCAAAGACTATATACTTGATCCGACTGCCGAGACATGTTCTTTTGCAGACCTACCTCCGCAAGATCAGGATAGAGGGATCTTGGTGATAAAAGAGAATACTTTTGAAATTCGCAAGTCTCCCTTGTTTGAACCTGAGCATAATCTTGTAAAACAGCTGACACAATTAAAGGTAAATAATGATGAATCCATAAATGTAAACAAACAGGTATTTGTCAGGGGTGAATATGATCAGGCGCAGAGATATTGGTTATTGTATACTCCGCCGGAATTAATTGAAGAATCCTTAAAGGAGAGGATACAATCATTTTCCATCGGCGCAAAATTGATAAAATACGATATCCAGAACCTCGGCGACCTGAATACTCCGGTAGTGCTCACTTACGAATTCTCCGGGCAGGAATATTTTACCCGGGCCGGGCTTTTAAGGATTATGCCGCAGCTGACCGGTATTGACACGTCAATAGTGGCTAAGGCGCAGCGTAAATACCCGATAGAATTTATCAGCCTTGATTCCAAAGAAAATATTTTAGAAATGCAGCTTCCTGCAGGTTTTAAAGTAAAATACCTTCCCAAGAGCATAGCCGAAGAAAGTCCTTGGCTGGATTTCAGCGCCGAATACAGGGTATCGGCAGATAAAATAAGTTTTGTGCAAAAAAATAAGGTAAAAAAGCCTGTTATAGGCATCGGGGAATATGCGCAATTTAAACAATTTTATGAATCTTTGGCTAAGAAGATCAAGCAGAGAGTAGTTTTGGAAGCACCCGGGATTTAAAGCCGGCCAGGCGCATATACTTATTTTAGGAGAGACTGACATGTTTAGAAAAAAAAGAGAATCGGGACAGGAACGCAGAAAATTTATACGACTGGATACTGTATTTCCCGTTCACTTTCAATTGCTTAGCCAGGATAAATGCAAAGAGCTTTCTGCCAAAGAGGTGGGTTTTACTAATAATATAGGCAAAGGAGGAATATGCCTTTGCGTGCATAATCTTAAGCCTGAGCAGGCTATTTTAATTATGGGCAAACAGGCTAAGATGGGCTTAGAAATTGAACTGCCGATCAACAGAAAGCCGGTGGCAGCGAAGGCGGGTATTGCCTGGGTGCAGGAATTTAAAGAACAGCCGGGAAAATATCTTATAGGCTTATCTTATGAAGATATTGACCCTGTGCAAAATAAAAAAGTTTTCCGTTATGCCCGGGCAAAAAAGATGTTTGCTCCTGCTTTATTCAGCATAATCGTAGTTTTGGCTGTTGCATTCTCTCTGAATGCCTATATAAGCATGAAATTAATCAAGGGTAACAAGGCGCTGGTTGACCAGTTAATAAACGTAGTCCAGGAATCAAGTATAGCCAAGCAGCAGATTAAAAGGATAGTCAAGGAAAGCCAGGACCTGCAGTCAAGGTTGCAGGCTTTGCAGGTCAGCCTCTCCGGATTAGAAGATGAAAAGAAGAAATTAAGCCGCAAAATGTCTCTGGCTGAAAAGATATCTTCCAAACGCCAGCAGGATTATGATAATAAGATAGAGCAGTTGACCAGGGAAAAGCTCACTCTGCAGGAAAGGCTCATCAGCCTTCAGAACAAAGAAGGCGTTATTACGGCTGACCTGCTGCGTTTAGATAAGAAAAAAGCTACGCTGGAAAAGGCCAATCTGGATAAGATGTATCAGTGGCTTAAGATTCATCAGAATATGCGTACGGGCCTGGTAATGAGTTTTGAAGGCGATAATGAAATCGCCGGCTGGGCTTTTATTTATGACCAGTCGTTAGCAGTGCAGGCCTTTGTCAAATTTTCGGATTTTGATCGCGCCCGAAAAAATCTTAGATTTTTTTCCCGGGACGCCAAGACAGGCGGCGGGCTCTATTATAATGCTTATTATGTAAATGACGGATCCCCCGCTGAATATACCATACATTGCGGCCCGAATATCTGGCTGGGAATAGCGGCTTTGCAATATACCGTTAAGACCGGCGATAAAGAATATTTGGATATGGCGGAACGCATCGCTAATGCCGTGATGGACATTCAGTCCGAAGATAAAGACGGCGGCATCCGCGGCGGGCCAACGGTAAACTGGTTTTCTACCGAGCATAATCTGGATGCCTATGCCTATTTTGTAATGCTTCATAAAATAACCGGCAATCCCAAATATATCCGGGCAGCTGAAAAGACCTTGAGCTGGCTAATCCAGCATACTTATGACCGGCAGGAGTTGCCGGTGAAGCGCGGCAAGGGCGATTCTACTATAGCCACGGATACTTATGCCTGGTCTATAGCCGCAATCGGGCCGGCAACACTTGATTCTATCGGGATGAACCCTGACAGGATAATTGAATTTGCCGAAAATAACTGCAGCGTGGAAGTGGATTTTGCGCGCCCGGATGGTAAAACAGTCCGCGTAAAAGGATTTGATTTTGCGCCTCAACGCCATCTGTCCAGGGGCGGAGTTTGCTCTCCGGAATGGACTGCCCAGATGGTCATGGCTTTCAAGCTGATGGCTGAATATTATTATCAAAAAGGGCTCAATGCCAAAGCGCTTTCTTATGAAAGGAAATCCGATAATACATTAGTTGAATTGGCTAATATGGTTATATCTAGCCCTTCGCCGTCAGGCCAGGGCGAAAGCTGCCTGCCTTATGCTACTCAAGAATCTGTAGATACAGGGCATGGTTGGCTAACGCCGAAAGGAAGGTCTACCTGTTCGGTGGCCGGGACCGCATATACGATTTTTGCTTATTACGGTTATAATCCGTTACAGCTGCAGGAATGAAGAAAAGGCTAAAGAGGGTTTACAAAAAATTATATTCGATTTTCGGCAGGCAATATTGGTGGCCGGCTGATTCTGCTTTTGAGGTGATGGTAGGAGCGATACTTACCCAGAGTACCAGCTGGGCTAATGTTGAAAAAGCAATACTAAATTTAAAAAAACATAAAGCCCTTTCATCCAGAAGATTACGCACAATAAGCCTGTCAAGGCTGGCTTTATTGATCCGGCCGGCGGGTTATTATAATATCAAAGCTGCCCGGCTGAAGAATTTTGCGGATTTTTTTCATAAACAATATAAGGCGGATATCAGTAAGATGCGTAGCGCTAACACGGGTATTTTGCGGCAGCAGCTGTTGTCCGTAAACGGCATCGGCCCGGAAACAGCTGATTCTATTTTGCTCTACGCCTTGGATAAACCGGTTTTCGTAGTCGACGCTTATACAAAGCGGATATTGTCCCGGCACGGTTTTATTAAAGACAACTACGGATACTCTCAGGTGCAGGATTTATTTATGAAGAATTTAAAAAGAGATGCGAAATTATTCAATGAATACCATGCGCTTTTAGTCAGGCTGGGAAAAGATTATTGCAAAAAAAACAAAGTTAAATGCGAGGTTTGCCCGTTAGGCTATGATAAATAAAAAAAGGCTGGCCAGGCTTATTCGGAAATTAATCTCTATAGATTCACAGAATCCTCCGGGGAATGAATCAGGGATTGCGCGGTTTGTTAAAAAATATCTGGAGGCCTTTGGGATAAAGTCTAAGTTAATAGAATTCAGCAAGAACCGCCCTAATCTGGTAGCGGTAGTGAAAGGCAAAAATAAAAAACGCAGTATACTTATTACCCCTCATTTGGATACGGTCCCGGCAGGAAGGGGATGGAAATTCGCGCCTCTTTCCGGAAAAATCCATAAGGGCAGGGTTTATGGATTAGGCGCTACTGATTGTAAAGGAAATTTAGCCAGTGCTATAGAAGCATTGTGCAGCCTTGCTGAAGATAAGATACGCCCGGAGTTTAATGTTATTTTTGCCGCAACTAGCGACGAGGAAACAGGCTCGCATTTAGGCCTGATTCCGTTGATTGAAAAAAAGATAATTAAACCTGATGCAGCCGTGGTTCTTGATGCGCAAAATTTTGACATCGTAGTGGAGCAGAAAGGGCTTATTCATCTAAAAGTTAAGATTCGCGGCAGGCGTGCACACGGGGCTTATCCCCATCTAGGCGAGAATGCAATAGATGCGGCGGTAAAGATATTAAGCCGGTTGAAAAAGCTAAAGCTGCGGCAGGCAAAAAATAAATACCTTCGGCCGGCAACAATTAACGCAGGGACTATACGCGGCGGAGATAAGGTCAATATTGTAGCTGACTGGTGTGAGTTTGAGCTGGATTTCAGGTTTTTACCGGGGATGCGCGCACAAACACTGATAACAGAACTTAAGAAAATTATCTGCGTATATACCAGGAAATATTCCATAGTTATCCAGAGTATCCAGAAGCCTTACAGGATCGATAAGGCCCATAAACTTGTCCGGGATTTAGCCGCAGCTATGAAGAAGAATAAAATTAAGCCCGGGATAAGAGGCTCGGAAGGCGCAACAGTAATAACTTTCTTTCAGGATGTAAATATTCCGGCAGTTGCCACCGGATTCGGCCAGAGCGGATGTTTTCATATTGTAGACGAATATGCAAAAATCAGCTCTCTTTATAAAGGTGCAGCAATATTAGAAAGTTTTCTGAGAACAAAATAATAGAGGAGATAATCAATGGGACAAGAAAAAAAAGAGAAAAAGCTTACCTTAAAAAATCCTTATCTGCTGGTGGCTTGGCCTGGAATGGGCGAGGTTGCCTTTAAGGCAGCCAAGAACCTGATTGACAAACTCGCAGCACAGGAGTTTGCCGAAATAAAACCCGAACGGTTTTTTTACCATACAGCCAGCGTTATACATGAAGGAATTTTGGATTTACCGCAGCTGCCTTTCAGTAAGCTTTATTATTGGAAAAATAAAACCGGAAAAAATGATCTGATTATATTCTTGAGCAATGCCCAGCCGGACCTGGCCGGGGCTGAAGAGTATTTTAAGCAGATAATGAATTCGGTAAAGCGTTTTAAAATAAAAATGATAGTCGGTTTTGCGGCAATGCCTGTGCCCGTTGACCATACTCAAGCCCCAAAAGTGTGGTTTTGTGCCACATCAAAAGAGCTTGCCGAAAGCCTGAAGAACTTTAATATGAACCTGCTTTCCGAAGGGCAGATCAGCGGCATGAACGGGTTATTTTTAGGCATGGCCAGAAAGGCCGGATATCCGGGGTTTTGTCTTTTAGGCGAAATCCCTCTTTATACCATCCAGATAGAAAATCCCAAAGCGGCAAAGGCGGTTCTGGAATCTTTCGCCAGGATTATGAATATTAAACTTGATCTTTCAGGGCTTGACGCGCAGGCGCATGTGCTGGAAGAAGAAATTAATAAGCTGCTGGATTTTTTAAAAATAGGGCCTCAGTCAGCCAGCCCTATAGGCGAAGAAGAGATTGAAAAGATAAAAAAGAGCCTGAGCCAGCTGACTAAATTGCCTGCTTCGGTAAAAGAAAAGATTGAGCATCTTTTTAAAACCGCGGCAACGGATATCTCAAAGGCACAGGACCTGAAAGCCGAGCTTGACCGGTGGAGCGTTTATAAGGAATATGAAGACAGGTTCCTGGACCTGTTCAAAAAAAGCGATAATAGGAATAATTGATATGAAACACGACAGGATTTTATTAAGCCACGGAAGCGGTGGCAGCCTGATGCATTCTCTCATCAGGGACATATTTCTGCGCAAGTTCAATAATCCGGTTTTAAACCAGCTTGCCGACGCGGCTACGCTTGCCTTGAAAGGGGAGGCTGCTTTTACCACGGATTCATTCGTGGTCAGCCCTTTATTTTTCCCGGGGGCTGATATCGGTAAGCTTGCTGTCTGCGGCACAGTCAATGATCTGGTGATGGCCGGGGCTGTGCCGGAATACCTGTCGCTGGGCATAATAGCCGAAGAGGGGCTAAAAATCGCTGTTTTAGAAAAAATCTGCGACTCAATACGCTCCAGCGCCAAAAAAGCCGGGGTCAGGATCGTAACCGGCGATTTTAAGGTCGTTGAAAAGGGGGCCTGCGATAAAATATTCATAAATACCTCCGGTGTAGGGAGGATAACCGGCAAGAGCCGAATGTCCGCACAGATGATTGAGCCCGGCGATAAAGTAATTATTACCGGAGAGATCGCACAGCACGGGCTGGCAGTATTGGCTAAAAGAAAAAATATAGATTTGAAACTTAATATTAAAAGTGACTGCCAGGAATTAGCCAGCATGCTTGTGCCGGTGATCAAGAAGACCGGCGCTGTCAGGTTTATGCGCGATCCTACCCGCGGCGGGTTAGCTACTACATTAAATGAGATTGCCCGTTCAAGCAGGAAAGGCATTCTTATTGATGAAAAAAGTATCCCTGTTTCATCTCAGGTAAAAACAGCATGCGATTTGCTGGGGATAGACCCTTTATATGTGGCAAATGAGGGCAAGGCCGTGTTAATAGTGGAAAATAAAAAGTCCGGCAGGATAATGGCTATGCTTAAAAAACACCCCTTAGGTAAAAGATGCGCTGTCATCGGCAGCGTGTCGGAAAACTTTAAAGGCAGGGTAATCCTGAATACTCCGGTTGGCACTCAGCGCCTGGTGGATATGCTTTCAGGCGAGCAGCTGCCCAGGATCTGTTAAATGAAAAATACTAAATTCCGCAAAAGATTCTACCGTGATTTTGTTACTGCCAGAAAACTGCACCAAAAAAGAATAATCTTAAAGCAGACCGACCTGCAGATTATGACCGATAAGCCGCTGGATGAGCCTTTTACCGTTGAGAAGATTGATAATTACCGGAGTGAAATTGAGGGTTATATTAACCGTGATTCCCGCCTTCTTGTAGCGCTTAAGCCGATAGCGGTTGAACTGAACGCGCCGGCAATAGTCAGAAAAATGAGCGAGGCGGCTTTTTTAGCTAATGTCGGCCCGATGGCGGCAGTGGCCGGAGCAGTTGCGGAATTTCTGGGCCGGGATTTATTAAAAAAAGGGTACAAGGATGTGATAGTAGAGAATGGAGGGGATATTTTTGTAAAATTGCGCCGCCCGTGTAAAGTCGGCATATATTCAGGAAGGTCAAAAGTATGGAATCAATTTAAGCTTAATATTAAGCCTTCAGATACGCCGCTGGGTATTTGTACGTCTTCCGGGACAATCGGGCATTCATTGAGTTTTGGTTCAGCCGACGCAGTGATTATTTTAGCCAAAACAGCTTATCTTGCCGATGCAGTTGCTACTGCCTGCGCTAACCGGGTGCATTCAAAAAAAGACCTGCGCTTGGCCCTTGATTTTGCCAAATCCATAAAAGGAGTAAAGGCAGTTGTAATAATAATGAAAAAAGATATGATCAGTTGGGGAAAAATCGAGTTTACAAAATGAAACAACCGCCTCAAGTTTCCATAAGCAGGTTAGCCTTATATTTAAGGTTTCTTGAAGATTATCTTTTGGAGCATGGGCCGAACTCAACTATAAAATCAACTCAGTTAGCCCGGTTTTTAAATATTAATCCACATCAGATAAGAAAAGACCTGTCTTATTTCGGCAAATTCGGCGAGCGCGGTATCGGTTATCGCGTAGAAGAATTAAAGAATAAGATCAGTCAGATTCTGGGGTTAGACCGTAATTGGAGGCTGTGCCTGTGCGGCATGGGAAATCTTGGTTCGGCTTTGTTCGCTTACCGCGGTTTTAAGCAGATGCGCCTGTCCATACTTGCCGTATTTGATTCTGACCATAAAAAAATAGGAAAAGTCATGAAAGGCGTGCGGATCTACAGCGTAGAGAGCATACCGGAGGTAGTTAGAAAACTCAAAATTGATATTGCGGTCATAACCGCCCCCAGCGCTGCAGCGCAATCTATAGCAGATAAGCTGGCGCGCTCGGGAATAAAAGCAATTTTAAATTTTGCGCCGGTTAAATTAAACGTCCCGCAGCGGCTAAAATTACGCAACGTTGACCTTTCCACCGAATTCAATTACCTCACATATTTTTTATCCGCACAGGTTCAGCAGTAATTAATATTTCTCGTCGGTAAAATTAAATCAAAAAAATAACCTAATTTTAAGAATTATCTTGACAAAAAGACGCCCTTGTGATAAAAAATTAGTAAGATATTCTGTTAAATTGTAAAAAAATTTCTCTGGGAGGAGAAAACTTTTAATTGTGAAAAATAAATCAGGTTTTGTGGGCTCGATTCTTCAAAAGGGCCCTCTTTTTTTGTAAAAAATGATAAATGTCGGTTTAACATACGATTTAAAGACTGATTATAAATTTAAAAAAGGCGATCCGCCCGACGCAAACGCAGAATTTGATCACCCTTCCACCATCAGCGTTATTGAAAAGGCCATCCTTACGCACGGCGTAAGAGTAAAGCGCATCGGAAATGTTGCCAACCTTATTGAAAACCTCAGCAGCCTGGACGTAGACATTGTTTTTAATATTTCAGAAGGCCTGGCCGGGAGAAACAGGGAGTCACAAGTGCCAATTTTACTGGAAATGGCCGGAGTCCCTTTTGTGGGTTCAGATGCCCTTACTTTAGGACTGACGCTGGACAAGATAATCGCAAAAAAAGTTTTTATTGCCGAGAAGATCCCTACCCCAAAGTTTTTTGAAATTAAAAATATGGCGGCGTTAAAGGATTCTGACCATTTGCGTTTTCCTTTGATTGTTAAGCCCCGTTTTGAAGGCTCTTCTAAAGGGGTGACTGAAGACTCGCGGGTGGCGAATATGGACGAGCTTTCTAAGCAGGCCGAATTTATCATCAATACCTATAAGCAGCCGGCGCTGATTGAAGAATTTATCCGGGGCAGCGAGTTTACGGTTGCGATTATAGGCAACAACGAAGATGCCCTGGCTTTGCCCGCAGTCCAGATACAGATCGACGGAAAATTAGATCTGGGGAATAAGTTTTACACCTTTGAGCATATCAACGATAACAAGCTTATTTATATCTGCCCGCCGAAAATCAGCCCCCAGATGAGCAAAAAGCTTGCAGACCTGGCGTTAAAAACATACCATGCTACCGAATGCCTTGATTTTGCCCGGGTGGATTTCAGGGTGGACAAGGAAGGCAATCCCTATGTGCTTGAGATAAACCCCCTGCCTTCTTTATCAACTGAAGATGTTTTTATGTTTTCTGCCAGGGCAATGGGCACTACATATGAAGACCTGATCGGCAGGGTTTTAAAAAGCGCTCTTAAGCGCTATAACCTGAATTAGCAATGAAAATCGCGCTCACCTATAATTTAAAAAAAACTGATTCGTCAAAACCGGCGGATTATTTTTCTGAATTTGATTCAGAAGGGACTATCAATGCTATTGCTTCGGCGATGAGGAATAAAGGCCACAGCGTTGAATTGGTTGATGCTGAAAGTTCGCTGCTTTTGAACTATTTTAAGAAGACGCGGATTGACCTCGTATTTAATATCGCCGAGGGCAAAAGCGGTAAATTCCGGGAATCGCAGGTTCCTGCGCTTTTAGAATATTTAAAGATTCCCTACACCGGCTCAAATACATTTTCTCTGGCACTGGCATTAAATAAGGCTTTTACCAAGAGGCTTCTGAACGCTGAAAATATCCCTACTCCGGCTTTTCAGATATTTAAGACCGGAAAAGAGGAGCTGGACGGCTCTTTACGTTTTCCTTTAATAGCAAAGCCTAATTGCGAAGGCTCTGCCAAGGGCATAGCTTTGAAAAATGTCGTTAATGCCAAACCGCAGCTTTATAAAGTTATCCACGAATTAAAGAAGATTTATTCGCAGGATATACTGGTTGAGGAATTTATTGAAGGCAGAGAACTGACCGTGGGTATCCTTGAAAATGGAAAGATCAAGGTATTGCCTATTTTAGAAATAGATTTTTCCGGTTGCGCTACCAGCGGGGAATATTTTTATTCCTGGAGGATGAAGGAATACCAGGGCGACGAGAAACTGGGTTTGTTGCCTAAATTTTATTGTCCTGCGTCTCTGGATAAGGAAACAGAAGAGAAAGTCAGGGAAGTGGCAGTTAAAACTCATCTGGCGGTCGGCTGTTTTGACATTTCGCGCACAGATATACGGTTAGATAAAGATAATATTCCCTATGTTTTGGAAATTAACCCTTTACCCGGATTAGATCCGAATGAATCTAATTTTCCTTTAATGGCTTATGCCGCCGGGATGAAGTATGATGACCTTATTGAGGCGATACTTTCTGGCGCAGCTGAAAGGAAGGAGTTAAATTGAGCCCTGCTAATGCCAATACGGTAACAGCTGAGAATCAACAGCAAGTTTTTATTCCGCCGCAGATCCTGCGGCGCGCTCCGCGTGATTATCAGCAGATAGATATTTACAAGGATATTAATCCGCTTGACTGGGAGGACTGGCATTGGCAATTAAAACATCGAATCCGTTCAAAAGACGAACTTAGCGAAATAATAAAGTTAACTTCTGAAGAGGAAAAAGGTATTAATAAGGCCAGCGGTAGGCTGTCAATGGCTATTACGCCATATTGGGCAACGTTAATTGACCCCGAAGATCCGGAGTGCCCTTTAAGGAGGCAGTCAGTTCCGACTATCGCCGAATCTGTCATCGGCCCGCACGAGATGACAGACCCTTGTGCAGAGGACAGGGATTCTCCTGCCCGGCATCTGGTCCACAGGTATCCGGACCGGGTGCTGCTTTTAGCCACTGAGCATTGCGCTATGTATTGCCGCCATTGCACCAGGAGAAGGCTGGTGGGCGAACATAGCGAATCCGACTCTTCTTCTAAATTTGACGCCGCAATAGAATATATAAAATCCAACCGTAAAATACGCGATGTGCTTATTTCCGGCGGAGACCCGTTGATACTTGAAGACGAAGTTTTGGAAGAACTGCTTAAATCTTTAAGCGGGATTTCTCATGTAGAATTCCTGAGATTAGGCACAAGGGTCCCGGTAACGCTTCCACAAAGAATTACCGAGAAGCTGGTCAATATTTTAAAAAAATATTCTCCTCTCTGGATAAGTATTCATTTTAACCATCCCAAGGAAATAACCAAACGCTGTAAGATTGCCTGTGACATGCTTGCTGAAGCCGGGATTCCCTTGGGCAGCCAGACAGTATTGTTAAAAGGCATAAACGACCGGCCTTATATCATGAAGAAGCTGATGCACGAACTGATTAAGATCAGGGTCAGGCCGTATTATATTTACCAGTGTGACCCGGTCAGGGGAACCCAGCATTTCCGCACGCCGGTTGCCTGCGGTATTAATATAATGGAAAAATTAAGAGGTTATACCAGCGGTTATGCGGTCCCTACCTATGTGGTGGACGGCCCCGGAGGCGGAGGCAAGATTCCGATCGGGCCGAATTATATCCTTTCTCAAGCCAAAGGTAAATACGTCCTGCGTAATTATAAAGGTAAGATATATACCTACCTGGAATAGCTGCTTTTCAGCAAATGCTTCCTTTTTTGCCCGGTTTTAGCCTTGTAAAAACACCTCTTTGTGGTATACTTTACTGCCAAATATAAATATATCAAGTAACGGCATACATATGAAAAAAATACTGAAGGTTTGCTTGTTTCTAATCCTTGCATTTGCCAGTTCTGTGGCTTTTGCTGCTATTGCTACTGTTGAAAATAAGCCTGATTGGCGGGCGCAGTTATTTATTGCCAATCAGGTTAAGGGAATAGGATTGGTTGATTCTTATCAGGAGGATGGCATAAACCGCAGCTATGTTTATGATAATTCTTTAGCTGCTATTAGCTGTATGGCTTCGGGTAATTTCGGTTTAGCCAAAGAGATCCTGGATACTTTGGCCAAAGAAGTGCTTAATAATGCTCAAGGTATGCCTTACGAGAGCTACATATTTACGAATACCAACGGGGCAGGAAGCGGAGAAGCATTTACCGGGAATATCGCCTGGCTGCTTCAGGCGATGAATATCTACCAGAAGCTAAAGGCATCCACGCAATATTTTAATTATCAAAAGAAATTTGCCGATTATCTTATATCTCAGCAGTCTCCGGACGGCGGCATAAGGGGGTCTTATTTTGATGATTGGAGAAGCACCGAGCATAATTTAGCCGCCTATGTGGCTTTAAGAAACTTCAGCCGTTTAAATAATCTTTCTAGTTACCTTACCAAGGCCAATAAAGTTAAGACTTTTTTACGCAGCTCCAAGATCTGGAACGGTAATTATTTTAACGCCGGGCCGAATGACGCCTGGCTTTATACCGATGTCCAGGCTTTGGGGGTTTTGGTTTTAGGCGCAGCCAGTTATTCCCCTGCGTTAAATTACGCTGAAAACCATTTGAAATTATCCAGGCCATTTGGCAGCGCAACCGTAACCGGATTTGACTATAATAATGACCGCGATACTATTTGGCTTGAAGGCACATTGCAGATGTCTCTGGCTTATTATAAATCCGGAAACGCCACTTTGGGCAACTACTATTATAATGAAGCAAAAAAGGCCCTTAGTGCAGATGGCGCCTGCCTCTTAGCTACTAACCCCGGTACGGCAAATACCTACTGGTATCTAGAGCCATGGCGTGCAATAGCTCCTACTGCCTGGGTTATCTTATGCAGGTATAAATTCAATCCTTTGGTGCAATATTAACGCCCCTTTTTCCCCTTGACCCCCTAATTCTCCCGTTATATAATCAAATCGTTATAATCCTGCGCAAAAAAGCAATAAACTTCCTAAGTTTAAGATATTATTCAAGTTTTGTTCCTAAACAAAAGGAGAGTTGCTCATGGATACCCAGAATAAGAGAAGTATTATTCTGCTGGGGCATGCCCAGTCAGGAAAAACCAGCCTTGTTGAAAGCCTTCTATTCTGTTCCAAAACCATTGGCCGTAAGGGTACGATTGCCGAAGGCAATACAACCAGTGATTATAACTTTGATGAAATTGAGCGCAAGAGTTCAATAAATTCCAGTTTTCTTTTCTGTGATTATAAAGGCGAAAGAATTCAGTTTATTGATACACCGGGTTATGCGGATTTCTTCGGAGAAGTTTTGTCTGCGGTGCGGGCAGTTGACAGCGCAGTGATAGTCCTTGACGCTGAGGCAGGTGTCCAGGTGGGCACTGAGCGCAGTTGGCAGATCGCCGAAGAAAACAACCTGCCGGTGATATTTTTTGTGAATAAATCGGATAAGCCCGGTTTAGACAGCAATAAAGCGGTCTTTGACATAAAAGATAACCTTACTTCTAAGGCGGTAGTGCTTGATTCGCTGGAAGACCCGGCTTTAATTGAAGCGGTTGCCGAAAGTAATGACGAACTGCTTGAAAAATATCTTGGCGGGGCTTCTTTAGCCCAGGATGAACTAAAAAGCGGGTTGCGGCAGGCTGTAATAAAACGCAATGTATTCCCTATTGTCTGCGGTTCGGCGTTTAATGATAAGGGGGTTACTGATTTGCTGGAAGCTATTTGCCTGTACCTGCCGGATCCTTTAGAAAGAGCGAGAGTGGAAGTAACAAATCCTGCGAATCCGCAGGAGAAAAAAGAACTGGATTTTAAATCAAATAATTTCAGCGCGTTTGTGTTTAAATCCATATCTGATCCTTATGTCGGGCAGTTAAGCCTATTGAGGGTTTTTTCCGGCACACTTGCTTCTAATACCGGATTTTATAATGTGACCAAGAAAACCAGGGAGCGTATCGGCCATATACATGTGCTTCAGGGCAAGGAGCAGCGCATCCTGGAAACTGCTTCCGCCGGAGATATTATTGCTATACCCAAATTAAAAGGCACGGCTACCGGAGATTCGCTGGCTGAAGAAAAAAATCAGGTTAATTTTGCCGAGACTTTATTCCCTGAACCGGCAATATCAGCTTCGGTAAAACCGAAATCGCGGGCTGACGAAGACAAGATATCCATTGCTTTGCATAAGCTGACTGATGAAGACCCTACTTTAAAGATTACCCGCGATAGCCAGACTAAAGAGATGCTCATGTCCGGTTTGGGCGATTTGCATTTGAATGTGATGATCCACAGATTGAAAAAACGTTTTAATGTGGATGTTGAACTGGGTACCCCTAAGGTCTCTTATATGGAGACTATCACTAAGAAAGCCAAAGTGCAGGGTAAATTTAAACGCCAATCCGGCGGGCGCGGGCAATATGGAGATGTGTGGATAGAGCTTGAACCCTTAAAAAGAGGCGCAGGTTTTGAATTTGTGGACAGGATATTCGGCGGGGTAGTGCCCAAGAATTATATTCCGGCAGTGGAAAAAGGTGTTCGTCAGGCATGTATTGAAGGCGCAGTGGCAGGGCATCCCATGGTTGATGTAAGGGTTACTTTAGTTGATGGTTCTTATCATGAAGTGGATTCCTCGGATATGGCTTTTCAGATAGCCGGGGCAATGGCTTTAAGAAAAGCCGCGCTTGAGGCAGGCCCGGTCCTGCTTGAGCCGGTAATGGATGTAGATGTTTTTATTCCGGAAGATTTTCTAGGGGCAATTTCCGGGGATCTGAATTCCAGGCGCGGCAGGATTACCGGAATGGAAGTAAAGGGCAAATTACAGATGGTCAAGGCCCAGGTACCCATGGCTGAAATGTTTACTTACGCCAACGACCTGCGCTCAATGACAGGAGGAAGAGGTTCTTACTCTATGAAGTTTTCACATTATGAAGAATTGCCGCATAAGCAGGCAATGAACATCATACAACAATATCAGGCCAGCAGAAAGCACGAACAGGAAGGACACATTTAATGAAAATAGGAATTTTTGGCATTGAAAGCTTTTCCCAGGGCAAAGAAAACATTATTGATGAGAGGCTGGATGTGCTTAAAAAAATGTTTACTTCGGCTAAAAAAGTATGTATTCAGGCAGAAGTGGTTGTAAATAAGGATGATTTAAAAGAGGCAGACGGTATTATTGCCCCGGAAAGCCACAAGGCAGACCTGATCCTGGAGGATCTGGAATTTGTAGAGATACGGCTGGAGAGAAGTGCGGATGAAAATGAAAAAAAGCTCCTATCGCGCTTTAAAGAACAACTGGACAAAGAAGTCTTTCTGTCCGGGCTTGCCTTAAACGAAGAAGAGAAAAAGTTAATCGCCGGATACCCTTTACTTACGGTAAAACCGGTTTATTTGGCTAAACCCGAAGAGATCGAAGACAAAAACAAACTACTTGCCAGCGCTTATAAGAATCTGGGGTTTATTTCATTTTTTACCGCCGGAGAAAAAGACGCACATGCCTGGGCTTTGAAAAAAGGCCTTAATGCGTGGGATGCGGCAGGGTGTATCCATTCTGATATCCAGAAAGGATTTATCCGTGCAGAAGTTATCGGCTACGAAGATCTGGTTAAAGACGGCGGATTTAACCAGGCCCGCAACAATAACCATCTGCGGCTGGAAAATAAAGAATATATTGTCAACGACGGTGATTGGATGGTATTCCGTTTTAATAAATAACCTAAAAATTCAAAAGAAAGGATAAACATCAATGGTAAAAATTAAAAGGGCATTGATTAGCGTTTCTGATAAAACCGGGATTTTAGATCTGGCAGTTGAGTTGAATAAATTGGGAGTGGAGATATTGTCTACCGGCGGGACCGCTAAAATGCTTAGGGATAACAATATTGCGGCGAAGGAAGTTTCTGACTATACGGGTTTTCCCGAGATGCTCGATGGCAGAGTCAAGACCCTGCATCCGAAGATACACGGCGGGCTTTTAGCTTTAAGAAATAACCCCGAACATATGGCCAAGTTAAAAGAGCACAATATCGGGCTGATTGATATGGTGGTGGTTAATCTCTACCCTTTTGAAAAAACTATTTCTAAACCGAACGTTACCATTGAAGAGGCGATTGAGAATATTGATATCGGCGGCCCAAGCATGCTGCGTTCAGCGGCAAAGAATTCCCAGTCAGTTGTTGTTGTCTGTAATCCGGACCGTTACCCCGAGATAATCGCGGAGCTTAGAAAAAACAAGGGTTCAGTGAGCGAGAGTTTGATGCGCAAGCTCGGGGCAGAGGTTTTTGCTTTGACCAGTTGTTACGACGCGATGATCAATAAATATCTTTCTGTCCATTTTGGAGCGGCCCTTGCTAAAGAAAAATTCCCGCAGGCGCTGAATTTAGGTTTTACCAAGGTGCAGGAATTGCGTTACGGGGAAAATCCGCATCAGAAGGCGGCGTTTTATAAAGAAAAAAACGCGCAGAACGGAATCATTAATGCCAAGCAGCTGCAGGGAAAAGAGCTCTCTTATAATAATATCCTTGATTTAAATGCGGCAGTAGAACTGGCCAAAGAATTTAGCTCCCCTGCTGCTGTAATAGTCAAACATAATAATCCTTGCGGCGTAGCCGAAAACGCTTCTTTGGAGAAAGCTTATATTGAGGCGTGGAAATGCGACCAGCTATCGGCTTTTGGCGGTATCGTGGCTTTAAACCGGAAACTGGATTTAAAAACCGCCAAGGCAGTGGCAAAAAGCGGATTTTTAGAATGCGTCATTGCCCCTGAAATACCCGAAGAATGCCGCCGGATTTTCAAAGATAAGAAGAATTTAAGGCTTTTGGAATTAAAGGCCATGGAGCCTATGCCTGAATTGGATTTTAAGAGAGTTTCGGGCGGTTTGCTTGCCCAGGACAAAGATATGGACACTCTGGATGAAAAGAATCTTAAAACAGTTACTAAAATCAAGCCCACTAAGAAGCAGATAGAAAGCCTGATATTCGGCTGGAAAGTAGCCAAACATGTAAAATCTAACGCAATCATCCTGACTGCCGGCACTAAGACTGTTGGCATAGGGGCAGGGCAGATGTCTAGAGTAGATTCTGTTTATATTGCCCAGAAAAAAGCCGGTAAAAAGGCGAAAAATTCCTGCTTGGCCTCTGACGCATTTTTTCCTAAGCCTGACGCCATTTTGTGGGCTAAAAAAGCCGGGGCAAAAGCCATAATCCAGCCGGGAGGCTCTATTGCCGACAATGAAATCATCAAGGCATGCGACAAATACAAGATGGCCATGGTATTTACCGGCATGAGGCATTTCAGGCATTGATGAATGATTTATCGGCGCGCAATCGGTTATTTAGAATCTTTTATTGATTTAGAGAAAATTCCTGCCTGGCCGTATAAACGGTCGCTTAAGCTGGATAGATTGACAGCCTTCCTTGATCTGATCTCAAATCCGCAAAAATCATTACGATGCGTCCATGTAGCCGGCACCAAGGGCAAAGGCTCGACCTGCGCTTTTATCGCCTATATCCTGCGTGAAGCCGGATATAAGACCGGCTTGTATACTTCGCCGCATTTAAATGATTTCCGGGAAAGGATCAGGATCCTTAAACCTTTAACCCCTAACCATAAACCGCCGGCTGATTTTGAGGGGATGATTTCCAGGCCGGAACTGGCAAGGATCACAGAAGAATTAAGACCGGTTATCGACAGTTTTAATAAGAAATCAAAATATGGAGCGTTATCGTTCTTTGAGGTTTATACAGCGCTGGCCTTTATTTATTTCAAAAAGAAGAATGTTGATTTTGTGGTATTAGAGACCGGTTTAGGGGGCAGGCTGGACGCGACTAATACAGTGGATGCGCTGGTATCCGTGATAACCCCTATTAGCTATGAGCATACGCAGAAGCTGGGTAATACCTTGACTAAAATTGCTACAGAAAAAGCAGGGATAATAAAAGGCCGCCAGTTGGTAGTTATAAGCGCTCCGCAAAAACAGGAAGTCTTGAAGGTTATCCGGAATAAATGTAAAGAGTCGGGTGCAAAGTTTCATGAAATTAAAGGCCCGGGCCTGCTAAATAATTATAAAATAAGCCTTTTAGGCGGACATCAGAAAATAAACGCAAGCGTTGCAATAAAAACAGTAAAAGCTTTGCGCGATTATGGGTTCAAAATAAGCAATAGTGCTATAAAGCAGGGCTTGATTCATACTGTATGGCCGGGCCGGTGCGAAGTAGTTTCAAGATTTCCCAAGGTCGTTTTAGACGGAGCGCAGAATACGGCTTCGGCCCGGGTAATTAAAAAAGCAATTCAAGATAACTTTAATTATAATAAGTTAATTTTGGTATTAGGGTTATCCAGTGATAAGGATGTTAAGGGAGTGGCCGGTGAACTTAAACCTCTGGCTGATGAAGTGGTTCTGACCAGGGCTAATAACCCCCGGGCAGCAAATCCGCGGAAACTGGCGCGTTATTTCAACGGGAAAAAAACGTATTTGACTTTAAGCGTTAAACAGGCGAAAACCAAAGCTTTGTCTTTAGCAGGAAGAAAAGACCTGATACTTGTGACCGGTTCTTTATTTGTAGTGGGTGAATTCAGATAATATGAAAAACTCTTCCATAGACACAATTGCGGCAATATCAACTTCCGTCGGAGACTCCGGAATAGGGATTGTCCGGCTTAGCGGTAAAGACGCCTTGGATATTGCTGGGAAAATCTTTAAGTCAAAAGACGGCAAAAAACCGCTGGAATATAAGACGCATACCATTCATTACGGATGGGTGATAAATACCTCAAAGGGCGAAAAGACGGGAGAAATAGTGGATGAAGCGCTTTTGACAGTGATGCGCGCCCCGCGTTCTTTTACTAAAGAAGATATTGTTGAAATAAATTGCCACGCAGGGATAGTGGCAACGCGCAGAGTTTTGGAGCTGTGCCTGGAAAATAACGCACGCTTAGCCGAGCCTGGAGAATTTACTAAACGCGCTTTTTTAAACGGCAGGATAGATCTTGCCCAGGCCGAAGCAGTGCTTGATGTTATCCGGGCCAAGACCGATTTGGCGCTGAGGATAGGTGCCGAACAGTTAAAAGGCAGTCTCTCCGCAGGTTTAAACCGCATACGCGCGGACCTGATAGAAACACTAACGTCCTTAGAAGCAAATATTGATTTTCCTGAAGAAGATATAAGCCTTGTTGCGGGCGCCAGTATGAAAAATAAGCTTATTGGCGCGCATAAAGCACTGAAGGAATTGATTTTGGGCTCAAAAAAAGCCAAAATTATGCGCGAAGGTATTGCTGCGGTTATCTGCGGTAAGCCAAATGTGGGAAAGTCATCATTGTTAAATGCTTTGCTTAGGCGAGAACGCTCGATTGTCAGTCCGGTTGCCGGAACAACTCGCGATACTATTGAAGAAATCATTGATATTCAAGGTATACCGGTAAGGATAGTAGATACTGCAGGGATATTAGAGCCAAGAGACCTGGTTGAAAGAATGGCGGTTTCCCGTTCCAAGAGCCAAATAAAAAACGCCGATCTGGTATTATTGCTATTTGATAATAACAAAAAATTGTCCAAAGAAGACCGTTTTTTAATGCAAAGGCTGCGAAGAAAGACAGTTATTGCCGTAGTTAACAAATCAGACCTCGCCGGCAGGTTGGATAAGGGCGCAGTTTGCAGGGCCTTTGGGCCAATAGTCGAGATTTCAGCTAAAAAAATGAAAAATATCAACCTGCTTGAGGAGGCGATATCCAAGATATTTTTTCAAGGCAGAGTCTCAACACCAGAGCCGTTATGGATGAGCAATCTCAGGCACATAAACAAAGCTGTTCAGGCGCAGAAATTTATTGAAAGCAGCCTTAATTCGTTAGATAATAGCCTATCCCCTGAACTTATTTCTGAGGATATCAAAGAAGCGTTGTATTGCCTGGATGATATTCTGGGCTTGAGGTTTTCAGAGGAACTGTTGGAAAAAATATTCTCCGAGTTTTGCATAGGCAAATAAACCAAAGGACTTATGGATAAAAAAGCAATTGAAAAGGCAGTGCATCAGATTTTGACCGCTATAGGCGAGGATCCTAAAAAACCGGACCTTAAAGACACGCCAAAGCGCGTGGCCGAGATGTATGAAGAGATTTTTTCCGGGATAAAACAGGACCCGGAAAAAGAGCTTGAGGTAATCCTTGACCAGAAACACGACGAGATTGTGCTTCTTAAAAATATTCCGCTTTATTCAGTATGCGAGCATCATCTGATTCCTTTTTTCGGCAAGGCTAACATCGCCTATATACCTAAAGACGGAAGAGTCACGGGTTTAAGTAAGTTGGCCCGGGTGGTTGATATATTAGCAAAGCGCCCGCAGGTGCAGGAAAGGTTAACTACCCAGATTGCCGAGATGGTGATGAGCAAGTTAAAACCAAAAGGTTGTATGGTAGTCATTGAAGCGGAACATCTTTGTATGTCAATGCGCGGGATCAGGAAGCCCGGCACAACTACGGTTACTTCCGCGGTCAGGGGGATATTCCAGAAGAACGAAAAGACACGCTCGGAAACCTTAGCGTTAATGAAGATGTAGCGAAGGAGAGAAAATACGTGAAAAAAATAATCTTACTATTGTTTTCGGTTATATTATTATCAGGATGCGCTACTTATAAGTTTCAGCATGGAGTAGAGCCTTATGAGAAAGGTTATGTTGTCTCCCGCTCCGGAGAGACCATCCCGGATTATACTATAGGCAAAAATAATAGTGTCCCGGATGACCTGGCTCTGGCGAAAAAGCGCTTTAAAGAACGCCGCGATAAAGTTGAATATTATTATAAAGAAATGGGCCTGATTGAGAGCCCGGCCCAGACATTATTGCAGCCTCCGATCCTGATGGTTAAATTATTAACCGGGCTTTTAAGGCTTCCTTTTGTGGCCTATACAAATTATAAGTACGAGCATGACCCGGCATATAAAGCTGAAGTAGATAAGTTAGATTTAGAGGAAGAGACTAAACAGAGGCAGCGCATCAAGGCTTTAAAAGCAGAGTTATCTACTTCAGCT
>JAKQWZ010000017.1 GCA_029561735.1 Candidatus Omnitrophota bacterium | reverse complement strand
TATTATAACTGGACTCCTAAGGCAGCGGTTGATGATCTGATGGGCCATTTAAAGAATATTGCGGATTCTTTTAAAGGCAAGGATGCCTTGGTCACTATTGCTATGGACGGCGAAAATGCCTGGGAGTACTATTCCAACGACGGCCATGATTTTCTCAATGCTTTTTATCAGCGGCTTTCGGAAGCCGATTTTGTAAAGACGGTTACTGTCAAAGAGTATTTAGAGTCGCATAAACCGGAACACAAAATAAAACATCTTGCTGCCGGATCATGGATTTACGGAGAATTTTCCAAATGGATAAATAATCCGCTTAAAAATAAAGCCTGGGAATACCTGGCAATAGCCAGAAAAGAGCTGGAAGATAATTTAAAGGCCCTGCCGCAGGAAAAAAAAGACCTTATCTGGAAACAGATGTATATCTGTGAGGGTTCTGACTGGTTTTGGTGGTATGGAGACGGCCAGCAGGATTTCGACGCCCTGTTTCGCATGCACTTAAGCAACTTTTATTCCCTGCTTGATAAGCCCGTTCCGGATTACTTAAAAAGGCCTTTATCTGCTTGACACGAAACAGGTTTTGTGTTATAAAAATAAAAACGCATTGGCTTTATTTTAATAAAATATGGAAAAGAAAGATATATATGAGCATCTAGCCAAGATATACCTGGATGCCTCATCAAAAAAGAAAAAGAAACATATAAAAGATTCAAAATTTTTACGGAACTCCTGCTTGATCAGCATTCCTGTTTTGGCAGTCTTGTCTGTACTTACCTACAATATAATCCAAAACCACCGTAATTCCCGTTTTGAGGTAGCTTTATACCTGCAGAATGAAGCTGTAAAAATCAATTTTAATTTTGACCCTGCCAAAAAAGAGGTTTATGACCTGAAGCTTAACCAGTTGGATTTAAGCACTTACCGGGGCTTGGTGTTTTCAGCCAAAAAGACAGATATTACCGATACGGTTAACCTCAAAGTTGAATTTACTACCCGTTTTAAAGAAAGATCAGAGGTCTATATTAAAAATATTCCCAGCCATTGGCAGGAGTATAAAATACCCTTTACTGAATTCAGGAAGATAATTGACTGGTCAGGCATGTCTAATCTAACTTTTACGGTTGAAGAGTGGAACGCCAAAGGCAAAAAAGGCGTGCTCTACGTTGATAATGTTAAATTCCTAAAATAAGAGGGAGGGCTCTAGATGCGGATAATTTCCATCGCGAATCAAAAGGGCGGGTGCGGTAAAACTACTACTGCAATAAATTTAGCCGCTTCCCTGGCTTCCAATGACCGGAAAGTCCTGTTGATTGACCTTGATCCGCAGGCGCATGCGACATTAGGCTTGAATATCAAGGCTGACCTGAGCATATATAATGTTCTTTCCAAGATCGCGCATAAAAAAGCCCGGTTAAAAGATATTATTCAGAAAGCAGGGGATAATTTTGATTTTGCGCCTTCCAGCGTGATACTTAGCGCTTTAGAGCAGGAGCTTTCCGGAGAGATTGGACGCGAATCGCGCTTAAACGATACCTTGAAGGATTTTAACGCTGATTATGATTATTGCCTGATTGATTGCCCGCCTAACTTGGGTATTCTGACTATAAATTCCATCCGTTCATCAGATGAAGTGGTCATACCGGTTGAGGCCTCCAGGTTTGCCCTTGAGGGGGTGAGCCAGCTTATTGAGATACTTAATCTGGTCAGGGACAGGCTTGAGCATGAGGTTAAATTCAGCGTACTGGTTACAAATTTTGATTCGCGGCTCAAACATTCTTTTGTAATGCTTGATAAGATAAAACAGGATTTTAAAGGCAAGATATTCAGCACTATAATCCATGTTAATGTTAAACTTAAAGAAGCCCAGAACCAGTGCACGCATGTATTAAATTACGATAAATATTGCCGCGGCGCAAAAGATTATTTCAGCCTTTCCCGCGAGATAATAACGCGGGAAGTAAAACAGCCGGTTGCGCAGGTATTAGAGAAGAGGATGAAACAGCTGGTAAAAGAAAAACTGCCCCTTTTGAAAGAGATAGTGTTTTCAGTAATGGCTGCAGATGCCAGGGAAGTTTTTCTTGTAGGCGATTTTAACAATTGGCAGGCTGATGATTCCGGCCGGATGAGTAAAAACGGCGATGGGTCATGGCATAAGAGGCTGTCGTTAGACAGCGGGGTCCACAGGTATCGTTTTGTAATTGACGGAAAATGGCGTGATGACCCGAATAATCCGCGCCGCGAAGTCAATCCGTACGGAGAAATGGATTCCTTACTTGAGGTAAAGTTATAATAAGATGACAAGCCAGATACAAGCCAGCCCTGAAGTACAGGAAGGGAAATTTTTCGCAGTAATTTCCTATATTAACTTCCTTTGCATAATTACCCTATTATTAAAAAGAGAGAATAAGTTTGCGCTTTTTCATGCCAAGCAGGGCTTGGTTATTTTCGTGGCTGAAGTAGTGGTATTTATTGTTTCAGTGGTGCCGGTGCTCGGCCTGTTACTGGGCCTGCCCGGTTTTATAGTTTTTACGGTTTTTTCGGTTTGGGGTATTATTGAGGCCTGGCAGGGAAGGCTTAAGAGGCTGCCTTTGGTTGCCGGGTTTTCAGACAAGATAATACTTTAACAAGGGGGTGGCTAAATGCCTAAGAAAAAAGCAGGCAGAAAAAAGATAGTTGCCAGAAAAAAAGCTCCCGTAAAAAGAGCTAAAAAGCCGGTTAAAAAGTCAACTAAAAAGCTAACCAAAAAGTTAACCAAAAAGAAAGCCTTAACCAGGGCTGCCAAACCTAAAGAAAATGTTATCGGTAAAGTAACGCATTATTTTCCTCATGTGCGGGCAGCAGTAATAAAATTAAAAGCGCCCCTGGCATTAGGGGATAAGATTAAGATTAAGGGCCACACAACAGATTTTACCCAGGCAGTTGTCTCTATGCAGATAGACCGGGTAGATATTCAGGCAGCTAAAAAGGGCCAGGAAATCGGGCTTTTGGTCAATTCCCGGGTCAGGCAGCATGATGAGGTTATTCTTGTTTAACGGGGCAGGGAGGGGCAGGGGCATGAGGCTTTTAGATATTGAGAAAAAGGCAAGGGCAATGGGCATCAAGGACACCCGTAGGTTCTCCAAAAAAGGCCTTATTCGCTTGATCCAGAAGCAGGAAGGTAATGCCGAATGTTTCGGTACTTTAGGCCGCAAGGATTGCCCTCAAATGGGCTGCTGTTGGAGAAGCGATTGCGTAACAACCACATTAAAAATATAACAACAAAAGGATCTTAAAACAGATGAAATACAGGTGTCAGATTTGCGGCAGAGACATAGATGATTACGCCAGCCTAGCCCATATAAAAGCAGAAGAATACCTGCTGGAACTTATCAAAAAAGACCATCCGGAATGGGCTAAAGATGATAAGACCTGCCATAAGTGTATTGAGTATTACCGTAAGCTAGTCAAAGAAAACGAGATTTAATTTTGTTCTTTAGGGACGGTTCTCTTGAAAGTATATTGCGTTTCCTGAGAATCGTCCCTTAGTGTTTTTGTAAGGCATTTATTGGTAAGTACCCAAAATAACCCCGGCGTTAAACATAGGTAAGTTTAAGTAAAATGAAGCCAAAAGGAAGGCCTAAGAAATATAGAATAATCGGCAAAGACCCTAAAATCACCCAATTTAGCCCCAGGGGCAAGCCCGGGCGGCCTGATGAGGTGATTTTGAGTATGGATCAGTTTGAGGCTGTCAGGCTCATAGATATGCATGGTAAGAGCCAAAAAGACGCGTCCAGGCTGATGCGTATATCCCAGCAAACAGTCAGCCGTATTCTTAAAGGTGCCAGAAAATCCCTGGCAGACGCAGTAGTTAACGGCAAGATTATCCGGATTCAAGGCGGCTATTATGTAGTGACCAGCAGGCAGGAATCTTTACCCGGACTTACCGGGATTTCATCTAAAAAACCCACCAAATAGAACCAATAGCAGAATAGTCATAAGTCTTATAAACTAAATAATCTATAAAAAGCGCCTATTGGGTTACTTCCTATAATATATCTTATGTTAACTTATCTATATTGGCTAAGCTCATTCAAAGCCTTGCCAGCCAGATACTTAGCTTGACGTGTATTTATCCTGTTAATAAGTAGAATTTAGCTTACTTGAACTTACTTTTATTTTTGATAGGCTGCAAGGTTTTGCTTGCCTTGCCTTTATTTGACATTATTACTGCATTTTTCTGGATAGGGAAATTACAGCAGGAAATACAGTATGCTCTCCAAAGCGCTCATTTATGCGGTCCAGGGCTTGGATCAGGTCCTCCCTTCTTTTTTCTTCTATAAGTAAAGGGGGGTATTCAGCTTTAGAAAGGCTTTGGCAGGACACCCCAAGAGCCCTGATTTTGGGGGTTTGGAGGCTCATTTTAGCCATTATTTTAAGGGTCTTGAGGTAGATTTCATAACCGTCATTTGTGGCCCGGCTAAAGGTTTTTTGGGCTGAAAAATTACCTTTTTCCGGGCTGTTTAGCCAGAGGGCAACACAGCTGGATTCTAAAGATTTCTGGCGCAGGCGCGCTGCTACCATTTCGGATAATAACCTTATCCAGGCTTTAATAAACCCGGGGTTTTTTGAGGCCCTGGGAAAGGTGTATGAATGGCCTATGGATTTAGGCTGGTTATCTTCCAAAGGCTCTTCCTGAAAGCTTTCGCTTGAATGTAAACCGGCGTATAGATTAAGCCCGGCTTTACCCAAATGCCGCTGCATAAATTGGGGGCTTTTCAGGTATAGGTCAAGGCATGTTTCCAGCCCAAGGCTGCGCAGCAATATATTAGTGCTTTTGCCGATTCCGCAGAGTTTGTCTACCGGGGCCCGGGCAAGTATTGGTTCAAGGTTGGAATCATCCATTATAGCTATGCCGTTTGGCTTGTTTAATTTTGATGCCAGTTTAGCTAAAAGGCAGTTTCCGGCTATTCCAACTGACGCAGTTATATTGAATCTGGAGTGGATTCTTTGGCGGATATCTTCAGCCAGGGCTGTTGGCTGCGGATGGTTAAGTATATCCATACGGAATTCATCTATTGAGGCGTAATTTAGCCGGAATCCGTAGATTTTGAGCATGTCGTGTATTTGCTCCGAAGTCCATATGTATTTGGATTGGTCTGCTGTTACGAATTGCAGCTGCGGGCAGATGCTAAAGGCTTCCCGGGAATTCATGCCTGAGCAAATGCCCAAAGCTTTTGCCTGATAACTGGCAGCGCAGACAACTGTGTGCATTTTATCAGGCCTGGAACCGACTATCAGGGGTTTGCCTTTTAGGCGCGGATTAATAGCCTGTTCTATGGATGCAAAGAAAGCATCCATGTCTATGTGCAGGATCATAATATTTTATCTAAGCGCCAGGTAAATGCGGTATTATTGAAGGATATTTGATAAAGGTCATTCCCGGTATCAATTGAAAAATACGAGATAATATCCCGGCCCAGGCGTTCCTGCCAGCTGTAAGTTACTTGTTTTATCCGGTATTCTTTGTTATTCCAGATAAATTCGCAAGGGGTTATTTTGCCGGACCTAAACCATGCCAGGACTTGTATTTTTTCATCTAAGCCCTGTTCTTGGGGAGAATTATTTTGTTCCGGGATATGCCTATCCCAGCGGGCTTTGGGGTTGAAACCTTGTTGGGGCATGTTTAAATATATTTTCTTACTATAGTGATGAGTTTGCCGATTACAGAGAATTCTTTGTGTATGGGTTGGTAATCTTTGTTTGCCGGGTCCAGATATACGGATTTGTTTCTCTGGCGGAATATCTTTAAAGTTGCTTCGCTGTTTTCCAGTAAAGCCGCGATAATATCGCCGTCACGCGCCACAGGCTGTTTTTTAATTACGGCTATATCGCCGTCATTAATACCGGCTTCAATCATGCTGTTGCCTTTTACTTTTAAGGCAAAGACGTCATTCTGGCTTAAGCGGCCCAAAAACAGGTCATCCGGGTTAAGATAGCCTTGGATATCTTCATAAGCCAAATCCGGATTGCCTGCGGTTATGCTGGCCAATATGGGTATGCCTTTAGATACCGGGCCGATTAATTCTATTGCCCGGGATTTATTTTCAGAGCGCTTAAGATATCCTTTTTTCTGCAATACTTCAAGATAATCCCGCACAGTTCCGGTTGAAGAAAAACCTAATTTTTCCGCTATTTCCCGGATAGTCGGCGGCATATTATTACGGATGCTTTCTTTGATAAAATCCAATACCCGTTTTTGCTTTGCAGTCAGTTTGTCCATTTAAACCTCCTCATAGCGATGGGTTCCTGCGGGTGGCGCGGGGCGTTTCGAGTCCCGTGAGTTGCGGGACGAGAAATGCCCCGCGACAGGACCCGCAGGAATTCCAGTATAATACCACACATCTGTGTGGTATGTCAAGGAAAAATAAGAAGGGAGGACAATTTACCTCCCCCCCTCTCTTCTTTTATGCTATAATCATAGTATAAATTTAACCTTGGAGGAAGCAATGAAGAGAGTATTGTTTGGTTTTTTATTGATTTTGACCGGCTTTATCGGCATTGCTCACTGCGGCAATATTAGTAAGATAGAACTAGATGACGGCAGCGTGATTCAGGGGGAAATAATATCTCTTAACAATGCAGTCTACACTGTAAAGACCGCTACTCTGGGGGAAGTTAAGATTGAGGCATCTAAGGTGCGCAATATCGGGATTTCTTACGGTTCTGCTTCTTTACTAAAGGCGCAGGGGCCTTTAGCGCCGGATCTTGCAGCTGATGATTTTAGCTCTCAAGTAAACCGGATACAGAATACTATGGCTGGTGACCCGGCAATAATGCAAAAGGTTTCCGGCCTTGCCGCTGATCCACAGTTTCAGGAATTGCTTAAAGACCCCGGCATAGTCAATGCCGCTAAGTCCGGAGATATTAAGTCTTTGATGGGCAACCAGAAGCTTTTAGGGGTTATAAATAATCCTAAACTTCAGGAAATCAAAGGCGACATTGAACAAAAGGCTAAAAATCAGTAATTTTATATTCTTTCCGGTTATTTTTTCTTTTTATGCCTGTGTATTTTCTTAAGCAGAGTTTTGGTTTTCTTTTTCATCGGTTTGCGGCAGCACCAGATTATAGCCTCGGATATGCCGGCATTAGTCACCATTACTTCCCTTCCGCAGGGCACGCACATCAACTTTGCGCCTTTCTTAATTTTTGCCATATCTAGCCTCCTTTGCTGTTTTGGTTAACTTCAGCGCTATAATTATTATTAAATATGCCGATAAGCCGCAAAACAGGCCTATAATTATATAGCCTAATGCCAACGGCATAATTATTTTTAATACTGAAACTTTGAAAAGATCCGGTAATCTGAAATCTTTAAAGACCAGCTGATACTGTTGATAAAGGTCCTGCCATTCCAAATGCATTATAGCAGCGCCGGCTTTAACAGACAATAAAAAAGTTACCACGCTTATCCATGTGTTGGTCAGCAGGCATCCGATAAGCGCAGACGCCTTATTTATCTTAAAAATAGCTGCTAAAAAAAACGCGGCTATCGGCCCGGCCCCGGGAAAAATACCTAAAAATACTCCCAAACCGAAGCCAAGTGATACCTTCTGCGGCGTATCATTAATTAAGACTATCTTCCGGTAGATCGATCTAAAGAAATCAAATATTTTCTCTTTTACTGTTTTCTTCATCTGCCAGAACCCTCTTTAAGATCTTGCCCGTGCTGTTTTTAGGCAGATCAGTCCTTATCTGGATATGTTTAGGTATTTTATATGCAGCTAATCTATCGCGCAAATATCTATTGATCTGTTGTTCTGTGATAAGCTCGCCGTCTTTTAAAACTATAAAAGCCTTGGGAACTTCGCCTTTATGCGCATCCGGTATCCCGATGACCGCAGCTTCTTTTATTTTCGGGTTTTGATAAAGCACTTCTTCGATTTCGCGCGGGTAGACATTGAGGCCGCGGACATTGACCATTTCCTTTTTCCTGCCGACGATATAGGCATAACCCCGGGAATCAAATTTTGCCATATCCCCGGTGTATAGCCAGTTATTGCGGATGGCCTCTTTTGTTGCATCCGAATTTTTGTAATAACCCGCCATGATATTGGGGCCTTTGACCAGAAGTTCTCCTACCTGCCCGACAGGTACATCGTTTCCTGCGTCGTCAACTGCGCGTAACTTTATCCGTTTTGATAAAGGCAGTCCGATTGACCCGGCGATCCTCATGCCTTTCATGGGATTAAGTGTTACTACAGGCGAGGCCTCGGTCAGGCCATAACCCTCCAGAAGGGTTACGCGGAATCTTTTTTCAAATTCCCTGAATACCTGCGCAGGAAGAGCAGCTGCTCCGGAAATACACAATCGTACCGGATTAAAGAATTTGATCAGAGGAGTGCGCAAAAGTTTAGGCAGCTTGAGGTCTTTTAAAATTCCGAAAATGCTGGGTATGCCCACAAATATGGTAACGCGGTTCTTTAATATCGCCCGGATCACCCTTTTGAATGGCCTAACCGTCTTCATTATCACCATTGTTGCACCGGCTGAAAAAGGCAGTATCATACAGACTGTTGCAGCAAAAGAGTGGAATAGCGGCAGGATGCAAATCACCGAATCCTTTACGTTGATCTTTATGGCGCTGGTGCAGTCCTGGGCATTGGAAATAAGATTATGGTGAGTCAGTTCGGCGCCTTTAGGATGGCCGGTAGTCCCGGAAGTATAGAGTATTACTGCCTGTTCAGCCGGAAGCACAGCGGGTATCCTGCATTCCGCGGTATTGTTTTTTGCTAATTCTTCAAGGCTGATTATATTTTCAGTTGAATTTGTTGTGCTGATAATCCGGTTAAGCCGGCCTGCCCTTGCCACCAACTCTTTTGCTGTTTCAATATAAGCCCTGCTGGTGATTATTGCTGTTGACCCGCTGTCTTCAATAATATACCGGGCCTCTTCTATCTTAAACATATAATTGATTGGCACAACCACTGCCCCGCTTCTTAAGATAGAAAAATACGCGATAACAAATTCCGGGCAATTATCCATTAAAAGGGCGATTTTATCCTGCTTTTTAATTCCCAGCCCGATCAGTCCACAGGCTATAGAAGAAACCATATTGTTTAATTCCTTATAAGTTATTTTTTTACTGCCGAATACTATTGCTTTGCGGCTGGGATATTTGCTTGCGGAATGGTTTAATAATTGGCCCAGATTATGAGCAGTGTGCATAGATTAGATGTTTGATTTGATATGGATTCCGGCAAAATCTTCCAGCCCGCCTGAATCCTGCGTCCAGCCGTTATGCAGGCCGTATTTTTCCATTAGCGATATGGCCTTATTATATTCCTGCGGGCTAACACGCCGGTTGATTTCTTTAAATTCGCAGGCCCTGTAGTAAGGCGTATATTGGCTCATCAGGCTGATATAAGTATCAACTGAGACCTCCCGGCTTATAAAACGCATTATCTCTTCTGTCCCGGCCAGGCCCTGTGGTAGCACAAGATGCCTGATAATCAGCCCGCTTTTTATGATCCCTGATTGGTCAAATTCAGCTGTTTTAGCCTGTAGGTACATTTCTTTTATTGCCTTTTTGTTTATTGGAGGGTAATCAGGCGCAGAGGAGTATTTTCCGGCTGTTGCGGCATCAGAATAGCGCATATCCGCCAGGTATACATCAACTACTCCTTTAAGGAGGCGGATTATTCTCCGGTCTTCATATCCGCTGGTATTATAGATAAGCGGGATATTTAATCCATTTTGACAGGCGATAAGTAGTGCCTGCAGTATCTGCGGCATTACATGGGTGGGCGTGACCAGGTTAATGTTATGGCATTTTGATCCTTGCAGCTTGAGCATCAGAGCGGCTATCTTGTCAGGGGTAAGTTCTTTACCGTTTTTGTTTTGGCTGAATTCGAAATTCTGGCAATAGGCACAGACCAGATTACAGCCTGAAAAGAAAATCGTTCCTGACCCGGATGTGCCTGAAACCGGCGGTTCTTCACCATGGTGAGCCGCAGCGCTGTGCACGCGAGCCTTAGAGCCGGTTTTGCAAAACCCAGTTTGTTCTTTTAGCCGGTTGACTTTGCATTTGCGCGGGCAGATATCGCAATTTTCAAGCATTGCATGCGCTTCTTCAGCTATTTTCTTAAGCGTGCCGTTTTTCAGGGAATCAAGATATTTTGTCATTACGGGTTATTGCGCCTTACGGAAATTTCATCAACCACTGCTTTTATCCTTTTATCTACATCAGGATGGGATCTCAAGAATGCCGGCATAAAACTTGCGCCGCGTTTTTTCTCCTCCATTTTTAATTTTTCCAGGAAAGTGGCCATGCCGTAAGGATTGTATCCTGAACGCATGGCGTATCTTACTGCGAGTCTGTCAGCGAGCGTTTCGTCGGCGCGGCTGTATTTTAAACTGCCCAGCGTGTAAATGCTGTCCAGCGCAGCTCCTAGATATTGTTGCCCTGTGGCGCCGATTGCTATATTGGCCAGCAGCTGATAACCCAGATTGGATTGTATGGCTTTTGCGCTGTGCCGTGCCGCAACATGGCCGATTTCATGCCCCAGTACGCAGGCAAGCTCATCGTCATTGGCGGCAGACATAAGCCCTGTATTTACAAATATGAATCCCCCGGGGACAGCAAAAGCGTTTAATTCTTTATCTTCAACCAGCCTGAATGCATAGGTTATATCCTGGCGGTCCGAAACCGCGGCTATTTTTTTGCCTATTGAATCCAGACGGTTCTCCATGTTTATGTTGTGGGAAATTTTTAAATTCCTGCGCAGTTCTTTATCCATATCCTGTCCGATAGAGAGTTCCTGCGCAGTGTCTATAAGAAGGCTTTCTTTGCGTTCTGTAGCGGGGTTATAAATAGTTGTGCAGCCGCAGATTAGGAAAGGCAAAAGCAGAATAAATAAAAACTTAGATTTATTTCTGGTTTGCATATATTTTCCGGATAGAGTTGAAAATACCGATATAGGCAGGCGTGCGGTAATCAGGGTAAGTCCAATCTCTGTGTTTGAATGTATTGCCCTGAAAAGCCAGGGTCACTTCGGCATAGATGCCTTTGCCCAGATATACCCTGTGCGCAAAATCTTTGGTGGTGGCCAAAACCAGCTTTGCCATATCCAGGTATCCGGGGTCGATATTGATATTGCGCTTGCCTTTGCAAGATAATTTTTTCTCTAATTTGTTGGTGAATATCTTGATATCGGAGATCTTATCCGCAGGGATCAATTTTTCAAAAGAGATGAAAGCGCGCCTAAGCCCGGAACCGAATTCGCTGCGGTAGTAATCGGTGTAATTAAAATCAATTACCGGGCTCTCAAAATCAATAAGGCCAAAACGTTTTTTAAGCATGGTTTTGGCCTTGATAAATAATTCATTGTTATTGAATATAAGCCCAACGATTAATTTAACTGGAGGATTTCGGTATATCTTTCCCACAAGAGGCTATTTGGGTAAGAACTGATTTATATACTGGGTAAGTTTTTTACGCTGATTATTGTTGATATCGTTAAAAAAGATAGCTATATTAAAACCGCCGTCCTTTTCATCTTCTGTCCTGACTACTACTCCCGAACAGGCTACACTGGTTTTTTCAGCGCCTAACGTTAATTCCATGCCTACAGCAAGCCTTGTGAAGG
>JAKQWZ010000076.1 GCA_029561735.1 Candidatus Omnitrophota bacterium | reverse complement strand
CTCAAGCTCCTTGATATCCGGAGGCACAATCAAAACATTCAACCTTGCGCGCGAACCGGCTTCATCAATCAGGTCTATGGCCTTATCCGGCAGGAACCTACCGGAAATATAACGGTCGGAAAATTTTGCTGCGGCTTCCAAGGCCTCATCCTTAAAAACAACCCTGTGATGCGCTTCGTATTTATCGCGCAGGCCTTTTAAAATCTCAACAGCCTGCACCACGCTCGGAGGCTCAACCATGATCGTCTGAAACCTTCTCTCAAGCGCAGCGTCTTTTTCTATGTATTTACGGTATTCATCAAGAGTAGTTGCGCCGATGCACTGGATCTCTCCGCGGGAAAGCGCCGGCTTTAAGATGTTTGAGGCATCAATTGCGCCTTCAGCTGCTCCTGCTCCGACTAAGGTATGCAACTCGTCAATAAAGATAATCACATCCTGCGAACGCTTAATCTCTTCCATTACCGCCTTTATCCTTTCTTCAAACTGGCCGCGGTATTTTGTTCCGGCAACCATAAGGGCAAGGTCAAGCACAACTATGCGTTTATTCCTTAAGATCTCCGGCACATTCCCCGCTACTATGGCCTGTGCAAGGCCTTCCACAATCGCGGTCTTTCCCACGCCAGCTTCCCCCAAAAGAACAGGGTTATTTTTTGTGCGCCGGCTAAGTATCTGAATAACTCTTTCAATCTCTTCCTTGCGGTTAATTACCGGATCAAGTTTATTGTCCCGCGCTAACGCAGCCAAATCCCTTCCAAATGCATCCAGCGCAGGGGTTTTAGTTTTAGCCTGCTGTGCGCCGGTAGCGCTGCCCTGATTCATTCCGGGAAGGGCTGAACCTAATAATTCCATAACCTCATTTCTGACAGTATTCAGGTCAAGGCCTAGATTCAGCAACACCTGGCTGGCTACGCCTTCTCCTTCACGCAATAATCCCAGAAGCAAATGCTCTGTGCCGATATAATTATGGCCCAGAGACCTGGCTTCTTCAGCTGCCAGCTCCAAGGCTTTCTTAGCGCGCGGCGTAAAAGGTATATCGCCGATAATCTGTGTAGTCGGTCCGGGCTGGACCAGTTTCTCAATCTCAAGGCGAATATTCTCCAGTGAAAGCCCGAGCTTCTGCAAAACAGCCGCAGCTACGCCTTCCCCCTCGCGGATAAGCCCAAGCAGGATATGTTCTGTGCCTATATAATCGTGGTTAAAACGCCTTGCCTCCTCTTTGGCAAGAATAATTACTTTTCTAGCTCTTTCAGTAAACCTGTTGAACATTGCAATTGCCTCCTTGCTAGTTAAAGCACACACCTTGCCCAATTTGATGGGCAAGTGTATGCTTTTTGCATAACTGGCGCAATTCATATTAGCGCCAGGTGTTATTTTAATTTTTCTCTAATAATCTGTGCACGCTCCAGATCGCGCTCCTGAGAAGTAAGTTTTTTATCTTTTAATTTTTGCAGGTGCGCCGGCTGAGTAATAATAAAAAGCTCATTCACAACCCTGCGGTCAATGGATTTAATCAGATTCAGATCGCATCCCAGCCGCAGCATTGATAAAAGCTCAATTGTCTCCTGGCTGGAGATTATACGCGCGCTGTTTAAAATCCCGAAACTGCGGCTGACCCTGTCTTCAAGCAAAGCTTTTTCTCTGGCTACCAGGACTTCCCGCGCCTGATTTTCCTGCTCGATTATCTGGCGTATCAGGTTATTCAGGCTATCCAGTATTTCGTCTTCGCTTAAGCCCAGCGAAATCTGATTGGATATCTGGAAAAAATTACCCAATGCCTGCGTACCCTCGCCGTAAAGCCCGCGGGTGGTAAATGAAAGTTTTGCGATAGCAGCCAGGACACGGTCAATCTGGCGAGTCATTACCAGCGCCGGCAGATGCAGCATAACCGAACCGCGCATCCCGGTGCCGGCATTTGTCGGGCAGGCAGTCAAATACCCCCATTCAGGAGAATAGGCAATAGGCAGCTGCTTGGCCAAATCATCGTCAATGCGGCTGATGATGTTCCAAGCCTCAACAAGGTTAAACCCGGATTGCATTACCTGCATCCTGATATGGTCTTCTTCATTAATCATAATTGAAAGTATCTCTTCATTATCAATAATGACTGCCCGGTTATCGGATTTCTGCGCAAAGTCAGGAGACATAAGATGCCTCTCAACTAAAAACTGTTTATCCACATTATCTAAATCCGCCAGCTTAAATACCGTAGAACTTTTTAAGAAATCCACCCTTGAACATACGCCTTCAATCATCTGCAGCGCGTTTTCCGACTGTTTTTTGCTTGCCCAATGGGGAAACGGCAGTTTATCCAGATTCCTGGCCAACCGGATACGGCTGGACATTACAATATCTGAATTAGGCCCGGTGCTTCGCAGCCACTCGCTTGTATGGCTTAACAGGTCGTTAATGATCATATTGATTTAGGCTTGGTTTTCCTGTGATTGTTTTTTTTCCAGCTCTTTTATGGCGTCCCTAAGCTTTGCCGCTTCTTCAAAAGCCTCCTGCTCCACTGCCCTTTGTAGCTTGATCCTCAAGTCATGAATATCTATCTTTTTTTTCATGACCCGTGTGACTTTCTGGGGAGATTTACCCAGGTGCTGGCTTGAGCCGTGGATGCGCTTCAAAAGCGGCACAAGATATTTTCTAAATGCGCTATAGCAATCCCCGCAGCCAAGGCGGCCTATTTTTTTAAAATCAGCAAAAGTCAATCCGCAATTCGGGCAGCGGGCCAAAGTTACCTCTTTATCCGTGCTGGGTTTGCCGGATTGCGCCATACCGGCCAAAAGGTCGCTCAACCCAAATTGAGATTCCATTGCCGCGCTTTTATGGCGGGCGCACTCTTCGCACAGATGCAGCTCTTTCATCTGATCATCAATTATTTCTGTCAGATGCACTGTGGCCTTATTTTTATTACAGATATTGCAAAGCATTAATATTTGACTCCGTCTTTCTTGGTCAATTCATGGAATTTCTTCATAAGCTCTAAAGTCATCTTCCCCGGCTTGCCGCTGCCAATGACCCTGCCGTCAACTTTAACGATCGGGATGATCTCGGCTGCTGTCCCGGTAAGAAAACATTCCTCTGCTGTATAAAGTTCGTGGCGCGTAAAGACGTGTTCATGGGTAGGGATCTTTGCGGCCCGGGCAACCTTTAAAACAGCCCCCCTGGTCACACCCCTTAAAGCGCCCATGCATTCCGGAGGAGTATAAAGTTCATTTTCGCTGATCATAAAAACATTGTCCCCGGTGCATTCAGCCACATAACCGGAATCATTAAGCATCAACGCTTCTTCGTAACCTAAATGCACTGCCTCAATTTTGGCAAGGATATTATTCAGGTAATTCAGGCTCTTGATCTGCGGATTTAAAGCGCTGTGCGAATTCCTTGTGGTTGACACAGTGATAATCTCCATACCGTTCTTATAAAGATTCTCCGGATAGAGCTTAACCTTATCGGCGATGATAATGACTGAAGCCTTGCCAAAACATTTTCTCGGATCCAGCCCAAGATCCCCTTCTCCGCGGGTGACAATAAGCCTGATATAGGCATCATTTAATTTGTTAATTTTCAAAGTCTGGATAACCGCCTTAACCAGCTGATCCTTATTCAAAGGGATCTTAAGCATAATGCTGTGCGCAGACTCATAAAGCCGGCTGATATGCTCGTCCAGTTTAAAAACCAGTTTATTATACGCCCTAATGCCTTCAAAAACGCCATCGCCGTAAAGAAGCCCGTGGTCAAAAACGGAAATCTTGGCATTATCTTTATCATAAAACTTACCGTTGATATAAATCTTCATTTTTCCTCCCAGCTATTAACTGCTTTGGTATTCATTTGCAGTATTGGTATTATTGGTAATTATTATCACTGTTATTCTAATTAACCAGTACTCCGTCCTTTAGATAATATATTTTATCAGAAATCTTGGCTAACTCCAAGTTATGAGTTACCAGCGCTATAGCCATGTTATTTTCCTGATTTGCCTTTTTGATCAAAGAAATTATCTCTTCTCCTGTCTCTGAATCAAGGTTGCCTGTAGGCTCATCGCACAACAATAAAGCCGGCCGCATAATAAGGGCACGGGCAATGGCGACCCTTTGCTGTTCGCCTCCGGAAAGCTGGTTCGGAAAATGATCTGCGCGTTTTAACAAGCCGACGTTCTCAACTGCGCGCAATGCTTCTTGGCGTAATTTATTATCGTTTATTTTAAGCTTGGAATTTATAACCATCGGGATCATAACATTTTCCAGCACGTCAAATTCCGGCAATAAATGGTAGAACTGAAAGATAAAGCCGATTTTTTCGTTACGAATGCGGGAGATCTGCATATCGCTTAATTCATAGATATTACTGCCTTCAAAAATTACTTCTCCCCGGCTGGGAGCATCCAGGCCCCCTAAAATATGCAAAAGCGTAGATTTTCCCGCACCCGAAGGGCCGACAATGGAAACCAGTTTCCCCGGCTCTATATTTATATCAACTCCCCTTAAGACATCCAGAGACTTATTGCCGGAAATATAATTTTTGTGGATATTAGTGGCTTTTATCATTTTAGATTAACTTCATTCATACCGCAATGCTTCCACCGGCTTAAGCGCTGCGGCTTTTGCCGCCGGATAAATAGTTGAAACCAGCGTTATTGCTAAAGCTGCTGCTGCAATCAAAGCAATATCCGGCCAAAGCTGTATTGAAACCGGCAGCTTATCCAGATAATAAATGTCCTGCGGCAATTTAATAAACTGGTATCTTTTTAAAAGCCAGCACAGCGAAAACCCGCCGAGCATCCCTAATGTAGTCCCGATTATGCCAACGCTAACCCCCAGATAAATGAAGATCTTACGTATATCCGAGCCGGTCATGCCTATGGCTTTAAATATGCCGATGTCCTTTGTTTTTTCAACCACGGTTACGATGAGGGTGCTTATTATATTAAAAGACGCGACCAGGATTATCAAAGTCAATATAACAAACATGGCAAATTTCTCAAGGGCCAGCGCGGAAAAGAAATTCTGGTTCATCTCTATCCATGTCCGCAAAGCGTAATTTACCCCCAATACCCCTGATAACTCATTTTTTACTTTATCCGCCAGAAAAAGATTATTTAATTTTATGGCAACCGCGCTATACTGGCCTGTCATGCCTAAAATATCCTGCCCGGTTTTTATATTAGTAAAAATCAGGTTAAGGTCATAATCATACATGCCAGAATTAAAGATTCCCACTATCTTTAACGGATATAGTTTTACCTGCGGCGAATAAACATCCAGCGTTGAGCCGACCTTCAATCCGTAAAGAATAGCCAGCTCCTTGCCGATTATCACGGTATTATCAGTTAAATCAACCAGCCTGCCTCTGGCCAGGTATTTTTCCAGTTTGGTGACCCGGCCTTCTGTCCGGGGGTCTATGCCTTTAATGCCTAAAGCAGCATAACGACCCGACCTTCGCGCCAGGACCTGCCCCTGCAGATACGGGCTCATTCCCGCCACAGCAGGATTGCTATTTATTTTACCGGCTATTGATTCATAATCCTGCTCGCTGAATATTTTATAACTGTTTAAAGTTATATGCGAATAATTACCTACTATCTTATCACGAAGGTCCTGATCAAACCCGCTCATAACTCCGATAACAACTATCAGCGCCATAACGCCTATAGCTATGCCAAGGACAGAGATTATGCTGATCAGCGAAATAAATTTCTCTTTTTTCTTGGTAAGCAGATACCTGAAACTGATAAACAGCGATATGTTCATTTTTCGGGTTTGAGCAGCGGAAATAAAATTACGTCCCTGATTGAAGCTGAATCAGTCAAAAGCATTACCAGCCTGTCAATGCCTATGCCTAAACCGCCTGCTGGAGGCATGCCGTGTTCAAGCGCGACAATAAAATCTTCGTCAATATTCTTCAGCTCCGAAGTATCCATGTTCTTTATCTCTTCCTCAAAGCGTTTTTTCTGCTCAATAGGATCGTTTAATTCCGAATAGGCATTGCCCACTTCCATACCGGCAATATAAAGCTCAAACCGCTCGGTAACTTGCGGGTTATCTTTTTTGGCCTGCGCCAAAGGCGAAAGGCTGGTAAAAAAGTCAGTGACAAAGGTCGGGCTCATGCTTAAATCCTGCTCCAGAAGGTCCTCAATAATCTTGCCCACCTGTGAGCGGGTAAGCCGGTTCTTGTCTTTGGCAAAGCCCTTTTCCTGTAACTTCTTCAACATCAGAGCTGCATCTTCCCCGGGCTCAATACCAAAACGCTCTTTGACCATTGTGGCAAAGGATTTCTTCTGCCAAGAGATCCCCAAATCAATCTCTTTGCCCTGATAAGTAAATTTTGTATCATTTCTTACTTTTTTTGCCGCGGCAACAATCAGCTTTTGAGAAAGCTCCATCATATATTCGTAATTTTTATAAGCGGCGTAAACTTCCAGCATGGTAAATTCCGGATTATGCCGCGTAGAAACCCCTTCATTACGGAAACTACGGTTAATTTCATAAACTTTATCCAAGCCCCCGACGAGCAAGCGCTTGAGATATAACTCAGGTGCGATCCTCATATACAGTTCAAAGCCGTATTCATTATGAAAGGTTTTGAACGGCCTGCCTGCTGCCCCTCCGGGTATAGCGTGCATCATCGGAGTCTCAACCTCAAGGAAACCTTCGGCGCCAAGAGTTTCGCGGATCGCATCTACTATCTGCGAACGCATATGAAAGATTTTGCGCACTTCTTCATTGGAAACCAGGTCAAGATAACGCTGGCGGTAACGCATTTCCACGTCTTTTAAGCCGTGCCACTTTTCCGGCAGCGGCCTTAAGGCCTTGGATAAAACCAGCACATCCTCCACCTTAATGGTTGCCTCCCCGGTATGTGTCTTAAACAACTCGCCGCTAACAGTTATAATATCGGCAATATCCAAATGTTCAAATATATCAAACTTATCTTTACCGATAATATCAGCTTTAACATAAAGCTGAATCCGGTTAAAAGCGTCTTTCAGGTCAAGAAATAACACCTTGCCGTGCAAGCGCTTAGCAGTAATCCTGCCGCTAACCTGTGCTTTTGCGCCTTCGCTAAATGCCTTGACTGTTTCGGAAACTGTTTGGGAGCCAACAGGAGCGCTTTGATATCCGCAGGCGCCCTTGCCTTTTAAGGCCTCAAGCTTAGATTTTCGCAGCTCTATTATCTCGTTTAATTCCATAGTTTTATAATTATATATTATATTATTATATATGTCAATTAAATACAAAGGGACGGTTATCCACAAATATCCTATAGATATTGCGAAAACCGCCCCTTATCTCTTATGCCCTATATTCAGACAGGCGCTTGATACGCTTGAGCATGTTCGGGTGAGTACTCATCACTTCCATCATCCTGTCAGCGAAACTAAGTTTGAGCTTTTTTGACCTTAAGAGCGCAAGTTCCGCGCCATCAATAGAGCCGCTCTTGTCCATATCCAGCTGGCTTAATTCCCTGATCTCTTTAGCTGCCTGCGAAGGGTCATTAACAAAAAACGCCTTTAACCCTTCAACCTGTTTGAGCGATTCCGGGTTTGTCCGGACAGAGCCGTAAACCAGTTTATACAGGCTGGTTGCCATTACTTGAGGTTTATTCCCCAGTGCAACAGAACCCTGATCAGCAAAATATTCGCGGATACGCGAAGCATACAATACCAGTAAATTTGTTATAAAATAAAAAAGAAAGGCTGCCAAACCGATCAAAACAGCATTGCCCCCCCTGTCGTCGCGCCTTCTAAAAAACATAAACTGCCAGGCAATTCTATACATGATCATCGGGATAACTGACAAAAGCGTAATAGTAAGCACATCGCGGTTCTTTAAGTGGCTCAATTCATGCCCGACAACCGCCCTAAGCTCTTCCTCATTAAGCAAGCGCATAATCCCGCGGGTAACACAGACCCTGCCGTCGCTTCTGCCCCTGCCGAATGCAAATGCATTAGGAAGGTCTATCTCAGAAATACCGATTTTAGGCGCAGGTATCCCGGCTTTTCTGGCCATATCATCAACCATTTTTACCAGTTCCGGATATTCTCCTTTTTTTAAATACTTGACCCGCATAGACCACTCAACGATCTTTGGGCCGAGAAGATACTGGATAAACATCAAGACAAATGATATAACCAGATAAAAATAAAAATCATTTATATGCAGGAACTTACTGCCTAAAATGACCAGTATTGCGTAAATAAACGCAAACAGGGTTGTCACCAGAATCCACATTCTTAACCTTAACCAGAACATCGTATCCCTCCTTAAATCTTAAATTATTAACCGGACCTGTCTACTTGCGCCTTAATTATAAATCTAATTATAGGCTTGTCAAGGCTATCCGTATGCACATAAATATGCTGTTTAATCTCTCCGGAATAGCCCTTGCTGTTAAACTCCACCTCTATAGAGGTGGAAGCGCCGGGAAGCAGTTCTTTATCGTTTATCTTTGAGACAGTACACCCGCAGGAAGTAGAAACATCATGGATTAAAAGTTTTCGGGATGAATCGTTCTTCAGGATAAATTCATGCCTGACAATATCCCCTTCTTTTAGCCTGCCAAAATCCCATGTGTTAGGGTCAAGTTCAGGCTCAACCTGTTTCTGCGGCTGCGCCTCAAGACAAAACAGCGGTTGCAACAAGCAAAGGCCAAACAAAAAAATAAACAAAATTATTTTCATCATGCCCTCCAGATTAAAAGCAGGCCTAAAACAAAAAACAACCCCGCCATCATCGCCTTAATAAGCAATAAACGGGCCTTCAGGAATTTTGAAAACTGCCCGCTGGTTACGCCAAAAACAGCAAAAACAAATATTACAAATAACGGCAGTACGAACATCAGGTTATACAGCACTAAATATAAAAAGGCCTGCAGCCTAAAAGACCCGTAACTTTTAAAAACAAAAGTTATCGTCGGTAAATACGTCTGGCCGGTGCACACTGCTTCCAAAAGCGAGATAAGAAATCCGGTTATAAACGCGCTGATTATCAGGTTAAATATGTGCCTGTTGCGAATGCCGCCTTTTTCCACACGGTAATGCAAGCCGATTACGCGATGGATTTGCTGTTTTATCTTTGCCGGCAGTTGCAGAATCATACCTTCTGCATCCCGGTCTTTTTTGAACCTGATCAGGTCGTATATGCTCAAAATACCCAAAACAATGCTAAAAATACCAATACTGTAATTAATTATTTTTACAGCGGCCCAAAAACCGGACACCTTGTAAAGGAATCCGAAAAGGCCCAGGCCTATCAACAGGTATGTTGCAAATACCGCAAATATAAATGCAAGGCCTATTGCCACAAGCTCCCTGCGCCGGTATCCCTGCAGAGCCAGAAATGACATAAAGAACACTATTACCGTAAAAGCGCAAGGGTTAACCCCGTCAATTAAACCGGCGCCCGCAACCGTAACCGGAAGGATATTCCTGAAATTTGATAATAAATCCGCCTTGGCAAAACCAGTGGGTTTTAACCTTTGTGCCAAAAGCCCTCGCTGGATAAAATCGTCAAGGGTTTGATTATTTATCTTTAACCCGCTGATAAACCTGCCGTTTAAAAATATTACCGGCAAATCAATTTTCAGCTGCGGATCGTATTGCTGTTTCAAGCCGTAAAGAAGCTGATAATTTGCAATATCAGCTGTATCGTAATACTTGATTTCTACCCTGTCAGCAAATTTATTTTCAATTTCAGGCATTACCTCCTGCTTGATTTTAATACAATTATGGCAGGATGGCGAATGGAAAAAATAAACCTCGTCTTTCTGGCCCGGATAAGCCGGGCTAAAACTTATAAAGAATACAGCTAATAAAATTAAAATAATTTTACGCATAAATTGGCCTAAGGTTATAGAAAATGATACCACACCCCAAAGCGAGGTCAATAAATAAATTGACTACCCGCGGTTTTATACTAAAATATAGGCATGGCCGCACTAAAACTCACGCTCCAGAACCGGATCACCGCCCTTTTAGTAGTATCATCGGTTATTTTTATTTCTATCTTTACCTTTATACAGCTGAATAACCAGATGGCGCAGCTAAACCGCTTTAATGCCTACCGCTCCAGCCTCTCCACTATGATCACTAAAAATAACCTTGAGGCCATCATCAGGCAAGGCCCTCAAGATATAAAACTTGCTGTAAGTACAGGGATTAAAGATCTAATTGATACAGAGATGGCCAAAGATATTACTCTTTTTGATACAGACGGAAAGGTAATTTTCTCGTCGGAAGGCCTTTCCGTTGGCGAATCCGTTTCCTATAAAGATTCAAATAAAACTGAAACCCTCAAAACGCTTGCCGGAGAAAATAAATGGATCACTTCTGTTATAGATAAAGCCAGGCAAAAGATCTATATGTATATAGGCCTTGGGAACGAGCAAACCGGACAACTTAGTTATGTGGCAAAATTGACCCTGCCTTTAGCCAGTATATCCGAGGCATTATCGCAGGTTTACCAGCCGATTATCTTTGCTACTGTGCTAGTCATATTAGCTAATATTGTTTTTGGATATTTTCTGTCTAAAACAGTCATCGGGCCCATAAAAGCCTTGAACAAAGTTACAAAAATAATCGCTGAAGGAGACCTGTCTGTCAGAACGGATATCCGGACTGAAGATGAACTTGAGGAATTGGGCAGCACCTTTAATTACATGACCGAAGAGCTGATTAAAATGAAAGAGCGCGCCGAGAACGCCAATCCTCTTACAAAACTCCCCGGCAATCTGGTAATCCATGATATCATTGAAAACAGGATCAAAGAAAACAAACAGTTTATGGTTATTTATTGCGATTTGGATAATTTTAAGGCATATAACGATAAATACGGAATTGCCAAAGGCGATGAAGCCATAAAATTAACTGCCGAGGTTTTTAAAGAAGCTGCTAAACAGAAGGGTGATAAAGAGGCTTTTGTCGGGCACGAGGGCGGCGACGATTTTATCTTAGTAACCAGCCCTGAAAGCGCTCAAGCAGTAGCTGACCATATTACTTCTGAATTTGATAAACGCGTCCGCTCGCTTTATGACGAAGAGGACCTTACCCGCGGGTATATCATTGCCCACGCTAGGGACGGGGCAATAAAACAATTCCCTATTATGACCATTTCCCTTGCCGGCATCACCAATGCCCACCGCACCATAACCAGCTACGGAGAAGTCACCAACATCGCCGCAGAAGTCAAAAAGAAAGCCAAAGCTATTGAAGGAAGTATTTTTGTGGTTGATAAAAGAACGTCTTAAACCTGAAAATTAATATTATCTTTAATAATTTCTTAAAACAGTTTGAAATCCGCATTCAAGAAATGCTCCCTAAATGGGTAAAGCGGTTATTGCGCCCGTTCGCTAATGCTTATAGGTATTTAATAACAGCCTGTCAGGACATTAAACACTTCATCAGAGCACGCAAGGCAATAGTAAAAATTATAGGCAGAGAGTGGACAACAAATCTGGACATTTTAGATTTGGTAATCACATATGACTGTAATTTAAAATGTGTCGGTTGTAATCTTGCTTGCGGCATAGCCCAATCAAAAGAATTCATCAGCCTTGAACAAGTCAAAAGATTCATAAAAGAATGGGAAGTTAAAAACAAAAAATGGAAATTAATAATTATCTTAGGCGGAGAGCCGCTGATCCACCCTGATGTATTAAAAATCTGCTCCTGCCTGCTTGAATATAAGGAAAATTTCTCCAAAAGAACAACCATCAAGCTGTTTACTAACAGTTACGGCGATTTTGTCAATTCCATGAAACTTAAAATACCTCCGGGAATCCAAATTGAAAGTTCAAATAAAGTTTCGCGTATTAATAAAAATTTTCTATGTTTTACCAATGCACCCATAGATAAGCCGGAATATAAAAGTGCTGACTTTTCCTGTGGATGCAGAAGGACTGCGCGTTGCGGGATAAGTTTGAACATGTACGGTTACTACCCCTGCGCTGTATCGGGTGCTATTGACCGGGTTTTCGGATTTAATAAAGGCAGAAAAGAACTGCCGGACAAACCTGATGCCCAAATGATTAAAGATCTGGAATTATTTTGCAGGTACTGCGGAGGTTTTCTTTATTCAAATTACAGGAAAGTGCCTGCGGGTTTCACCTCTAAAACATGGGCGGAAAAACTAGAAACTTATCAAAAAAACAAACCAAAACTAACCCCCTATTAATTATACTTAATCAATAACATTCTTTTTTTAAAATATCGCCTTAAGGAAGACCCTGAACAAGCCTCCTAATCGCGTATAAAAATATGGGGTCTTTAACAATTTCAGGAAAATATGGCTATGGTTTTCAAAGTCTCCGGATTTCTCAATTAAATCCTTATGCTCTTTAAGTAAAGTGAATACAGTATTTAATTCACTTGTATCCAGCCTATTATAGACCTGCCTTATCTTGAGCCCGATATTTATTTCAGAAATAAACTCTTTTTTCCATAATGTATCATATAAACGAAGCTGGCTGTTTTTAATACATTCGGCCAATATAGCAGCGGATCTAAGGCCAAAATATAGCCCGCCGTAGGTTAATGGTTTTAACTGGCAGGCAGCATCCCCCACTAATACAAGATTGTCTTTAACTGTCTTGCTGCAGACGCCTATCGTCACTAGCCCGCCGAATTTCTCAATAATATCCCCATTAAGCTTCTTTTCCTTCAAAAAATTCTGTAAATCGTTATATGGATTTTCTGAGATTGTGCCGATACGGGCTACGCCCTCTGCCTCAGGAACAATCCAAATAAAAAATGACTTATTCAGATAGACTTCCACCATATCCTTATGCTTAGGCTTCAATTTCATGCGAAATTGCACGCCTCTGCACTGCTCTAATGTGCCATTGCCGGATATTGCATTACGTAAAGCAGAATTTGCACCATCAGCCCCTATGACTGTGGATGCCCGGAATTCCCCGTTATCAGTCTCAATAGTATATCTGGAACGGTCCTTTTCCAGCCCGATAAATTTTTTGCCATAAACTATATCCAGCCCCCGGCTTAATTCTTTATCAAATCTTTCGCGATCCACGACATAAGCCACCCCTTTTCTTTTAATAACAAAAGACTGGCGGTCAAAATAAATAACTGCACCGTTAATTGTATTAACAACGGAGGTTTTGGGGATAGGTACAGGGCCAATGCGATCAAATAATTTTTTTCCGACCAGCCCGGTACAATGCAAAGGCCTGCCCACCTCATTATGTTCCTCAATAATGGTAGGATTCAACCCGTAAGTTTTTAAAATCTGGGCTGTATAGCAGCCAACCGGGCCTGCACCTATTATGATAATTTTTTTTGGCATTTTTATTTACGGCTGGTATCCGAGGGCTTTGATCGTGCGGTCAGCATAATTCTTTACACCTTTATATTCTGGATCAATACGGCTGACTTCCTTAAACTCATTATAAGCTTCGGTATATTGATTAGAGTAGAAATACGCTATGCCTAAATTAAAATGGGCATCAGTATAATCAGGATCCCGGTCAATACAACGTTTAAACATCTGAATCGCTTCTGAATACTTGCCAACCATCCAAAAAGAACAGCCGAGATTGTTATAAGCAAAAATGAAATCAGGATTTAATTTTAAAGCCCTGTCGTATTGAACAACGGCAATATCAATCTTATCTTTGGCTATATAAGCATTGCCTAAATTATAAAAGAATTCCGGAGTTTTTATGGTTCTGCGGGACAGAAGTATCTCCCCGACCTTTATAGCTTCATCGGCCCTGCCGGAGCTCACGCAAATAAATAAATAATTTGTAAAACATATTTCATCATCGCGCGAAGTCTCAAGCGCCATCCTGGCTTTCTTTAGCGCTTCTTCTTTTTGGTCCAGCCAGTAAAAACCTAAGCCCATTCCTGTAAAAGATGTTGAATCAGCCGGGGATATATCAACGGCCTTCTGGAATTCAACTATTGCTTCATTATACATTTTCTGACGCAGCAATTCATAGCCTTTTTCACGGTAAAGCTTACCCATTGCCGGCGTTACCTTTTCAATAACATGCTTAAGTATATTGGTTTTCCTGAATTTCTTTTCCAGCTGGGAAAAATAAGCAGCTGCTGCCTCTTCATCATTAAGCTGATGCAAGGAGATATATCCTGCTTCATACAAAGCAATATCTGCAAGGTTAAACTGAGGGTATTCTTCGGATAATTTTGCGTACTTATCCCGGGCTGCCTGATAATCGCCTTTTTTATACATAGCATCGGCTATCTGATACTGGCTATTTACCTGATAATCTCTGGTCACCTCGGCAAACAGCGAAATAGCCTTTTCCGGCTCTCCCATTGTTTTATACGCCCAGGCAAGGTTAAATTTTGCCTTTATTGCTAATAATGAATCCGGTAAAGCTTTTGCCGCCTGTATAAAGTAATCCCGCGCTTTTTCCAGATCAGATAATTGCATATAAACGTTGCCTAAATCGTAATATAAACGCTGACGCTCAGCCTCATCCTTAGCTGTATCTAGAAAGGCAATGAGTTTCTTTGCCTGGGAATTCAATTTATTAACAAGTACTTTGTCCTGTGCCGGGAATATCCGGGCATTTAGATTATCTAGAAAAGACATAAAAGCGCCGCGTTCCCTTTCTTTTGAATTGACAACGGAGTTTAGGAAAAACCTTACATCTTCTAACTGCGCGGGGTCCTGCGCTGTTGAGGCGATATTGCCGGCAAGCTCAATAGAA
>JAKQWZ010000002.1 GCA_029561735.1 Candidatus Omnitrophota bacterium | reverse complement strand
CCGCTTCAACTGTTCCCACATCGGCGCGAAGGGTATAACAGAATCCCACTTGCAGGCGGTTGTGCCATAGGGCGGGTCTGTGATTATCGCATCAATACTTTTGTCGGGTATCAATGCCATTTTTTCAAGACAATCACCTAATATTAACTGCATATAAATCCTTAAAAATCTTTTACCGTTATAATGCGGGTTGCTTCATCAACCGGGTATTTCTGACATTCGCGATAGCTTACCGCGTCGAATAAATGCCCGATTGCAGGGTTACTTTTCTTATCAATCTCGCCATTAGAGCCTTCAAGAACCGTTAGCCGCTCAAAATCTTCAACAACATGCGGCGCGGCAACAGGGTCAACCATAAATCTTATTATACCATCAATCGACTTAATTCTACAATTCATTGCGTTAATTCTCGACCTTACTGACGGGTGAGCGCGTGGCACGTCGAAGCTCATTCGGTGCTTCCAGTCTGTTTGTTCGAAAAAATCTTTTATCAAATCCCAGTCTGAGCCTTGCACGCCTTGAGATGTTTTGTTGCCGCCTGCCGGGTCGCCGTAAAAGATTATTTCGCCTTTGTGGTGTTTCCAATCTTCATACAGCTTGCGGCACACAAGAAGCGTGTTAGAATGGCGAGGAATCCATACTTCACCGATTACGCCTGAGCCAATAACTGGCGATTTTATCACGCCATTGCCTGTTTCGATGTATTCAAATTGGCCGGGCATTACTTGTTCTTGCACGATTGCGGCGATACCGGGAGCATTATTGAAGTCAAAACAGATTTCAAGCGGCTTTTGTAAGCTATGAACAAGTTCGTGCTTGTAGTGTTCGCGGTCAAAGGCATAGGCAACGCGACCTGAGAAAGTAACAAAACTGCCTTCAAACTCTTGCGCAAACGTTCTTTCATCATAAATTCTTTTAAAATTTGCAATCTCTTTCGGGTCGATAACTTCGGCACTTTTCCAAGTGAAAAAATCCCATTCATCCGGGTATTTTGCCGCGTTAAGACTTAATTCATAAAGATACTGCAAACCGTTGGGCACGCCGCAAAACATCGCAAAAGCGCCCCTGTCGATAAAACACGGGAAAACGTGAGCTTCCCATGCCGAACGCTTAATATCATCTACTTCGTCGAAAAGAAATCCGTCTACAGGAGCGCCCTCAATGCGAGCCGGGTTATCAAGCCCTGCAAGAAATATTGTCGCGCCGTTGATTAAATAAATCTCTTTATCAGATTCGTTCGGCTTTTTTGCCATTAACTCAGGCGGTATCATTGCTTTAAAGTCGTTCCAGTAAATCTTTACGCACTGACCTTGTGTCGGAGCGCAAACAGCATAGCGCGGGTCTTCAAAGTTCGAGCCACGCAATACTTTTTTTATAAATTTTCTCTTCGCTCTTTCTGAATAAATCCAAAAACCTATCCTCGTAATCCTTATAAACATTCCACTTATCCAGTTGGGACTTTAACTCTGCCGCCCTTGAGATATCAGCCTCAGCCAATGAGAATAGCTCCTCGATTTTGCTCTTGATAGATAATGGCAGCTTGGTAAGTTGGCTTAAGGAATGCTTAATCTTCTCAATATCCTCTTCTCCGATCGGACCGGCAGCCTGTGTGCCTAACTTTAAATAATCCAGGAGCTTATTAATTTCGCCCTCCATATTCCTAGCCTGATCCATTAATCCGGTAATGTTCAAATTGAAGTTAAGCACTCTTGAGAAGGCCTTCAATACAGCATAGGATGCCTTGGGATTATCTATCTGAATGGTATAAAGAGGGATTTCTCCTAAAAGACAGAATCCTTTCAAACCCTCCCTTTTAGCGATCCCTAAGAAGAGTCCATTCATCCCGCTGATAGCCCCTTCTGATAAAGCATTCAACCCTGCTCCCCTAAGCTTGCCCGCTAAATCCGTAGATGTAGCGGCAAACCAAACCCCGGGCTCCTGCGTGTGATCAATTCCTAAGGGCATAGAGGCAAAGCTTATTACTGTATCCACCTTATAATTTTTAGCTAACTGTATAACCCGGCGGGAATACGCATCTGCCCGGGCTAAATCAGGTTGGGCATTACTGATAAAAAAAATGAAATCATTCTTTCCGGCCTTATTCTTATAGTAATAAAACTTGCTGTAAGGCAGATCCGGCGTGCTTAATACCCCCTGGGTAACTGTGCTACTTGTCAGATAAAAAAATTCTTCTGGAGGGATAGAGGCAAATTCTTCAGCCTTTAGCTCTTCTATTAAATAATTCGCCGCCCTGAAAGCCACCTCCCCCATGCCTGGCCAGGCAACAATTAAAAAAGGTTTTCTTAAGCGCGGCCTTTTGGTTAATTTTATTCCTTCCATTTTATCTCCTAG